>JBEGPG010000026.1:0-6427 GCA_041181585.1 Actinomycetota bacterium
TCAGAGTTAGTGCAAGGTTTAGACGGTTACGCTCACCACCCGAGAGAACTCCTGCAGGCTTCTGCTGGTCTGGGCCCTTGAAGCCGAAGGCTGCCACGTAGGCACGCGACGGCATTTCAACGTTGCCAACCTGCATGTAGTCCAGGCCACCGGAAACGACTTCCCAAAGGGTCTTGTTCGGGTCGATTCCGCCACGGCTCTGGTCGACGTAAGAGATCTTTACGGTCTCACCGATCTTGAGCTCACCGCCATCGGCCTTCTCTAGGCCAACGATGGTCTTGAACAGGGTTGACTTACCAACACCGTTTGGACCGATCACACCGACGATGCCGTTGCGAGGGAGGCTGAACGATAGGCCGTTGATTAGCGAGCGGCCGTCGAAACCCTTCTGGAGGTTCTTGGCTTCGATAACTACGTTTCCAAGGCGAGGGCCTGGTGGAATCTGGATTTCTTCGAAGTCGAGCTTTCTGGTGCGATCCGCCTCGGCAGCCATTTCTTCGTAGCGAGCCAAACGAGCCTTCGACTTGGTCTGACGAGCCTTTGGCGACGAGCGAACCCACTCGAGTTCATCGCTTAGTCGCTTGGCAAGCTTGGCATCCTTCTTACCCTGAACCTCGAGGCGCTCGCGCTTCTTCTCTAGGTAGGTTGAGTAGTTGCCCTCGTAAGGGTAGGCGCGACCTCGGTCGAGTTCCAAAATCCACTCGGCAACGTTGTCTAGGAAGTAGCGGTCGTGGGTAACGGCCAGAACGGCACCAGGATACTTGGCCAGATGCTGCTCCAACCAAAGGACCGATTCGGCGTCTAGGTGGTTAGTTGGCTCATCAAGAAGCAGTAGGTCTGGCTTTTCAAGAAGCAACTTACAAAGGGCAACGCGACGACGCTCACCACCGGAAAGGTGGGTAACCGGGGTGTCGCCAGGAGGGCAGCGAAGCGCATCCATGGCCTGCTCAAGCTGGTTGTCTAGATCCCAGCCGTCAACGTGGTCAATCTGCTCCTGAAGCTTTCCCATTTCCTCTAGGAGAGTGTCGAAGTCGGCATCTGGTTCGGCCATCAGTGCCGAGATTTCGTTGAAGCGATCAAGCTTGGCCTTGGTGTCTTTTACAGCCAATTCAACGTTTCCGAGAACGGTTAGGTTCTCGTCTAGCGGCGGCTCCTGCATGAGCATGCCAACGGTGTATTCAGGGCTCAGACGGGCTTCACCGTTGCTTGGAGTGTCGAGGCCGGCCATGATCTTTAGAACCGATGACTTACCGGCACCGTTAGGGCCAACCACACCAATTTTGGCACCTGGGAAGAATGCCAAAGTTACGTCATCGAGGATGACCTTGTCGCCGTGCGCCTTGCGCGCCTTAATCATTTGATAAATGAATTCAGCCATGAGAAAAATGCCCTCTGCCAGTAGAAGTTTGCTTTGGATAGTTTATCCTGCGGTATCTAAGGCAGAGGGCATCTGGCCAGGCGCTAATTTGAGGGGGAGGTAGCGCCTGGGGTTTTAGACGAGAGCGAGGTCTGCTTCTTGCTCTTCGATTTCTTCGGTTTCGGCTGGACTGTCAGCCTCCGATGGTTCAGGTAGGTCAGCGGCCTCGCGAACCAGAACGGTTCGGGTGAATACCGAGTTACCCCAGCAGAGGTCGTGCCCGAGTGCATCGGCTTCAATTTCAACCGAGGTGCCGACGCGATCACCGTTGTCCCAGTCGCGAACGCGGAGCTTTCCGGTAACTAGGAGACGCTCACCTTTTGATACCGAGCCCGCGGCGTTGATTGCTAGCTGACGGAAGGCTGTGACCGTGAACCAGTTGGTTTCGCCGTCGACCCACTTGTTCAGCGCACGGTCGAACTTTCGGTGTGAGGCTGCCAAACGGAACGACGTGATTGGTAGGCCATCCTGGGTAACCAAGTGCCTTGGAGTTGTGGCAACCAGACCTGCCACTGTGATGAGTTCTGACATTTCTTATCTTCCTTTCGGCAATTCGTTTTGTTGCCTGAATGGAATTTTGAGTCAGAAACTCACCCAAAAACGGGCGAGTTTATTTCTGTGGAAAACTACTTGGTTAGCTCCATGAAAGCCTTACGAACCTTGGCCATCTTCGGTGCCACAACCGCGTTGCAGTAACCCTGATTAGGGTTCTTGGCATAGAAGTCCTGGTGGTATTCCTCGGCTTCCCAGAAGGTTTCGGCAGGGGTGATCTTGGTAACCAACTCCCCCTCCCAGAGGTCCTTCGCTCGCTCGAGAGCGGCCTCGATGTAAGACTTCTCCGTCTCGTTGCGGTAGAAAACTTCACTGCGATACTGGGTGCCGATGTCGTCACCCTGTCGGTTCAACTGGCGAGGATCGTGCAGTGTGAAGAAGATATCCAGGATGTTCTCTGGCGAGATCACGTCTTCGTCGAAGTGGACTTCGGCGACCTCGGCATGGTTGGTGGTGCCGGTGCAAACCTCTTCGTAGGTTGGGTAGTCCTTGTGGCCGCCCATGTAGCCACAGACCACGTCGGTGACACCACGGAACTGCATGAAGGCGCTGTCAAGGCACCAGAAGCAGCCGCCGGCCAGAACGAAACTCATCATTTTGATTCTCCTATCGGGTAACCATGGTGATGCCCTGAGGCACAGTGCGAACCCACTCGGTGGCTGGTAGGTCAACTCGCTTATAGTTGGCGTCCGGTTGCTTCACGTACATGGTCGTGGAGCCACCGCCGTCAACCGCAACGGCTTGAGTTGCACCAAGCTCCTTCAGCCAAGCTGCCAGCTGGTGCACTGTAGATCCACCGAGACGGAATCGGTTGAATACGTCGGCAGAGTTACGAACACCCATGGTGGTAGTTACAAACCAGATATCCCCGTTTTCATTCCAACCAATTGCGGTTCTCGGGCGAATGTCTTCGTGACCTGGGTTGCAGTTGGCCACGATTACACCGTTGATCATGGTGTTTTCGCGGTTTCCAAAGGCCGCAAACAGGTTGTGACTGTTCTTCACCTCGTAGGAGTTATCAATCTTTACCCTCGCCCCAACCTTAATCTTCTTGATAAGTGGAGCAACCTCGGCACCGAACTCGAGAACATACTGTCCGCGTTCAACCTTGAGCGCCTTACCGTTTGGATAGACCTTCAGAACCACGCCGTCGGTGTCGGTAACCAGAGTTCCGGAAAGCTTCGACGTGGTTGGGTAAAGCTTCTGAGTGAACAACACTGCACCGGCACGAGTGGTTTCTCCGCGGTGGTTTACCGAGACAATTGGAACTTCTTCACCGCCGGGCAGCGTTACCGTGCCGTTAGCCTTTAGCCCGGTGCGAAGGAAACGGGTGGTCTTGGCGCTGGTTGGCTTGGTGTAACTAACCTGGTCGCCAACCTTCAGGGTCGAAAGCGATGCCACTTCGGTCCCAGTAGCCACGAAAACGTAGGTGTCTGGGTCGGTTGGAATGTTGAAAGTTTGGGCCGCTTCACTCTTGGTGACCGTATTGTTCTTCACCTCAACTAAATACGAGATCTTTGGTAGGCCAATCGTGGTCTTGAGGCTGTTGTAGGCACCGATTGCGTTTTCCTGCAGATAAACCAGGTTCAGACCCTGGGTAATGAGCTTGCCCTTGGCGGTCTTGATGTAGGAGCGACCCTGCATGCCGGTGTGTTCGTTGGCCTTTTCTTCAACCACACCAACGATTAGGGTCTTTTCTTTTGGCGCATACACGAGTTGGTGTTCTTCAACCATTGCACTGTAGAGCAGGTTGGAAGCGCGAAGGTGGAAAAAGTCTCCGTTTATGTAGGCCACGGAATCAACCTTTGCGGCAAGCTTCTTCTGGTCCCCCACATTTCCCACATGGGTGAACGTTGGCACGATGCGAACTTGGGCAAGATTCGATTTCGAGTATGCGAGCCTGGTCTTCCAAATTTGACCGCCATTGGTCTTTCCAGCCGCCCAGTCGAAGGTGCCGTACTCGCCACCGCCAACCAGGGTTCCAGTGCTCTGCTTTACTGCGGTAGCAACCGACGGTGCCTTGCGGCAGTTTTGAGTCTCGGCGGTTGGAACCAGCTTGCTGGAGTCGATCTCGTCGATCTCGGTTGGAAGTGGAACTTCCTTTACCACCGTGGGGTCCGTCTCGGGCACCTTTGCACAACCACCGGTTAGCACCAATCCAGCCAGGACGGATCCAACGGCAAGCGAGCGCAAGAACTTAGACATCAGGCAAAATTTTACCTGCGAAACCTGCAAGATCCCTGAATGCTAGCGCCGAACTAGGGCTATGCCTTGGGCGATAGACCTTACCCAGTCACTCTCGGGCAGATCTTCGCGCGTGTAGTCCGAGCCGCGACGAACATACATGGTGGTCGAACCGCCACCGTCCACGCTTGCGGCGTCTGTGGCACCGAGTGATTTCAGCCACTTTGCCAACTGGGTAAGGGTGGAGCCTCCGACTCGGTAGCCACCGTCCGGCCACGCCCGACCCATGGTCGTAGTGGCAAGATAAACGTTGCCCTTGTTATCCCAGCCGATGGCGGTTCTCGGCCGCACACCCTCGGAAGCCCCTGTGCAACTAACAACTAGGGAGCCGTTCTTCAGTAGCCGCGTGTGATAACTCAAGATCGTCGAGTAGGTGCTGCCGGAGTTGCTAACCCAACCCTTGCGCACGGTCACTCGCTCCCCCACGCTAAGGCTGTTCGCTTGGTTTGCAGCGGTGGTCGAGTAAAGCTTCAAGATGCGCTCGCCGACCGCCGGCACCGACGTGTACCTGGTGGTCTTTATTGCGGTAACTACGCCGTCTTTGTCGATTAGAACCGTAGCGCGGGAATTAGGGGTACTTCCCAGCCAGTTATCGTCGAAGAGTGTTGCAGAGAGGTTTGACGTGCTCCCGTAGTTAACTGCGTCGACAGCGATGGTCACGTTTTGACCACGCACGGAAACGGCGGGAGTAATCGAGTCATACTTCGGCTTCGCAAGGTTTCCAGCCGGCGATCGGAACGAAACAACCGCCCCAATCGAAAGCGATTTCAACGAAGCCGCCCTGCTGGAACCTGCCAAGAGTAGATATCCACTCTTAGGAGGTGTGAGGTAACCGGTCTTGTAGCGCGTGGCTACTTTGCCGTTCGCCACCGAGACGGCATACGAGTTGGCAGGAAGTTTCGATAGCTGGTAGCCACTGTCGTAGATCACAAGATCCGAAGCACTTAGCGCACGCAAGTTGTAGCCGGTGGCTTCCAGCCTCGCGTAGCCCGCCTTAATCGTGAAGCTGTCTCTAAACCCGGAAGACAGAGTCGCGTCGCGGGTTTCGATTCCAATCACACTTTGAGTGCCCGGCATTCCATAAAGGAATGATCCGTTCTGACCTAGATTGCCCTCCGGCATAAGCGAACTGAAGTCGTAGTAATTCCCATTGACGTGCGCCTGAGCTAATACGTGGCTGGCTAACCATTTTTGCGAACTGGTATCACCAATCTTGGAGATGGTAGGTATGAGAGCCAGTTCAGCGGAAGAACCCTTGGCAACGGTAAGGCGCCCGGCATATGGTGAGCTATTTGCCTTGCCCGGCGCGAAGTCGTACTTTCGAAGTTCAACTCCAGAACTCAGTAATTCCGAAGTCTGTTTCGCACCACTGAGCGAATTTGTTGGCTCGCAGGTTACCGCGCTTGCCGAAGTGCTTGAGACGATTGTGGCCAAAACGACCATGGTGGTTGCCAGGGTTGCGCCAATCGCACGCCTGAACTTCCTTGCCATGCTTTTCATCCTAGGCTCTCGTTCGGCGGGTAGTCTTATTAGGTGACTAAAGTACTTTCCTCCCTCCCTGTCGGCGAAAAAGTGGGAATCGCCTTTTCCGGTGGCCTCGACACGTCTGTAGCAGTGGCTTGGATGCGCGAAAAGGGCGCAGTTCCATTCGCCTACACCGCAGACCTCGGCCAGTACGACGAAGACGATATCGCCAGCATTCCAGACCGCGCACTGATTTACGGCGCCGAAGCTGGGCGCTTGGTCGACTGCCGCCAGTCGCTGGTTGAGGAAGGTCTAGCCGCAATCGCTTGTGGCGCATTCCACATCCGTACCGGCGGAAAAGCCTACTTCAACACCACCCCGCTAGGACGTGTTGTGACCGGTACCCTGCTAGTCCGCGCAATGCGTGAGGACAACGTTGAGATCTGGGGCGATGGTTCGACCTATAAGGGCAACGACATCGAGCGATTTTACCGCTACGGACTTCTTGCCAACCCAAACCTACGCATTTACAAGCCTTGGCTTGACGCCGATTTCGTGAATGAACTCGGTGGCCGCCACGAGATGAGCGAATGGCTACAGGAGCGAAAGCTTCCCTACCGCGCCTCCAAGGAAAAGGCCTACAGCACCGACGCCAACATGCTCGGTGCCACCCACGAGGCAAAGTCGCTTGAGGAACTCAGCACCTCCTACGAAATCGTGGAACCAATCATGGGCGTGAAGTTCTGGGAT
>JBEGPG010000027.1:0-2964 GCA_041181585.1 Actinomycetota bacterium
CCGACCCTGGAACCAGGGTCATCTCAGGAAACCGAGGAGAGAACATGGAAGAGTCAGTAGTTTCGGGTGTAGCAACCGATAAGAGCCAGACCAAGATCATCGTTGTCGGTATTCCTGACCTGCCTGGAAAGGCTGCTGAGTTGTTCAACGTGGTTGCCGAAGCTGGTGCCAACATCGACATGATCGTTCAGAACACCGCAACCGGTGTCGACGTGGACGACAAGGTTTCCGACATCTCGTTCACATTGCCAAAGGGTGACTCGGCGAAGGTTGTGGCAGCCCTCGAGGCAAACCAGCCAAGCCTTGGTTACCGTGAGCTTGAAGTAGACCACGAGATTGGCAAGATTTCGGTAGTTGGTGCTGGTATGCGCACTCACTCGGGTGTTTCGGCAACCCTGTTCAACGCGCTTGCCAAGGCTGGAATCAACATTGAAATGATCTCTACCTCTGAGATTCGTATTTCGGTGGTCACTGACATCACCGAAGCGGACGACGCTGCCCGCGCAATTCACACCGCATTCGGTCTCGACAGCGAGATTGAAGCAGTCGTCTACGCCGGCACTGGCCGCTAAAACTTAGAAACAGGAGAAACTCACTATGAGCAAGAAGCCAAACATTGCCCTAGTTGGAGCAACCGGTGCCGTTGGTACCGTAATGATTGACATCTTTAACAACCGCGAGAACATCTGGGGTGAGATTCGCCTTATTGCCTCGGCTCGTTCGGCTGGCAAGAAGATCACCGTCCACGGTGAAGAGCTAACCGTGGTTGCACTTTCACCGGAAGCCTTCGATGGCATCGACATTGCAATGTTCGATGTTCCAGATGAGGTATCGGAAGTTTGGGCTCCGATTGCCGCCGAGCGTGGAGCAATCGCCATCGACAACTCTGGTGCTTTCCGCATGAACGACCAGGTTCCACTAGTGGTTCCTGAGGTCAACCCAGAGCAGGCAAAGAACCGCCCGCTAGGTATCATTTCGAACCCGAACTGCACGACTCTAACCATGATGGCCGCGATGGGTGCTCTACACCGCAAGTGGACCCTGAAGGAACTCGTGGTTTCGTCTTACCAGGCTGTTTCGGGTGCCGGAGCCGCCGGTATCGACCGCCTAGCCACCGAGCTTTCGGTGGTTGGCAAGGACGCCTCGCTTGGCTCTACCTCGGGTGATGTTGCCGCAGCGCTGGCTACCGCCGGTGTGGCTCAGTCGGACTCGCCATGGCCAGTACCAATCGCATTGAACGTTATTCCTTTCGCCGGTTCGCTAAAGGCCGGCGGTCACTCGTCGGAGGAAATGAAAGTTCGTGACGAGTCGCGCAAGATTCTTGGCATTAACGACCTCAAGGTTGCTGCTTCGTGTGTTCGCGTTCCGGTTCAGGTGAGCCACTCGCTAACCGTTCACGCAACCTTTGCAAACGAACTAACCCCAGACGAAGTTCGCGAGGTTCTTTCGAAGCAGCCGACCATTCGTGTGATGGACGACCCTGCCAATGGCGTTTACCCAACTCCGAACTTCGTTGCCGGCCAGGACCCAACCTTTGTTGGTCGTATTCGCCAGTCGCTCGACTTCACCAACAGCATCGAGCTGTTCGTGGTTGGCGACAACCTTCGCAAGGGTGCTGCTCTCAACACCTACGAGATCGCGGAACTGGTTGCCAAGGAGTTTTAACGGCAAAACACCAGCAAACTAGCAGGTTTCAGCGGTGCACAGACTTTATTCTTAGTTTGTGCACCGCAAACTTTTAACCGTCTCCGTACTCGCCCTCACCTTGGCTGTTACGGGTTGCGCTGCTACCAGTAGTGACAACACCACAGACACCCCAACCCCAACCCAGACCTTCGATCCGTCTCTCATTCCTACCGCACCTGCTGAAGATGCGCTCGCGGTTGACCCAGCGATTTTCGACAACACCTATGGCGAGTACACCTTCAGGGTTTCCGGTGGTCCAACCTGGTGCACTATCAACGGTGTCGACGGTTTTGTAATCTGTGAGCAGAACGAGGCCGACGCGACTTACGATCCTCTGAATGTTCCAAGTAGTTGCAAGTTGAGCTACGGCTACCAGATCAAGCTTTGGGGAGCGAAGCCAAAGAACGGCAAGACCGCAGACTTCACGTGTGCCAGCGGTCTTTACGCCGATCCTTCGACGGCTCAGACCCTAAACCCTGGCGAGACCGTTACAGTGGGCAACATCACCTGTTTCGTCACCGATATCACCGCACGATGCGACAACAAGTCGGGTAACTACGTCGTTCTCGGCCCCGAGGTTTGGGCACTGGGCTAAGCCTTAGCGGTCAGCGTTAGCAACCGAACTTCCGGTCTGCAGAACAGGCGAATCGGCGCAAAGATTGATGTGCCAAGCCCGGCACAAACGTTAAGCCAAGTGTTTCCATGACGACTCAACCCTTTGGCAAATTTTGCCGGCAGATCGCAGTTGGTGATGATTGCGCCAAGTCCTGGTAGGCAAACCTGACCGCCATGCGTGTGCCCCGCGAAAACCAGTTCGGCACCGTGATCTGCGAATTCGCTAATCACTCGCAGGTATGGCGCATGGGCCACACCTACAACTAGGTCTTGGCTGCCTAGTCCATGACGTTGCTCGGGAAGTTTTTCAAACCAGGCGAGTTCGTCGTGGGGATCGTCGAGGCCAAGAAAGCCAATGCGAGTTCCTTGAATGGTGAGGGCGCCCGAGAGGTTGTTCAGGTTCTGCCAGCCCTTGGCTTCGAAAGTGTCGGTTAGTTTTCGGGTCTCCAAAACTTCCTTATGGGCTGGTGAAGATGGCCTGTTTAGGTAGGAGAGCGGGTTTCTGATCTCCGGTGCGTGATAGTCGTTGGAGCCGTTCACAAACACCCCAGGGATGTGCAGAAGGGGCTCTAGAGCTTCAAGCGCCGGGCGAATGGCATCTCGATGACCTAAGTTGTCGCCGGTGTCAACCACAAGATCTGGCTTGAGTTCGGCCAACTGTTT
>JBEGPG010000028.1:0-7231 GCA_041181585.1 Actinomycetota bacterium
AAGTTCGACCGAGTCTTCAACGAGAACGTCGTTCTCTACAGCGCTCAGTCCGGCGAACTAAACATCCGCCCATACGTCATCTACCGCGATGCAGTGGTCAACCGCGAATCACCACAGTCAAAGGGTGAAGCCCGCAACGAGAAGATCCTCATGATCGACGAAATCTCAGACACCGCAGCCCTAGCCAAAGTACAGCTTGAGATGTTCGGTGGCGTAATGCAGGACTACCTAAGCCTCATCTTCATCAATGGCAACTGGCAGATCATCTCGAAGATCTGGGAGCGCGTCGGCGACGTAAGCGCGTAACCTGTTGAAAACTCGAACGCACCCCTCGTGGGTGCGTTTTAGTTTTGGAGGATGTTTCCACTACTTGGGGTCGGCTTTTTCGCCGCCACGACCATTCCGCTGATAGTTATCGACCTGCGAGAGCGAAGGTTGCCGAACAAGATCACCCTGCCTGGTATTGCAATCTCAGTTCTCGGAATTGCCTTGACCTTCGACTGGACGAAAGTGCTGGTTGCGCTAGGAGCCTCGGCGGCAATCTTCGGTGCTGGCACTCTGCTCTCGCTCAGGGGATACATCGGTATGGGGGATGTGAAACTGATGACCGGCTTGAGTTTGCTGCTCACCTGGTTCTCGCCTCACCTGCTTTGGCAGGCTTTGCTTTGGACATTTGTAAGCGCGGGCGTATTCGTCCTCGGGGGATTGATGTTCAAAAAGATAACGACCCGGAGCACTATTGCTCTCGGGCCGTATCTTTTAGCGGGCTTTTGGTTGGTTGTTACTGGGCCGGCTTGGTCATCGATAGTACGTTGAGGGCCTTGTCCAGCTGTTCCATGGTTAGCTTTTCGCCGTCTACGTAGCCGAGTTCGATCGTGGCTTCGCGCACGGTGATGCTCTTGGCAACCGAGTGCTTGGCGATCTTTGCGGCAGCTTCATAGCCGATGAACTTGTTCAACGGGGTAACGATGCTTGGGCTCGACTCGGCAAGTGCCAATGCGCGCTCTTCATTTACTTCGAGGCCCTCGATGGTCTTGTCGGCAAGTAGTCGCATGCTGTTGCTCAGTAGGCGAATCGACTCGAGGAGTGCATTACCCATTACCGGGATGGCAACGTTAAGCTCGAAGTTACCAGTAGCACCAGCCCAGGCGACGGTGGCATCGTTTCCGATAACGCGGGCACAAACCATCATGACAGCTTCTGGGATAACTGGGTTGACCTTGCCAGGCATGATTGACGAGCCAGGCTGTAGGTCCGGGATGTGTAGCTCACCAAGACCAGCGTTTGGACCAGAGCCCATCCAGCGAAGGTCATTGTTGATCTTGGTTAGGCTCACGGCAAGCACGCGAAGTGCACCCATGCCCTCGACCA
The DNA here is from genome assembly GCA_041181585.1 of Actinomycetota bacterium. GTDB lineage: Bacteria > Actinomycetota > Actinomycetes > Actinomycetales > Microbacteriaceae > Rhodoluna. The sequence goes on from JBEGPG010000028.1 coordinate 1,372, forward strand.
GTGCGTCACGGGCACCTTGTGCTTCGAAGTGGTCACGAGCCTCGGTGATTGGAAGCTTGGTCTCGGTGGCGAGCAGGCGAATAACTTCCTGAGGGAAGCCCTTCGGAGTGTTGATTCCGGTGCCCACGGCGGTTCCACCAAGAGGCACTTCGGCAACACGCACGATGGTGCTCTGCACGCGTTCGATGGCGTAACGAATCTGAGCTGCGTAACCTCCGAACTCCTGACCAAGAGTGACCGGAGTTGCATCCATTAGGTGGGTTCGGCCGGCCTTCACTACAGTTGCCCAGAGCTTGGCCTTCTTCTCAAGTGAAGCGGCCAGGTGGTCGAGAGCTGGTAGTAGGTCGTGGATCAGCGCCGAGGTGACGGCAACGTGAACGCTGGTCGGGAACACGTCGTTGCTCGACTGTGAGGCATTGACGTGGTCGTTTGGGTGAACGGTGTCGCCAAGAATCTTCGAGGCTAGAGTTCCTAGAACTTCGTTCATGTTCATGTTCGAAGATGTGCCCGAACCGGTCTGGAAGATGTCTACTGGGAATTCGCCATCATGCTTGCCGGAGATCACTGCGTCGGCGGCCTCGGCAATCGCCTTGGCTACCTCTGGCTTGAGCACACCGAGGCTGGCATTGGCTAGTGCTGCCGACTTCTTGATCTGTGCCAACGCAGCGATGTGAGCGCGCTCCAGGGTGGTTCCAGAAATCGGGAAGTTCTCCACGGCACGTTGGGTCTGTGCTGCGTAGAGGGCGTTTAGAGGTACCTTGACCTCACCCATGGTGTCGTGTTCGATGCGGTATTCCACGTTGAAACCTTTCGTTTAGGCGATGTCGCCGTGTGTTACTAGGGGATGGATTTCTCCTAGAGCAAGCTTGTAGTTTGCTCCGACCACACCCAATTTACCTTCCTTTACCGCGTTCGCGATTAGGGAAGAGCGAGACATCATGTCGTTGATGGTGTCTTGGATGTGAAGCGCAGTGATGTCGTCGATATCGCGCTTTCCAGCGGCGTACGACTCGGTGACGGTAGGGGAGATGCGAGCGACGATGTTGTGAATGAATTCCCCGTTGCTCTTAAGGTTTCCCTCTTTGGCATCGATGGTGGCGCGAATCGCTCCGCACTCATCGTGCCCGAGTACCAGGATCAAAGGAACCTTTAGAACCTCGACGGCGTATTCCAAGGAACCCAGGATGGTTTCCGCGATTACCTGCCCAGCGTTTCGAACCACGAACAGATCGCCTAGACCAACATCGAAGATGATTTCAGCCGATAGTCGTGAGTCGGAGCAGCCGAATAGGGCCGCGAATGGTTTTTGCACCTCGGCCACGTTCTCACGTCGGTCGATGTCCTGGCGCGGGTGAGCTGGATTGCCCGAAATGAAGTGTTGGTTTCCTTCTAGCAGAGCGGCCCAAGCTTCTTTAGGAGTTTGAGGACGTGAATAAGACATGCCTAACCTTTCAACTTCTGCTCGATGGATTTACTAAATGATTCAAAATTGCTTTCGGGTGCGGTTCCGTAAAGCAAAACCGCATCCTTACCAAAGGTTCCAACCCAAATGAGATCCTTGGTCTTGGCAGGGTTGTGAACCACAGGCGATCGGTAGATTGCCCAGTTCTCGCTGTAGTTCTTTTCCAGGACAACATCTTTCAAAGACAGAGCTAACCAGGTTGGATTCACTCCAAAAGCCTGGGTGTAACCGATGTATTCGTTTTTTGCTCCCACGAAGCCAGCTTCAAAACGCGGCACGGCATCGATTGGGTTCGCTAGCCATTTGGCCTGATTCGACCACCATCCGTTTGGGATCTCGGGCACTACGATATTGTTCTTGCTGCTAGAAGCCGCCTGAGTGGCAACCGCTACGTAGTCGATCTTCGGGATTCGGCTGCTTTCATCGCGAGGAACCATGAGCACCACGGCAATCACAACACCAACGGTTGCCAAAATCGAGAGCAGAAGATTATTGATCGTCTGCTTGGCTCGGCGTTCCTTAGCTGAAAGTTCGCTCAACTACTTGTCTTTCAAGGCCTCATCGATTTTGGATTTTGCGCCTGCAAGTAGGGCTGAGCAGTGCTTGGCAAGGGCTTCGCCGCGCTCCCAGAGGTTCATGCTCTGTTCCAAGGTCACCGATCCGGCTTCGAGGTCGGCAAGTACCTTGCCAAGTTCGTCGCGAGCCTGCTCGTATGTGAGCTTCGCGATGTCGTCGTTGTTTTTCTCAGCCATGATTACTCCAGTTTAATTCAGTTTGAGGTTGCTTCGATTTCGCCCTTGGCCAGGCGGATGTTTAGTTTGGTGCCGGTCTTAACCTTTGAACCATCAGCCACGACGTGGCCAGCTGCGTCGCGCACCACGGAATAGCCTCGATCCAAGGTGGACTGTGGTGAAAGTGAACGCAGCACATTCTCTCTGATGCTCTGCGCTGCCTGCTCGCGCTCCAAGGTTCGCTCGATGGAGTCGCGAATGGCATCCAATGCGCGGTCCATATCCTGTTGTTTTTCATCAACGAAAAACATTGGGTTAGCCATGATTGGGCGGCTTACCAACTGAGCCAGGAAGTCGCTCTGAACGGCAATGTAGTGGCCAATGCGGTTCATCATTCGCATTAGTGCATCGTTGATGCGAAGGTGTTCCTCGGCAACATCCGGCACCACATTCTTGGCAGCATCGGTTGGAGTCGAGGCGCGGTAGTCGGCCACGTCGTCCAAGATTGGTCGGTCGGCTTCGTGACCAATCGCCGAAACGATCGGAGTCTTTGCTTTTGCAGCAGCACGAACCACACGCTCGTCACTAAACCCGATCAAGTCAAGGAAGGCACCGCCGCCGCGGGCGATGATGATCACCTCGACATCGGCCTCGGCATCTAACTTCTGAATCGCATCTACCACTGCCGCCGGGCTGGCTTCTCCCTGAACCGGCACGTGTGCAATCGAGAACTTGGCATCAGGCCAACGCTCGAGAACATTCTTCAGAACGTCCTTCTCGGCGTCAGAGTCTTTTCCAGTAATCAGACCGATCTTCTTGGGTAGGAACGGAAGTGGCTGGCGCTTTGACTCATCAATGACGCCTTCGGCACGAAGTTTCGCCCGAAGCGCTTCCAACTGTGCCAGTAGGTCGCCGAGGCCAACCTTCTTGATGCTGGTCACACGGAGCGAAAGCTTTCCCGAAGGCTGGTAGAAGTCCATCGATCCAGAAACAATTACTCGGTCGGAGTCTTTGAATTGTTCGCCAGACGTGTTCAACACATTGGCGAAGATGGTCAAATCAATAACGGCATTGTTTCCGTTGAGGTCGCGCAGAGTTGGGTAAGCATGGCCCGAATAGTTGACCTTGAACTTGATGAGTTCACCCTCAACCCAAGCGGTTGGCCACTTCTTTACGGCAGCATTCAGGCGCTCTGTAAATTCACCAACGGAATACGGGCGAGACTCTTCGGACATACCAGATGTCTGAATTTCACTCATTTTCGCCCTCACTGCCCGCAGGTAGAATTAGCGGGTGGTTGAAATCAAGGATACCGAAAGCCAAGGACATAAGAAGGTCCTGCTGGCATCGCCTCGTGGTTATTGCGCCGGTGTAGACCGCGCCGTTATTGCAGTGGAAAAAGCGCTAGACCACTACGGTGCACCAATCTACGTTCGCAAGCAGATCGTTCACAACATCCACGTGGTCTCCACTCTCGAAAAGCGCGGAGCGATCTTCGTTGACGAGGTTGATGAGGTTCCACCTGGAAGCATTCTGGTCTTCAGTGCCCACGGTGTCTCGCCAGCAGTTGTAAAGGCTGCCGAAGAGCGCGGGCTTCAAACCATAGACGCCACCTGCCCTCTGGTAACCAAGGTTCACCGCGAGGTTCAGCGCTTCGCGAAAGAAAACTACGACATCCTGCTCGTTGGCCACGAAGGTCACGAAGAGGTTGAGGGAACTGCCGGCGAAGCCCCAGAGATCGTTCAGATTGTCGACAAGGACGAGTCTGTTGCCGCCGCAACAGTACGTGACCCAAACAAGGTAGTCTGGCTGAGCCAAACCACACTGAGCGTGGACGAAACCATGGAGACCGTTGTGAAGCTTCGCGAGAAGTTCCCAACCCTCCAGAACCCACCGAGCGACGACATTTGCTACGCAACCCAGAACCGTCAGGTCGCCATCAAGAAGGTTGGCGCAGCCAGTGATCTCGTGGTCGTAGTAGGTTCTGCCAACTCTTCCAACACGGTTCGCCTCGTTGAAGTTGCTCTCCAGGCCGGAGCCAAAGCCGCCTACCGCATCGACTACGCGAGCGAAATCAAGGACGAATGGTTCGAAGGTGTTGAAACCGTTGGTGTTTCCTCAGGCGCATCTGTTCCAGAAGAGCTGGTTCAAGAAGTAGTAGACGCACTAGCCAAGCGTGGCTTCGGCGACGTTGAAACCGTTCAGACCGCCGAAGAAGACGTACAGTTCTCGCTTCCTAAGGAACTTCGCAAAGACCTGAAGTCTGCGGGTGAGGACACCTCCAACAAGGCAAAGCGATAAGTTGAGGTCACCGGGGCTAATTGAGGCGGTAGGGGACCTGTTCCTTAGCCATCCGCTCACTTGGTTGCTGGTATTACCTGCAGCTGGTTATCTAACCTTTATCTCGGCTAGAGGAATTTCAAGAGACACCAAGCGCCGCAATGAAAAACTCGGAGTTGAAGTTCCAAATCAGGTTTCCGACGATGAACTCTTGCTGGCAGGAATTGTGGCACTTTTTGTGGTTTTCGTCGTTCCCATGTACTTGCTTCTGACCTATATCGGTTCGGTCTTGCCATTCAAAATAGGTCTTTAAAGTAAAGAAGCCCATTCTTTTCGAACGGGCTTCTTCACAATCTAAGCCTTAGAGCGACATCGACTTTCCAGCGGCACCTAGTTCTGTAGCTGCCTCAACAACACGAGCCGACATGCCGGCTTCGCCAAGCTTGCCCCATGCACGTGGGTCGTAAGCCTTCTTGTTTCCAACTTCGCCGTCAACCTTTAGCACGCCGTCGTAGTTCTGGAACATGTGTGCTGCGATTGGGCGAGTGAAAGCGTACTGAAGGTCGGTGTCGATGTTCATCTTGATAACACCGTGGCTTACAGCCTCAGCGATTTCTTCAGGGGTTGAGCCCGAGCCGCCGTGGAACACTAGGTCGAACGGTAGTTCCTTGCCGTACTTGGCGCCAACAACCTTCTGGATCTCTCCAAGAAGTTCTGGGCGAAGCTTTACGTTACCTGGCTTGTAGACACCGTGAACGTTTCCGAAGGTAAGAGCAACCATGTAGCGGCCGTTCTCGCCTAGACCAAGAGCTTCTGCGGTTAGCAGACCGTCTTCAGGGGTGGTGTAAAGGTGCTCACCCATACCGCCTTCAACGCCGTCTTCTTCGCCACCAACAACGCCAACCTCGATCTCGAGCACGGCACCGATGTTCTTGGTGAGCTTTAGCATTTCCTGAGCGATGGTTAGGTTCTCAGCCATTGGAACTGCCGAGCCATCCCACATGTGGCTGTTGAATAGTGGGTCTTCGCCACGCTTTACGCGGTCTTCCGAGATTGCGATTAGTGGGCGCACGAACTTGTCGAGCTGGTCCTTGGCGCAGTGGTCGGTGTGAAGAGCAACGGTGATGCCGTAGTTCTTCGCTGCCTCACGAGCGAACGCCGCCATTGCAGCGGCACCCGAGGCCATGTTCTTGATGGTTGGACCGCTCCAGTAGTCGCCACCACCGGTGGTGACCTGGATGATTCCGTCCGAGCCGGCGGCCTGAAGACCCGCTAGGGCTGCGTTCAGGGTTTGCGAGCTGGAAACGTTGATTGCTGGATAAGCAAAGCCGCCCTTCTTCGCGCGGTCAAGCATTTCTAGGTACTGATCTGGAGTTGCTACAGGCAT
>JBEGPG010000029.1:0-9691 GCA_041181585.1 Actinomycetota bacterium
CAGGCGTGTTGGTTAGGAATTCCGCTAGGACGGCCTGGCGGTTGGGAATGAACTGGTCGATCCAAGATTGTGCCGACACTAGGTTTTGAACGCTGTTGCCATGGATGTCGCCATCGTTAGCAATGATCGGGTTGATCACAGCACCCACCTTGTTCTTGAAGTCCACCAACTTGATGCTGGTTGCGAGCTTCGAGATTCTGGCACCTTCTCGAATGAGCTGGCTGTGGCACGGGTTGTATTCGATGCAGTGGTCTAGCAAAGTGGAACGGTGGTCGCTCCAGTTGCGGAAGATGGGTCCGGAGGCGTCCCAGGTGAGATTAGCATTCGGGTCGGTGGTGAAAGTTTGGTCAAGTCCCCAAGGAATTATGGTCAGTTTTCCGTCTTTGTCGAAGTGAGCAAAGTGATTGTTCTGCACGGCATCGGTGTAGCCGTCCCAGTTGCTCATAAAGATATCGGTAGCCATCAGGTTGATCACGCGTTTCATGTCGGCTACGCGGTTGATTGCGGTCCACCAGTCGGCGCCATGAAGCAACGACGCGTCGCCGGCATTGTTTAGGTCGGTGCGAACGGCGTCTCCGGTGCTGGCGGTGTAGCAGGTGTTGTTCGGGATTACGTCGCAGTTATAGGGGCCGGAGTAGATGTGACCGGTGGACTTGTACCAACGCTTGGCAAAGACCTTGTCGATCGATTCGATGTTCAGGTAAAGGCCCATGTAGATACCCTCCACCGAGACCTTGGAGTATCCGGTTCTAGGCGCAGGAACGCCGGCGGCGCGGTAGAGCTTGTAGGCGGTTGCCTCGTGTACGAACGATGGATCCTGGACCATGTTGTTGAGGGTCATTCGCTTGAGGCCAAGGAAGTTCTGCCCCTTCACGAAGGCATCGAACTTAACCTTCATGGGGAACTTAGGGTCGTAGCGCGAAGCCTGACCCTTTAGGCGAAGACCAACGTTGTTAATGGTCACGGCCTTCTTGCCGGCAAGCGTGATCTTTATGTTTGCCGGGCGGTAGGTCTCGGTGTTCAGATAGTCGAACGTGAGCCATGGGCTACCCGCTGGGTGAACCAGTTCCACCTTGGAAATCGAAGTTGGATCGAACACCACGCTTGCCGGGTCGGTGCCTTCGCGGTAGGAAACGGCAGCGTCGGCAGGTGTGACTCCCACCAGTGTGGTGAGAGCTACGACAAGTGCTAGGAGCGCAGCCTTCGCGCGCGTAAGCATGAAACCTAAGGCTTGCCGCGGAGGATGGCTTGCTTGACCTCGGCGATTGCGCGAGTCACCTCAATGCCACGAGGGCAGGCCTCGGTGCAGTTGAAGGTGGTGCGGCAACGCCAGACACCCTCTTTGTCATTCAGGATTTCAAGACGAACGTCGGCTGCCTCATCGCGTGAATCGAAGATGAAGCGGTGAGCGTTGACGATCGCGGCTGGGCCGAAGTACTGGCCATCGGTCCAGAACACTGGGCAGCTCGAGGTGCAGGCTGCACACAGGATGCACTTGGTGGTCATGTCGAAGCGCTCGCGGTCTTCGGCGCTCTGTAGGCGCTCCTTCTCCGGCTTGTCGCTGGCGATGAGGAACGGCTTGACGTCCTTGTAGGCCTGGTAGAACGGCTCCATGTTAACCACTAGGTCCTTCTCTACCTCAAGGCCCTTGATTGGCTCTACGTAGATTGGCTCGGTGATGTCGAGGTCCTTGATCAGGGTTTTGCAGGCAAGGCGGTTACGTCCGTTGATTCGCATTGCGTCCGAGCCACAAACACCGTGAGCACACGAGCGACGGAAGGTTAGCGAACCATCCATTTCCCACTTGATCTTGTGAAGTGCGTCGAGCACGCGGTCGGTGCCGTGCACGGTCACGTCGAAGTCCTGCCAGCGAGCCTCTTCGCCGTCTTCCTTGTTGAAACGACGAACGAACAGGGTCACGGTGAAGCTAGGAACTACACCAATTTCGGTTGCGTTAGCGGTAGCGGTTGACATTAGTACTTGCGCTCCATCGGCTGGTAGTTGGTAATTACGACTGGCTTCCAGTCGATCTTGATGTTCGAAGCTGGCTTTTTGCCCACCTTGCCGGTGTTGTAAGCCATCGAGTGCAGCATGAACTTCTTGTCATCGCGCTCTGGGTAGTCCTCGCGGAAGTGACCACCACGGCTTTCGCGGCGTTCCTTAGCGGTGAAGGCCAGAACCTCGGCTAGGTCGAGGAGGAATCCAAGTTCGATTGCCTCTAGAAGATCGGTGTTGAACCGAGCACCCTTGTCCTGAACCTGAACGTGCTTGTAACGCTCGCGAAGTTCGGCAATCTTGTTGAGTGCTTCGTCCAGGGAATCCTCGGTTCGGTACACCTGGGCGTTCTTGTCCATGGTGTCCTGAAGTTCCTTGCGGAGCTGGGCAACCTTCTCGGTTCCGGTCGAGTTTTGCATCTGTTCGATTAACTCGATAACACCCTTGGCGGCGTCCTTTGGAACTGGAACGTGCTTTGCGGTCTTGGCGTATTCAACCGCCGCGATACCGGCGCGCTTACCGAAGACGTTGATGTCTAGTAGCGAGTTGGTGCCAAGGCGGTTCGCGCCGTGAACGCTCACACAGGCACATTCACCCGCGGCGTAGAGACCAGGTACAACCTTCTTGTTGTCGCGCAAGACCTCGGCCTTCACGTTGGTTGGGATTCCACCCATTGCGTAGTGAGCGGTAGGGAATACCGGTACCGGCTCGGTGTAAGGCTCAACGCCAAGGTAGGTGCGAGCAAACTCGGTGATGTCCGGGAGCTTGGCGTCGATTACCTCAGGTGGAAGGTGAGTTAGGTCTAGAAGCACGTAGTCCTTGTGAGGGCCGGCACCGCGACCTTCGCGAACCTCGTTAGCCATGGCACGTGCAACCATGTCTCGAGGAGCGAGATCCTTGATGGTTGGTGCGTAACGCTCCATGAAGCGCTCACCCGAGGCGTTACGAAGGATTCCACCTTCACCACGAGCGGCTTCCGAGAGCAGGATTCCAAGGCCGGCGAGACCGGTTGGGTGGAACTGGTAGAACTCCATGTCCTCTAGCGGAAGACCCTTGCGCCAGATGATGCCAACTCCGTCACCGGTAAGGGTGTGCGCGTTCGAGGTGGTCTTGAAGATCTTTCCGAAACCACCGGTTGCGAAGATGATCGACTTGCCCTGGAACACGTGAATGTCTCCGGTGGCGAGTTCATAGGCTACAACTGCGCTAGGGCGCTCTTCGCCGTCGACCTTGTTCATCACTAGGTCGAGAACGTAGAACTCGTTGTAGAACTCGATGCCGAGCTTCACGCAGTTTTGGTAAAGGGTCTGAAGAATCATGTGACCGGTGCGGTCGGCTGCGTAGCAACTACGACGAACCGGTGCCTTACCGTGGTCGCGAGTGTGACCACCGAAACGACGCTGGTCGATCTTGCCGTCTGGGGTGCGGTTGAATGGCAGCCCCATGTTCTCAAGGTCGATAACGGCTTCGACGGATTCCTTGGCAAGAATCTCGGCGGCGTCCTGGTCAACCAGGTAGTCGCCACCCTTTACGGTGTCGAAGGTGTGCCATTCCCAGCTGTCCTCTTCCACGTTGGCAAGAGCGGCAGCCATACCACCCTGAGCCGCACCGGTGTGCGAACGGGTTGGGAAAAGCTTCGAGATAACGGCAGTCTTGGCGTGAGGCCCGGCTTCGATGGCGGCACGCATACCCGCGCCACCGGCTCCCACGATTACTACGTCGTACTGGTGGTTGTGAACCTTAGGTTTACTCAATTGGATACTTTCCTACTTGGCAACGCAAACATCAAGAGTGCTTGCAACGCTTGGGTCGACACATGGGTCGAAGGTGGTGGTGACTAGGGTTCCCAGGATGATCAACAGGAAGCAGATGGTCCACAGCGAGAAGTTCAGGGTCTTACGGATACCCTCACGCTCGGTGTAGTCGTTGACCAGGGTGCGCATGCCGTTGGTTCCGTGGATCAGGGCCAACCACAGCATCAGGGTGTCCCAAACCTTCCAAAGTGGGTTTGCCCACTTTCCGGCGACGAATGCAAAGTCGATGGCCTTGATGCCTTCGCCCGAGAACATGTTGATGAACAGGTGACCGAAGATCAGCACGATCAGGATTGCACCCGAACCGCGCATGAACAGCCAAAGCGCCTTTTCGCGGTTCGCCGACTTTCGGCTGCGAGGGGAGCGAGGGGTTTCGATGGTAACCATTACTTACCTGCCTGCATGTACTCAAGAACGTGAACGATGTGACGCGGTGCGAATGCAGCGAACAGCACAAAGGCTAGCGCGATCACAATCCAGAACATGGCGCGCTGGTACTTGGCGCCCTTGCTCCAGAAGTCAACCAAGATGATCCGTACACCGTTTAGGGCATGGAACAAGATGGCTGCCACTAGACCCAGCTCGGCCATACCGATTAGTGGAGTCTTGTAAGTGGCGATTACCTCGTTGTATGCCTCTGGGCTCACGCGCACTAGTGCGGTGTCCAGGGTGTGTACGAGAAGGAAGAAGAAGATAGATACGCCTGTGATGCGGTGTAATACCCACGACCACATGCCGGTCTTGCCTCGATAGAGGGTTCCGGTTGGCTTGGTTGGCACGATGCCTCCTGATGTTCAACTCTGAAGCGACCTCACAAGTCTAACCCCCTTTTCACGGTCAAAGTTTGTAGCACGGGGCTTAAACTTGGGGCTGTGCCAGAAAATAAGTCGAAGTTCAAAAAAAGTGCGCTTAGCGCGCTTTTTGCGCTCACTTTGACACTCACCGGCTGTGCCGAATTGCCGGCCGACGCACCGATTTCCAAGGTTGACTACAAGGCTTGCGTGATATCCGAGAAGGATCCGCTACCAAGCCCACTCACCGAAATTGCTGACTATGCAGTGAAACAGGCCGTAGTGACCTACGGAATCAACAGAAACTCGAGCTCTGTAATCGCCGAAAAGTTCGCCTCTGCTGTGAGCAAAGAGATCAAGCGTAAGTGCAATCTGGTTGTGGTCGCAGGGTTTGGGTTTGCTGCCCAAATGGGTGAGGTTGCCAAGAGTTATCCAAAGGCAAACTTTGTCTTTGTATCGGATCGCATTCACTCGTCGCTGGTGCGTTCAAACATCGAAAACCTGGTGGTCTACTCGGTAGACACCTATGAGGCTGGGTATCTTTCCGGTTTCTTGGCTGCGGGTTTGACTGGTAATTCGAAGGTACTCACCGCCGTTTGTCCGACCATCGGAATGCGTGAATCCTTCGTGAAGGGCATGACTGCGGGTATGGCTAACTTCTCGGACGCCACCGGAAACAAGGTTGAAGAACAGATTCTGATTGACTTCCTGCCGCCAAATGGCCCAAACCAACCAGACGTTTATATAAGTGCAGGTTGCCCAGCCGAAAACGACGTATCGCGTTTGGAGCAGACCGAAATGAAGTTGGTTGCCTACGGTCGCGACCGATACTCGGACCCAGCTTTCGAGAAGGTAAAGAGCCGAATCGCCGCTACCATCCAACCGCAGCTGGGAACGAGAATCCTCGATGTAATCGGTTCGGATCTTGAAGGTGATTTCATCGGTGGAACGCTTGGTTCATTCACCGCAACTTTTGGAAATGGCGGCCTTGAGCTATCGCCGGAGCACGACGTGAACCTACCGCCGGCACTCCTGGAGAGACTCAGGGTTGCCGCCAACGACTACGAAGCTTCACTCAAGTAATTAGGAACAAATGAATATAAAGAAACTGCCAAAGATTTCGCTGCACGATCACCTAGACGGAGGACTTCGCCCGCAAACCATCATTGAGCTTGCCGAAGAGATTGGCCTCGAGTTGCCGGCCAACAACGCCGAAGACCTAAACCGCTGGTTCTTGGAGTCGGCAAATTCGGGATCTTTAGTTGAGTACCTGAAGACCTTCGACATCACCACCGCGGTAATGCAGACCAAGCACGGCCTCGCCCGCGTCGCCAAGGAGTTCGTGCTAGATCTAGCCGTCGATGGCGTGATCTACGGTGAAATCCGTTGGGCTCCGGAACAGCACCTGGCCCGCGGTCTTTCGCTTGATGAAGTTGTCGAGGCGGTTCAGGACGGTCTCGAGCAGGGCATCGACGAGGTGGCATCCCGTGGCGGTTATATTCGCACCGGCCAGTTGGTCACTGCGATGCGCCACAACAACCGAGGTCTTGAAATTGCCGAGTTGGCCGTTCGCCACCGCGACAACGGTGTGGTTGGCTTCGACATCGCCGGCCCGGAAGTCGGCTTCCCACCGGCGAACCACAAGGCTGCCTTCGACTACCTTGCCGAGAACATGTTCCCAACCACGGTGCACGCTGGTGAAGCCGACGGTATCGAAAGCATTAAGGACGCAATCGTTTCCGGTCGCACCCTGCGCCTCGGGCACGGTGTTCGCATTTACCAAGACCTGATGATGCGCGAGGAAGATGGCCAAGACTTCGTTCAGCTCGGCGAGGTTGCCGAGTGGGTTCACTTCCGTCAGATCGCCTTGGAACTATGCCCGACCTCGAACATGCAGACCGGAGCCATTGCCGATCTTGGTGAAGACTTCGAAGACCACCCGGTTGCCATTTTGTTCGACCTCGGTTTCCGAGTGACCATTAGCCCAGACAACCGCTTGATGAGCGGCACTTCGGTGACCAACGAGCTCGAGCGCCTCGTTGAAACCTTCGACTTCGACCTAGACGATCTGGAAGAACTACAGTTGAACGCGGCCGACGCATCCTTCCAGTCGAAGGACGCTCGTGAGGAACTAATCGAACTTATTCGCGAAGGTTTTGCGAAAGCTCGTCGCTAATGTCGCTGGTTCGAATCGGGCTGACGGCAAGCGATTATTCGCAAGCGATCACGCTTGCCGGCGAACCACTGGTTGAAAACGGATTCGTTAGAAGCGAATACCTAGCTTCGATGGTCCGCGTGGTCGATGAGCTCGGCCCTTACATCGTGCTAGTCGATGGATTCGCCCTGGCTCATGCAGCACCTGGGGATCTGGTTATGCGCAATGGCATTTCGGTTGGGGTTCTAAACCAGGAAGTCGACTTCGGCCGCGGAAAGATGGTGAAGGTGGTATTCGCGCTCGCGGCAACCGACCACGATTCCCACATTTCGTCGCTGGGAAACCTCGCAGAGTTACTAGCTAGTGAAGATACTCGTAACTTGCTGTTAAATGCGGGGGATACTGCCCAAATAGAGGACCTACTGTCGGGCGTATGCGGGAGAATAGGCTGATGCGTATCGTTGCCGTCTGTGGTCTGGGCTATGGAACCAGTGTCATCTTGAAGAACAATATCGAGAAGGCACTAAAGGCCATCGACTACGAAGGTGCCACAGTTGAGGCCGTTGGTGTTGCGGAGGCAAAGGAAATTGGCGCTCTTGCCAACATTGTTATGACCACCGAAGAGTTGGTTCCAATCCTGAACGGAATTAACGCCGAAATCATTCCGATTCGTCATGTGATCGACCTCGACGAAATTCAGCGCGCACTTGAGAAGGCGCTGCTCTAAGCGAGTAGCTTTTTAACCTCGGTCTTCATGGCCTCGAGGTTTGACTCAGTGGTTTCGAGATAAGCCTTGAACTTTGGTTCGGTTCCACTCGGTCGCAAAATCACCCAGTCATCGTTTTCTAATTTCAGCTTCAAACCGTCGGTTGGCGGCAAGGTTGCCGAGCCAACCGAAAGGTCGGTAAGCGCAACCTTGTGACCCTGAACCTCGGTCGGCGGGTTGGCGGTTAGGCGCTCCAGAATCTGGCGAACCTGGGCCTTGGTTTCAACGCGCACGCTCACCTGAGCGGTTGGCCGGTATCCGTACTTGGCCTTCAGAGCGGCTAGGTGCTCGCTCAGAGTCTTTCCTTCTTGCTGGAGGCGATCTGCGATCGTTAGCGCCAGAAGCGCTGCCGAGATGCCGTCCTTGTCTGGGGTGTGGCTCGGGTCGACCGCGTAACCCAAAGCCTCCTCGTAACCGAATGCCAAGTTTTCAACCTGCATGATCCACTTGAAGCCGGTGAGGGTCTGGCTATATTCCAAACCGAATTCCTTGGCCACACGGGCCAGAGCACTCGAAGAAACTATTGAGTTTGCCAAAACTCCACCGTTGCCTCGGCTGGCAATTTCGTGCCCGAGAATCAGGCCAACCTCGTCGCCACTGAGACGAGCCCAGCCGCTTGCCGTTGGAACGCCAAGTGCCAAACGGTCGGCGTCTGGGTCGGTAGCCACAATCAGATCGGCCGAAACCTCGGTTGCTTTGGCGAACGCCAGATCCATGGCGCCCGGCTCCTCCGGATTTGGGAATGGCGTGGTTGGAAAGTTGCCGTCTGGCTGAACCTGCTCGCTAACCGGAATTGGTTCAGCGACACCGGCTCGTTTCAGAAGTTCGTTTAGCGTGGCCAAACCAACTCCGTGCATCGCGGTGTAAACCACCTTGAGCTTGTTTCCAAAGACGTGGCCCTGGGTTAGTTTCACAGTTGCATTCAGGTATGCATCGCGTAGCTCTCGACCACCGAGTTCGTATTCTTCACTCTTCGGAAGAGTTCCAAAGGTGAAACCCTCGGCGGCGGCCACAATCTTGGCTTCGATGTCGCGATCGATTGGGGAGATAATCTGGCTTCCGCCAAAGTCTCCACCCAGATAAACCTTGTAACCGTTGTCGTTGGGTGGGTTGTGGCTGGCGGTAACCATGATGCCCGCCGAGAACTTTCCGAACTTCACCGAGTGCGCCAGAACCGGAGTTGGCACGTAGTCGTCAAAAAGAACCACACGAACTCCGGCACCTGCCAAAATCTCAGCCGAGTCTTTGGCAAAGACGTCCGAGTTGATGCGCCCGTCATAGCCAATGACCACCGACGGCTCGGCTTCTCGCTCGAGCAGGTAGTCGGCGATTCCCTTAGCCGCCTGAGCCACCAAGACTCGGTTCATGCGAGCCGCGCCTGGGCCTAGCTCTCCACGAAGACCGGCGGTTCCGAAAGTGATTCTCGGTACGAAAAGTTTTTGTAATTCGATTTCGTCACCGTCCGCAATCACAGCGGACAACTGCTCACGAGTCTTGGCGTCGGGGTCTTGGGCAAGCCAAGCTTCGGCTAGCTCGAGAAGGTTTGGCATTAAATCTTTCCGATGATCTCGGCAAGTAGCGCGCTGATTCGTGGCTCGGCTTCGCGACCGGCTTCCAAAACCTCGGCGTGCGAAAGCGGGTACTTCTGAATGCCGGCTGCAAGGTTGGTCATGAGCGAAAAGCCAAGCACCTCCATGCCGCGCTCGCGGGCAACGATGGTCTCCAAAGCAGTGCTCATACCAACAAGGTGAGCACCCATGCCCTTAGCCATCTGAACCTCGGCAGGGGTCTCGTATGAAGGCCCACGGAATTGCATGTAAACACCTTCGTCGAGGCTAGGGTCAACGCTTCGAGCTAGTTCGCGAAGTCGTGGGCTGTAGGCATCGGTCATGTCAATGAAGTTTGCACCATTCAGCGGTGAGGTTCCGGTGAAGTTGATGTGGTCGCTGATCAGCACCGGAGTTCCCGGCGCCCAACTCTCTTTGATACCGCCGGCACCGTTGGTGAGCACCATTACCTTCACGCCTGCTGCAGCCGCTGTGCGAACGCCGTGCACAACCTTGTCGACTCCGTGGTTCTCGTAGTAGTGAGTGCGAGCGCCGAGCACAAGAGCGCGCTTACCGCTCGGCAAGAGAATCGAGCGAATCGTAGCCACGTGGCCCTCTACGAC
>JBEGPG010000030.1:0-3283 GCA_041181585.1 Actinomycetota bacterium
GTCACGATTTCGTTCGGACTTCGAAACGTGGTGGATGTTCCAAAGGCGCTGTCCGAGATGTTCCGAGTTCTAAAGCCTGGCGGCCGAGTGGTGATCTGCGAATTCAGCAAGGTAACCCTTCCGGTGTTCAAGCAGTTTTACAATTTCTACCTAACCAAGGTTCTGCCTAGGGTTTCCGGCATGGCAAGCAAAACCCCGGAGGCATACCGCTACCTCGCCGAATCGATTGTGGCCTGGCCGGATCAGGCTGGTCTCGCGAAGCAACTAGAGGCAGCCGGTTTCCAAAACGTAACCTACAAAAACCTAAGCTTTGGCATTGTGGCCATTCATACCGGATTCAAGGTGGCCAAGTAATGAAGAATCAACTGCCAAAGCAGTTCCGCTCACTTACCGATGCCCCGCTCATCAAGAAACTTGAGGCTGGCCTAGAGCTTGTGGAACAGGGTCTACTCGGTGCAACCAAGCACACCGACCCAGTTGCCAAAGACGCCGCTCAGCACTTGGTAAAGGCCGGCGGTA
This sequence comes from Actinomycetota bacterium, assembly GCA_041181585.1. Lineage (GTDB taxonomy): Bacteria > Actinomycetota > Actinomycetes > Actinomycetales > Microbacteriaceae > Rhodoluna. Next base: position 520 of record JBEGPG010000030.1, read on the forward strand.
AGCGCATTCGCCCGGTACTCGTGCTACTCGCAGCGCAGCTCGGTGACCCAAACCGCCAGGAAGTCATCGACTCTGCGGTTGTGGTTGAACTAACCCACCTGGCAACTTTGTACCACGACGACGTCATGGACGAGGCGCCAACCCGACGTGGAGTTCCAACTGCTCAGACCATCTGGGGTAACAATCTCGCCATCCTCACCGGAGACTTATTGTTCGCCAGGGCATCGCAGGTTGCTGGAAACCTTGGCACCGAGATCATCAAACTTCAGTCGCACACCTTCGAACGTTTGTGTCTCGGCCAGATGCACGAGACCGTTGGCCCTCAGGGCAACGACGACCCAACGCAGCACTACATTCAGGTACTTGCCGACAAGACTGGCTCGCTAATTGCAGCCGCCGCCCAGATGGGAATCTTGGCATCCGGCGCCGACCGCGCGTACGAACAGCCGTTGATCGAATTCGGTGAGGCAATTGGTGTTGCCTTCCAGCTCATCGACGACGTGATTGACATCTCCGAGGAGGGGCCATCGGGCAAGACTCCAGGCACCGACCTTCGTGCCGGCGTTCCAACCCTGCCAATTCTCCTGCTGCGCGATGAAGCCGAAACCAACGCTGATGCCCGAGAGCTCCTCGGCGAAATCGAAGGCGACCTATCCAGCGACGAATCCCTGAGCCGAGTAGTAACCAAACTTCGCCAACACCCGGTCGCTGCCGAGGCCGAAGCCGAGGCTCGTCGCTGGGCGGCCAGGGCTATTGCCGCCATCGAGCCACTTCCGGAAGGTTCGGTTAAGCGCGCGCTAGTTACATTCGCCAACGCCGTTGTGGATCGAACCAACTAGTGACCGAAGAAGGCAAGCTCTCCCTGCAGCGCGCCAACCGAATCAAGAATTCGTTGGTGGCGATGTTCTTCACTCAGGCTGTTGTCCTGATGTCGATTGTGATTCGAATTCCTGAACTCATCGATCGTCTCGGTCTTTCCAAGAACCTGACCGTCTGGGGAACCATCACCGGTTTCTCTGGTGCTGGCGGCTTGCTCTCGCTGTTCATAGTTCACCGCGTGGTTCAGAAATTCGGCACCACCGCAGTTACTCAAGTCGCCACCATGATCACCTGTGCCATTCAGGCCGTGGTGGTTTTGCTTGGGAACTACTGGCTCTACTTCATCGCCAGCTTCGTGCAGACCATGTTTATAACTATGTACAACAACTCGGCGAACGCACAGGCGCTGATTGTTCAAAAGCGCCTAAAGAAGGTGATCCTCGGATCGATTCATGGTGCATGGAGTCTGGGCGTGGTGGTTGCCAGCATGCTTTCCGGTTGGTTCGCTAGCTTCCTAAGCCTCGAATGGCACATGGGGATCATCTCCGTAGCCGGATTCATCGTGAACTTCGTGCTCGGTACTCAGATGATGACCCGCACCGAGGAAAAGGCTAACCAAACCAAGCAGAAGCACGAGAAGAAGGTCTCACTGCTAAAGACCCCTGGCCTGGTCTGGCTGCTCTCGTTCACCCTCTTCGCAGGCATTTGGCCGGAGGCAGTAATGGCCGACTGGATGTCGCTTTACTCAACCAAGGTCATGAACCTAACCGCCAGCTTGGTGGCTGTTCCGTTCACCGCATTTGCCCTGGCCATGATCATCGGGCGCTTTTCCACAGGATGGATCTCAACCAAGATCCACGTGAATCGCGCAGCCATGTTCGGCGGTTATTTCGGAGCCATCGCCATGGCCGCCGGCATAGTGTCCAGCTACTTCTTACTGCCGGTCAATCAACTACTTGCAGTAAGCGTTCAGGCGCTGTTCTTCTTCATTGCGGGCCTTGGCGAATCGATCATGGTTCCAGCTACCTTCTCCGCAGCATCCCACATCCGGGCAATTGCATCGAGTCAGGCGCTCGCCCGAATCTCACTCGGAAGCAACCTTTCGTTCATTGTTGCTAAGAGTGTCATGGGTTCGCTCGCCGACGGAGTGGGTCTGGCAATTGCCATGATCTTCCCAATCACCATCTTCGTAATTTCCGGCTACCTACAAGGCGTGGTTGCACATAAGTCGAAAAAACTTGAAGCGCAGAATCTTGAGAACTATCCGCCAACCGGATCAGTTCCGATTGTTGAGAACTAGCGGAAGTTTACGAACTGGATGTCGATGTCCAGGTTGCTGCTCTTTAGCAGTGCAATTGTTTCCTGCAGGTCGTCACGGCTCTTCGACTGCACGCGAAGTTCATCGCCCTGAATCTGGCTCTTCACGCTCTTCGGGCCTTCTTCACGAATGATCTTCGAAATCTTCTTTGCCTGATCTTGCTCGATGCCATTCTTCAAAGTGGCTTCGATGCGGAATTCTTTTCCGGAGGCGAATGGCTCGCCGTCGTCGAGGCTCTTTAGCGAGATGCCACGCTTGACCAGCTTCGACTGGAACACATCCAGAACCGCCTTCACACGCTCTTCCGAGGAGGCTTTCATGAGGATCTTTTCACCCGACCACTCGATCGAAGCACCAACACCCTTGAAGTCGTAGCGCTGCTCAACTTCCTTCTGAGCCTGGTTGAGGGCGTTGTCCGCCTCCATTTTGTCTACCTTGGAAACGATGTCGAATGATGAATCTGCCATGAGTGTGATTTTAGTCGCTCACAATCAGGTATTCTTGAGAAGCACGTTCGTTCAGCGGATTACCGGTGGGCGAAGGTGTATTCGGCTAGTTACCCAAGCGGCCAAAGGGATCTGACTGTAAATCAGCCGGCTCAGCCTTCGGGGGTTCGAATCCCTCACT
>JBEGPG010000031.1:0-4504 GCA_041181585.1 Actinomycetota bacterium
TCGTTTTCCCATGTTTTTATTCTACAAAGTGTCGACTTAAACCGAGGGCCTTACTTGGGTAACCTAGAACCATGCTTATGTCAGACCGCGATATCCGCGCAGCCATCGAAGCCGGCCAAATCGGACTCGAACCCCTAGAGATGAACTTGCTTCAGCCATCTAGCTTCGACGTTCGCCTCGACCGATTCTTCCGACTCTTTGACAACCACAAGTACGCCTACATCGACCCAGCCGAGGACCAGAGCGATCTGACTCACCTGGTCGAGGTTGCCTCTGATGAGGCCTTTATTCTCCACCCTGGTGAGTTCGTGCTTGGTTCGACCTATGAGTTTGTGACCCTGCCAGACAACATCGCAGCACGCCTTGAAGGTAAGTCTTCGCTAGGGCGTCTCGGCCTCCTTACTCACTCAACCGCCGGTTTCGTAGATCCAGGCTTCAAGGGTCACGTGACGCTCGAACTTGCAAACGTCTCGAACCTACCGATTAAGCTTTGGCCGGGAATGAAGGTTGGACAGCTCTGCTTCTTCCAGCTTTCGAGCCCAAGCGAGACTCCTTATGGAAGTGAGAAATACAACAATCGCTACCAGGGACAACGTGGACCAACCGCTTCTCGTAGCTTCATGAATTTCTATCGCACCGATGTTGGAAACGATCCTCTCGAGCAGTAACTTTTAGTTCTACAGTTCGTAGAGTATAGTTTCTACTAGTTGTAAAACAAACCGAAGGACTCACCATGCTAAAGAAACTAATCGCAATCTTCGCAATCCTCGTCTCGGCTGTTTCGCTGAGTGGCTGCAGCGCTCCTGCGCCAGAAACGAAACCACAGACCGGCATCATCATCGAAAATGCTTGGGTTCGTGCCAGTGAGTACTCGGCGGCTGCCGGCGGCATGACGGGTGTCTTTGCCAAGATCACCAACAAGGGCAATGGCACCGTCACCCTAATTGGCGGCAGCACCGACGCCGCCAAGATGGTTCAGACTCACGAAGTAGTCGACGGCATGATGCAGGAGAAGAAGGGCGGAATCGAGATTCACGTTGGTCAGACCGTGATCCTTGAGCCGGGTGACCTTCACGTAATGCTCATGAACCTAACCCGCCCAATCGTGGTTGGAGACAAGATCAACTTCACCTTCAAGTTCGATGGAGCCGATGAGCAGACCTTCGAGCTGACCGCCAAGGAAAGCGCCGGCGGCGACGAAACCTATAACGAGAAGTGATCTCCCGTCGAGGATTCTTAACGGCTGGCACGGCCGCTGCTTCGGCAGCGGCTGGAGCCGTGGCCGCGAATACTCTTCAACCAACCCCAGATCCAACTGCAATCGGTTCGGCAAAGGTAAACCCCCACGGTAAACACCAGGCCGGAATTGCCCTAGACCTTCAAGCACACGCGAGGTTTATTGCGTTCGATGTGCCAGACAAGACTCAAAAGACCGATCTGGCTAAATGGGCTGAGCTAATCACCGATGACATTAACCGTCTAACCAACGGCGAACCAGTACTCGCCGACCCGGCTGGCCAGTTCGCGGGTCACCCAGCCCGCCTCACCGTGACCATCGGATTTGGCCCAACCCTCCTGAAGCGCTTGAAAATCGAAACCCCTGCGGGGTTCAATCACCTCCCTTCGTTCAAAGTGGATCGCCTGACTCCTGAGTATTCAGATGGCGATATCCTTATTCACGTCGCCGCCGACGATCCGCTTACTCTTTTCCATGCCAGCCGTGCACTGATTCGCGACACGGAAGGGTTCGCGAATCTACGTTGGGTTCAGGAAGGGTTCGCCAACGCCGTCGGTGTAACAAACCCAGGCAGCACTCAACGCAACCTGATGGGTCAGGTTGATGGCACCGATAATCCAATCCCTGGCTCAGAAGTTTTCAACCAACAGGTTTGGATTCAAGAAGGTCCCGAGTGGGCAATCGGCGGAACTCAACTGGTACTGCGCCGCATCAAGATGAACCTCGACACCTGGGATCGCCTCAGCACCGCCCAGAAGGAAGGTGTGATCGGCCGCAAGCTCTCGAACGGTGCCCCACTGACCGGCAAAAACGAACGCGACCTACCAAACCTAGACGCCGTCGATGAAAACGGCATAAAGGTGATCCCGCCTTACGCACACATTCGCAAAGCCGCCGGCAAGCCCGAACAACAGTTCTTCAGACGCCCATTCAATTACGAAGTGCCCGGCGTGGAAGCCGGTCTTCTTTGGACCGCCTACTGTGCCAACATCGAGAAACAGTACGTTCCAATTCAGCAAACGCTCGACGAAGGCGATCTTCTGAACCTTTGGACGACGCCGGTTGGCTCGTCGGTGTGGATTATCCCGAGAGGCTATAAAGCGGGGCAGACCCTAGCTTCGGAGCTTTTCGCTTAGTGGTTAATAACCTCTGGCTTCGGGTGAACTCGGGTCAGTAGGAAAGTTCCAACAATCAGGATTACCAGGATTCCCCAGATTCCATAGATGGTGTTCTTGTCGCCACCGAGGATGGTGTTGGCTGCCCAGATGGATAGCGCCCACATGGTGCCCGATAGGAAGCTAACTGCGCGACCGGTGGTCTGGTACAACCCAAAGACTTCACCCTCGCGTCCGTGTGGAGTGAAGCGCGCTACGAAGGTGCGGCTCGAAGCTTGTGCTGGGCCAACAAACAGGGTGAGGATGAGACCGAAAATCCAGAAGGTAATTTGACCAAGGTCGCGGAAGAAGAACACTGCAGAGGCTCCGAGGATCAAGCCGATTAGCGAGCCAAGGATTACGGTTCTCGAACCAAAGATGTCGTCGAGACGACCACCGATTGCAGCACCAATTGCTGCCACAACGTTTGCACCAATTCCATAGAAGATGATCGAGGTGGTGTCGAAACCGAAAGCTAGGGTGCCAAGAACTGCACCGAAAGTGAAGACTCCGGCCAGACCGTCTCGGTAGATTGCGGAAGAAATCAGGAACTTGAAAGTCTCAGGTGCCTGACGACGCAGGGTGCCGAGTTCGCGGAATAGCGAGCGGTAAGAATCAGCGATGCTTTCGCTTTTGTCGCCGTCACGCTTTGGAATCTCTGGAACCCAAAGTAGTAGGGGGATTGTAAAGATAAGAATCCAGGCGGCAGAGAACAAGAAGATAGTTCTGATGTTCATGCCGTTTTCTTTGACGATGCCGAACAGAGGGTGGTCAGGAAGCACGAAGCCAACCAGTGAAACCAGTAGCAGGATGATTCCGCCGATATAGCCAAGGCCCCAGGCGTAGCCGGAAACTCGCCCGATGTTGCTTTCGGTGGTCACTCCCTTAAGCATGGCGTAGTAGTTGATGAACGCCGATTCCTGAATCACCGAGCCGATGCCGTATAGGACGAGACCAAAAACGAAGTATTCCGGCTTCGGTTCAACGAAGAAGCTAGCTGCGGTGACGGCTACCAGGATGCCGGTATTGATTAGTAGCCAAAGTTTGCGGCGACCATTACGGTCTGAACGGCGACCCATGACCGGTGCCATAAGTGCAAGAAGCACACCGGCGATTGCGGTTGCCCAACCGAGCTGCTGGTCGGCATTGTCAATTCCGGAAGCAACCGCGAACTTGGTTAGGTAAACCGGGAAGATGAAGGTCTGCATGATCGTTGGGTACGGCTGCTCAGCCCAGTCCCAGAGGGCCCAGGAGAATGTGGTGAGCTTTGATCGCTTTGGTGCAACAGTGCTAGACATAGGTAAAGACTAAGTCGGTTATTGGACCTAATTACTAGAACCTCGGTTTGTTTTTGATAACGAATCAAACTTGAGTCATTCACACTCAACTTTCAGGTTTCTCTCTTGACAATGTCGGTGGCGTTTGCGAAACTTGAGTCAACAGCGCTCAAGTTTGAGCGAAGTACAAAAAAGATCGCCTAACGGCGAACCAACAAGGAGATACAAAATATGGCACGTGCAGTAGGTATTGACCTGGGCACCACCAACAGCGCGGTTAGCGTGCTGGAAGGTGGAGAACCCACCGTTATCGCTAACGCAGAAGGATTCCGAACCACCCCGTCGGTGGTTGCATTCACCAAGGACGGCGAAGTGCTCGTCGGTGAAACCGCAAAGCGTCAGGCAGTAACCAACGTAGACCGCACCATCGCATCGGTGAAGCGTCACATGGGAACCGACTGGACCTTCGCAGTAGACGAAAAGAAGTACACCCCGCAGGAAATCTCAGCTCGCATCCTGGCCAAGCTAAAGCGCGACGCAGAAACCTACCTGGGTGAAGCAGTAACCGACGCGGTAATCACCGTACCGGCTTACTTCAACGACGCAGAGCGTCAGGCAACCAAAGACGCCGGAGAGATCGCAGGCCTAAACGTCCTTCGTATCATCAACGAGCCAACCGCAGCCGCATTGGCATACGGCCTAGACAAGGGTAAGGAAGACGAACTCATCCTAGTTTTCGACCTAGGTGGAGGAACCTTCGACGTTTCCCTACTAGAAGTAGGCAAGGACGACGAATTCTCGACCATTCAGGTAAAGGCCACCTCTGGTGACAACCG
>JBEGPG010000032.1:0-16934 GCA_041181585.1 Actinomycetota bacterium
TTGTCGCGGGCATCGAATCCAACAAAGTAAATAGTGCTCTTTCCCGAATTGTGGGGGAGAGTAATTGCAACCTCAACCACGTAGGTGTAAGGATTTTGATGAATTGCCCAGTTCGGGTTGATCCAGAACTCGTAATCACAAGAGTCGTAACTGGGCCGATAGGCAAAGCACGCAATTGCAGTGCTCGGACCAGAACCCAAGTCTCGTACCGTGAATCTCACGCGCACGGTCACGGCCTGCTGACTAGTATCAACCGTCTTTTGAGTGGGGTCGATTGCGGCATTAATTAAAGTCGGACCCTTAGTGTCATAGAAGCAACTCTCGTAAATATCGCCGGTGGCTTTAACGCAGGTATCACTGCCTTCGCCGCCTGCTAAGCGATCTACACCTTCACCACCGTCAAGACCGTCATCACCCTCAACACCGAGCAGTTGATCGGCACCTGCAGAACCAAAGAGCATGTCTGCACCGGGGCCACCGGCAGAGTAGTCATCGCCGAGTCCAGCATCGATGTAATCGTCGCCTTCGCCGCCTTCGGCGTTATCGTTCCCTGCGCCCAGCTCGATGAGGTCTTCACCAGAGCCGCCTATTACGGTGTCATTGCCGTCACCCGAAATAATGTGGTCGTCGCCACCTAAGCCGTCGATTTCGTCGTCGCCTCCGAGGGAGCAAATGATGTCGTCGCCAGCGGTTCCAGTAATAGTTTCGTCATCTTCAGTCCCGAGAATGGCACCCTCGGTTTGGCACATCGGTTCAATTGGTGCGGCCTGAACCTGCGCGGGAAAAACCAATGAACTTGCCACAAGGCCTGCAATTGCCAGCAGTTGGATTACTTTTTTCAAACTAGCCCCTTTTGAAAATGCTAACTCCGAATTATTCGGTTTCTTCAACCCCGAGCCAGGCTAACCAGCCTCGGTTCAGGACTAGCCAGGCGATTAGCCCGTAGCCGATTTGGCCAGGTAGCCCAGACGGCGAGTTTTGTAGTTCGTTGTTCCAGCCTTCGTGACCTACCAGTGGGTGGAAGCAGTCGACGAATGGAACATTTCGTCTGGCGCAAACGTCTTCGAAACCCCAGGACAGCTGTTCAACTTCGCCATTGAGGGCCGATTCCTTGTGAGGGGTTGGGCCGATCACGAGTGGCTCCAAGCCGTATTTGAGGGCCTCATCCAAAACGGTAGCCAGGTTTAGGCGGCTTCTAGAAGTTGAAAGCCCTGCGCGAATGTCGTGGTTACCGAGAGCAAAGACCACCTGGGTTCGACCGGTTTGGTTTAACCGCGGTTGCAGTTCGCCGAGCCAACGTTTAGACAACGCAAGCGATGTATCTTCCGGCATGCCAATCGAGATAACTTCGATGGTCGGATCGGTTTGAGGGGTGCGAGCAAGCACTCTGCCAAGCCAACCCATTCCCTTAGGGTCGCCACTTGCGGTTACGAGTTGGTCTCCCAAAACGATTACGCGAAGCGACGACTCTAGCTGCTGCAAGAGAGTCCTTAGGCGTCGAAGGCGCGTTGGATGAGGTCGGCCTGCTCCGCTGCGTGAGCCTTGCTAGAACCGGTTGCTGGGCTTGCGCTCGCTGGGCGGGCAACAATCTTGGCAACCTTGCCATCCATGTACTTCGGAAGGAATAGACCGATGTAGGTCCATGGTCCCTGGTTTGCAGGCTCGTCCTGAACCCAGACCAGCTCGGCACCAGGGTACTGAGCGTAAGCGGCCTTGATTTCGTCGACCGGAGTTGGGTAGAGCTGCTCAACACGGATGATCGCGGTGGTGCGGTCACCGCGCTTCTCAGCTTCGGCCAATAGATCCCAGTAGACCTTTCCAGAACAGAAAATCACGCGGTTCACGTCGGCGTTGTTCAGGCCGCGCTGATCGGTGATGACCGGCTGGAAGGTGCCGTTGGTGAAGTCCTCGACCGAAGACGAAGCAGCCTTGAGGCGAAGCATCGACTTAGGGGAGAAGACCACCAGCGGGCGACGAGGGCTGCTGTAGGCCTGTCGACGAAGCAGGTGGAAGTGCGATGCCGGAGTTGAAGGCTGAGCCACGGTCATGTTGTTCTGAGCACAGAGCTGTAGGTAACGCTCGATACGTGCCGAAGAGTGGTCTGGACCCTGTCCTTCGTAACCGTGTGGAAGCAGTAGAACTACGCCAGAGTACTGGCCCCACTTCTGTTCGGCCGACGAAATGAATTCGTCGATGATGGTCTGTGCTCCGTTGGCGAAGTCACCGAACTGGGCTTCCCAAAGCACTAGCGATTCCTTCGACTCAACCGAGTAACCGTACTCGAAGCCCATGGCTGCGTACTCACTCAGTAGCGAGTCGTAGATGTAGAACTTCGCCTGGCCTGCGCCGAGGTTACGAAGTGGCATCCACTCCTGACCGTTTACGCGATCGTGGAACACTGCGTGACGCTGTACGAAGGTGCCGCGACGGCTGTCCTGGCCGGCCATGCGAACTGGCTTGCCCTCGAGCAATAGCGAACCGAATGCAAGAAGCTCTCCAAAGCCCCAGTCGATTCCACCTTGACGGCTCATCTCGTGACGCTTGGTTAGTAGCTGCTGAAGCTTCGGGTGAACCGAGAAGCCTTCAGGCTGGTTCATGTGAGCGTCACCGATTAGTTCAACAACCTCACGCGAGATGGCGGTTGGGCGCGAAACGGTGGTGTTCTCGCTAGCGGTGGTACCGATGCCAACCGGGCGAGGAACTAGCTCTACCGGCTTGCTCATGGCTTCGTGAACTTCGGTGAAGGTGTTCTCCAACTTGTTCTGGAAGCCGGCGTTGGCAGCCTCGAACTCTTCGGTGGTGATGTCGCCACGACCAACTAGAGACTCTAGGTACAGGGTGCGAACGGAGCGCTTAGCTTCGATCAGGTTGTACATCAGCGGCTGGGTCATCGAAGGGTCGTCACCTTCGTTGTGACCGCGACGACGGTAGCAAACCATGTCGATTACTACGTCCTTGTTGAATTCCTCACGGAACTCGAACGCTAGCTGAGCCACACGAACCACGGCTTCAGGGTCGTCTCCGTTTACGTGGAAGATCGGAGCCTGAATACCCTTGGCGATGTCTGTCGAGTACACGGTGGAACGTGACTCGCTCGGCGGAGTGGTGAATCCAACCTGGTTGTTGATCACGATGTTGATGGTTCCACCAACCTTGTAACCGCGAAGCTGTGACATGTTCAGAACCTCAGGAACAACGCCCTGACCTGCGAACGCGGCGTCACCGTGAATCACGATCGGAAGGAATGGGTAGTAGCCCTCGGCCGAACCGTTGACAGAGTCAACTTTGGCGCGAACGATACCTTCGAGAACCGGGTTTACGGCTTCAAGGTGCGATGGGTTGGCGGCTAGCGACACAGCAATCTGCGCGCCGTCTGGACCGGTGAAGGTGCCTTCCGTACCGAGGTGGTACTTTACGTCTCCCGAACCCTGAACGGTCGAGGTGTCGGTGTTACCTTCGAACTCCTTGAAGACCTGACCGTAGGCCTTGCCGGCAACGTTGGTTAGTACGTTTAGGCGACCGCGGTGTGCCATACCAATGGCAACTTCCTTGAGGCCGGAGGTTGCTGCGGAACGCAGGATGGCGTCAAGTGCCGGAATGACCGACTCTCCACCTTCGAGTGAGAATCGCTTCTGACCAACGAACTTGGTCTGAAGGAAGGTCTCGAAAGCTTCGGCTTCGTTTAGCTTCTCCAAGATGCGCTGCTGAACTGCACGTTCTGGCTTGGCGTAAGGCTTCTCAAGCTTTTCCTGGAACCACTTGCGCTCGGCTGGGTTCTGAATGTGCATGTACTCAACACCAACGGTGCGGCAGTACGAGTCGCGCAGAATCTTGTAGATCTCACGGAACTGAGCCTTTGGCTTGCCGCCAAAACCGCCGGTCTTGAAGGTGCGGTCGAGATCCCACAGGCTCAGGCCGTGGTTCAAGATGTCTAGGTCCGGGTGCGAACGCTGACGATATTCCAGAGGGTCGATGTCGGCCATCAGGTGTCCGCGAACACGGTAGGCGTTGATCAGTTCCTGAATACGAGTTGCCTTCGAACGCTCGTCTGAGTCATCGGTGTTGAAATCGACTACCCAGCGCACTGGCTCGTAAGGAATGCGTAGGTCGGCGAAGATTTCGTCGTAGAAGCCGCGAGCGCCAAGCAGTAGCTCGTGAATCTTCTTTAGGAATTCACCGGAACCGGCTCCCTGAATAACGCGGTGGTCGTAGGTGCTGGTCAGGTTGATGACCTTGCTCACACCAACCTTGGTCAGGTGCTCTTCGCTCATGCCCTGGAACTCTGCTGGGTAGTCGAGCGCTCCGGCGCCAACGATGCAACCCTGACCCTTGGTTAGGCGAGGTACCGAGTGAACGGTTCCAATGCCACCAGGGTTGGTTAGTGAAACAGTGGTTCCAGCGAAGTCGCCGGCGCCAAGCTTGTTGTCACGGGCACGCTTCACGATGTCTTCGTAAACCGAAACGAATTCGGCGAAGTTCATCTTGTCGGCGCGCTTGATGTTTGGAACTAGCAGTGCACGGGTGCCGTCTTCCTTTGGAACGTCGATGGCAATACCGAGGTTCACGTTTGGAGGAACGACCACCGAAGGTTTGTCGTCGATGATGTCGTAGTAAACGTTCTGGCTCGGGAATTCCTTCAAAGCCTTCACGATGGCCCAGCCCAGAATGTGAGTGAACGAAATCTTGCCGCCGCGGGTGCGGGTTAGGTGAGAGTTGATGACAATACGGTTGTCGATCAGAAGCTTGGCCGGCACGGTGCGAACGCTGGTAGCGGTTGGAACCGTGAGCGAGGCATCCATGTTGGCGGCGATTGCCTTGCCCATTCCCTTTAGTGCGGTGACCACTGGCTCGGCGTCTTCAGAAACTTCGGCAATGCTGCCGGTAACTGGAGCCTGAGCCGGGATTGGTGCTGGCTTGGCCTCGATACGAGTGGTCTTTGCCACGACTGGAGCCGGTGCCTCGACTGGGGTTACCACTGGGGCTGCTACCTGAGGTGCTGGGGCTGCTACATCGCCACCCGGTAGTCCGTGATGCATTCGCTCAAGGATTGGCCACCAGGCCTTATCAACCGAATCTGGATTTTGCTTGTACTTTTCGTACATCTCTTCGACTAGCCATTCATTGGCGCCGAACTCGCCTTCTGCCTGCGAATTTTCGCTTGATTCAGACAGCGTAACCACCTCTTCGTCGTGATGTTTTTCCCTTCTAGCCTAGTGCCAATTGAGGGCGGGTATGCTTGTGTTTACATATGAATGACTGGCTGATGCTTGGCGCGGGGGTATTACTCACGCTTGCGACAGGTATTTTCGTAGCCAGCGAGTTCTCACTGGTAAATCTCGAGCGAAACGACCTGGAATCTAGGGCGTCCCGAGGCGAAAAGAACCTGGGCCCTTCGATTCGCGCCCTTCGCAAAACAAGCACTCATCTTTCCGGTGCTCAGCTCGGTATTACCCTCACCACCATGCTCACCGGATTCTTGGCGGAACCGGCGCTTACCTCACTACTAAGCCCGTCGATCGTGAAACTCGGTATTTCGGAAAGTGCGATCGAACCAATCGCGCTCGCGGTGGGAATGTTCATCGCCACGCTGTTTTCAACCTTGATCGGGGAATTGGTGCCAAAGAAGATGGCGCTTACCCACCCACTCGAAACCAACAAGTTTGTGGTTCGCTTTCAGTTGGTGTTCACTTGGTTGACCGGCTGGATGATCGTTGCTCTAAACACCGTTGGAAACGGAATCGTTCGATTGTTTGGAATCGAACCAAAGGAAGAACTGAGTTCATCCAGAACCGCCGAAGAACTTTCGTCGCTGGTTCGCCGTTCGGCCATGATGGGCGCGCTCGACGCTCACACGGCAACGCTGCTCACCAAGACCTTGGCTCTCTCGCAACTTACCGCAGCCGACGTGATGACCCCACGCCCGCGCATGCACACGGTTGACCGTGAGCAAACCGTTGCCGACGTTGTGGCGCTAACAAATAAGACTGGTCACTCCCGATTCCCAGTGATCGATGGCGACAGCGACAGCGTAATTGGAATTGCCCACGTGAAACAAGCGGCTGCCGTGCCGCGAGAGAAGCGGGCCGAGGTTCCGGTTGGAGCAATTACCATCGATGCCATTCGAGTACCAGAAACCGTTGGCCTCGAGGCGCTCATGGTTGAGCTCCGTGCCAAGGGATTGCAGCTGGCAATCGTCGTGGATGAATACGGCGGTACCGCAGGGTTAGTAACGCTCGAAGATTTGGTTGAGGAACTGGTTGGTGAATTGGCCGATGAGCACGACCGCGCCAAGGTTGGAATCGTTCGCGGAGTAAACGAATCGGTCTTGTTCCCGGGAATGACTCGACCAGACGAACTCGCCGAAATGGCTATCAAGGTTCCAGACCGTGGTGCATACGAAACCGTGGGTGGCTACATCATGAGCGAGCTTGGACGAATTCCGGAACGCGGCGACGAGATTCGCATCGAAAACGGCGTACTTCGAGTTGAGCGCATGGACGGACGCCGCGTTGACCGAGTGCGCTTCACTCCGGACGAACTGGAGGTGTCTGATGAGTGATCCAATTTCGGGTCTCTGGGCCTTCCTGATTTTGCTGCTCGGAAACGGTTTCTTCGTAGGTGCCGAGTTCGCTCTTATTTCCGCGAAGCGTGCCCAGATTGAACCTCGTGCGGAGGCTGGGTCTCGACCTGCCCAATTGACTATTAAGGGCATGGAACGAGTTTCGCTGCTTCTGGCAACATCGCAGCTTGGTGTGACTATTTGCAGCCTGTTGATTTTGCTGATCGTTGAACCGAGCGTTCACCACCTGCTCGAGGAGCCGCTGTTGGCTACCGGTTTGAGTGAAGAAGCAACCGCGTCGGTGGCATTTGGAATCACCTTGTTCTTGGTTTCGTTCATGCACGTGGTGATCGGAGAAATGGTTCCGAAGAACATTTCGTTCTCGATTCCGGAGCGAGCCGCACTGGTGCTAGTTCCATTGCTTTACGGCTTGGCACTTCTGGTGAAGCCAATCGTGGTTGCTCTGAATGCCACGGCTAACGGAATTCTTAGAATCTTCGGAGTGCGCGCCAAAGACGAAGCAAACAGCGCCTACACCCTTGACCAGGTGGAAGACATTGTTGAGCACTCCACCCGTGAGGGTGTGCTCAGCGATGCCTCTGGAACTTTGAGCAACACCTTCGAATTCACGGAAAAGAAGGTCAGCGACGTTGCGATCAAGCTCGGCGACCTGATTTCTTACCCCGAGAACGTGACCCCTCGCGAGATCGAGGTTGCCGTTTCCAAGGTCGGTTTCTCACGTTATCCACTCACCGACGACGACGGCGATTTGGTGGGTTACCTGCACCTCAAGGACGTACTCGATCTTGACCTAGACGAGATGGACGACCCGATTCCAACCAAGCGAATTCGCTCGCTAATTTCACTACCGGCATCGATGGAATTGGAAGACGCGCTCTCGTCGATGCGCAGAGTGAATGCTCACCTGGCACGCGTGTTCAACCGCGGTGGCAAGGTCGTTGGTGTTTTGTTCCTTGAGGACATCCTGGAAGAATTGGTTGGCGAAGTTCAAGACGCCACCAAACGCGACTAAAAGACCGCGCGCTTGTAACGCTTCGGAATGTAATCGAGTTCAACGCCCAATTCTTTAGCTGCACGAATTGGCCAGAACGGGTCGCCCAGAGCCGCTCGACCAATCATGATCACATCTACGATTCCGTGCGAAAGAATTTCCTCGGCCTGGTTGCCAGTGGTAATCATTCCCACTGCGGAGACAGGCGCTTCAACTCGCTCACCCACGAACTCGGCAAACGGCACCTGGTAGCCAGGGCCGATGGTTAGCTTCTGAGCCATCGATAGCCCGGCACTCGAGATGTCAAACATATCGGCGCCGGCATCCTCGCACCACTTTGCAACCATCGCGGTGTCGGCTTCGGTCCAACCACCCTCGATCCAGTCGCTGGCCGAGAAGCGAACAATCAGCGGTAGGTCATCGCCAATTTCCGCGCGAACCGAAAGCAAAATCTCAACCAATAAGCGAGCACGATTCTCAAGTGAACCACCATAGATGTCATCACGCTGGTTCGTAATCGGTGAGAGGAATTGGTGGAGTAGGTAACCGTGGGCGGCGTGGATTTCGAGCAAATCAAAGCCAGCTGAAACCGCGCGCTTGGCCGCTGCCACAAAGGAGCTTCGGATCCCGTCTAGTTCAGAGAGTTCCAGCTTGCGTGGAGCGGAGTAACCTTCGAATGCTTGGTCGGTAGAAGAAACTGTCTCCCAACCACCTTCTTCCATGGCAACCGAACCAACTCCGGTCCATTCCACATGAGTGGATCCCTTGCGGCCGGCGTGTGCCAGCTGAATGCCAATCTTTCCGCCATTTAGGTGAACCGAGTCAACCACGCTCTTCCACGCCTGAGCCTGTTCATCGTTCCAGATTCCGGCACACCAAGGTGAAATTCGCCCCTCCGGAGTAACACCGGTTGCCTCGGCGATCACTAGCCCGGCACCTCCCTTGGCGAATGAGGTGTAGTGAACCAGCGCCCAGTTTCCAACCACGCCGTCCATGTTCTCGCAAGAGTACTGACACATTGGGGGAATCCAAACTCGATTGCGAGTGGTCAGGTTTCGAATGGAAATTGGTTCAAACAACTTGGTCATAACCTCTAGCCTAGAACTGTGTTACCAAACCGCCTGCAGAAGTATCTAAAAACCCCGCTTGAGAGCGACGACAAGTATTCGCGCGGTGTGGCGGGCTTCATCACTGGCTCTAGTGCATACCCTGGAGCCGCGATTCTAGGAGTCACAGCGGCAATCAGAACCGGCATCGGTATGGTTCGATACCAAGGTCCCGACGACGTGCAGAAACTTGTTTTGGAAGCCCGTCCCGAAGTGGTAGTTCAGCCAGGCAGAGTTAACGCCTGGGTGATTGGAAGCGGCGTAAGCCCCATAGAGTCTGAACGATTCCTATCAGCGTTTGCCGATGACAACCCAAAGATCATCGATGCCGGAGCGTTAGATGTTTTCGAAGAACTAGGCGGATCCGCCATCCTCACCCCGCATGCTGGTGAAGCGGCAGCGCTCGTCTCTAGGCTCGATGTTCCAATTGATCGCAAGACGGTTGATGGTGACCCGGAAACCGTGGCCCTAAGACTTGCCGTTCTGACAGGTCAAACTGTCTGCCTCAAGGGCAACATCACGATCATTGCCAATCCGCATGGAGAAGTGGTTTCGGTTGGACCCAACCCTGCTGATCTAGCCACGGCCGGAACTGGCGACGTACTCGCAGGAATCATGGGAGCTTTACTGGCCGCACATGTGGATGACTTCGACGCCCTAGATATCGCTCAAACGGCGGTCTTGATTCACGCCGAAGCTGCCCGCAGGTTGGCGACCGAAGGCCCAATTGCTGCCCTCGAATTAGCGGATGCAGTTAGACACGTAGTCGCCGATTGGCGAAACTAACCTTCTAAAAGGTTCTTTAGCATTGGGCCGACGATGTCGATCTCGATAAGGAAGCCGTCGTGGCCGAATTCGCTGTCAATGACCTGGAGTTCGGTACCGATACTTTCGGCAATAAGTTTTTGACCCGAGATTGGGAAGAGTCTGTCGGTTGAAATTCCGACCACGAGTGCCTTGGCCTTGATGGTCTTCAATGCCGCCTCAACTCCGCCTCGGTCGCGACCGACGTCGTGGGAGTTCATGGCATTTACCAAGGTGATGTAGCTGTTGGCGTCGAAGCGGCGGGTGAACTTGTTGCCGTGGAAGTCGAGGTAGCTTTCCACGGCAAATCGACCGCCGCCGCCGAGTGGGCTCTTGCCGCTCTGCCAAGTGCGCTCGAAGCGTTCGTTCAGCTCGTGAGGGGAGCGGTAGTTGAGAAGTGCCATGCGGCGTGCAAGAGCAAGACCGCGGTGAGGTCCAAAACCAGGCTTGGCGTCGTAGTAGTCGCCACCTGCGAAGGCCGGGTCAATTTCGATTGCTTCTACCTGAACCGAATTCAAAGCAATTTGGTCGGCGGTTGCAACAGGAGGAGCCGCGATGATGGCAACGCGATCAACCAACTCTGGGTACATGATCGCCCACTCCATGGTGTGCATTCCACCCATGGAACCGCCGATGATGGTGTGCCATTTAGAAATTCCAATTACGTCGGTGAAAAGCTTTTGGGCATTCACCTGATCCCGAATGGTGAGGAATGGGAAACGTGAACCGTATTCGCGGCCGGTCTTGTCGAGCGAGCTAGGTCCGGTTGAGCCTTGGCAGCCACCGAGCATGTTTGCGGCCACTACATAGAACTTGTCGGTGTCGATGGCAAGCCCCGGACCGATGATGCCGTTCCACCAACCCTCGGTTGGATGTTGCTTGGACGCGTTACCGACTACGTGAGAGTCGCCGGTGAGAGCGTGCATGACCAGAACGGCATTTGACTTGTCGTCGTTCAGGGTTCCCCAGGTCTCGAAAGCAAGTCTCGGAGAAACGAGTTCGCGCCCGCTCTCCAACTTGAGGTTAGGGAGGGGCGCAAACTGACGGTCACCCGCTGGGTCTCCATCTCGCCAGGCACCGGTCGCAGGTGGCCTACCCACCAGCTGACGGCTCAATTCATCGGTGATGAATGCTGACGGGACGGAGTCCTCAGAGGATTGAAATTCCAACTACTTCTTGGCCGCCTCGAAACCGGTCTTTAGATCGGCAATTAGGTCGTCCACAGACTCAAGACCTACCGAAAGACGGATTAGGCCAGGAGTTACACCAGTGGTCAACTGCTGCTCAGGGGTGAGCTGCGAGTGAGTGGTGCTTGCAGGGTGGATGACTAGGGAACGCACATCTCCAATGTTAGCCACGTGGCTGAAGAGTTCGAGGGAATCAACGAATTTTGCGCCAGCGGCAACTCCACCCTTGATCTCGAACGACACGATTGCACCTGCACCCTTAGGCGCGTACTTCTTGGCGGCCTTGTGCCACTTCGAACCCTTCAGTCCGGCATAGTTGACCGATTCGACCTGAGGGTGCTTGTCTAGCCATTCGGCTAGCTTCTGGGCGTTCTCAACGTGGCGCTCGATACGCAGGCTCAGGGTTTCGATGCCCTGAAGTAGCTGCCAGGCGCTGTTTGGCGAGATTGCTGCACCGATGTCGCGAAGCAGCTGAACGCGTGCCTTGATGATGTAGGCAATTGCGTCGCCCAAGGCTGCGGTGTAGGTGACGCCGTGGTACGAAGGGTCTGGCTCGGTTAGACCTGGGAACTTGTCGCTCTTCGACCACTCGAACTTTCCACCGTCAACGATCGCTCCGGCAACTACGGTTCCGTGTCCGCCGAGGAACTTGGTAGCAGAGTGAACCACGATGTCGGCACCGTGCTTTAGTGGCTGCACCAGGTAAGGGGTTGCCACGGTGTTGTCCACGATCAGTGGAACTCCGTTCTTGTGGGCCACGTCGGCAACGCCAGCGATGTCAAGGATGCTGACCTTTGGGTTTCCGATGGTCTCTGCAAAGAATGCCTTGGTGTTTGGGCGAACAGCAGCAGCCCATTCCTTCAGGTCGTCCTGGTCTTCTACAAAGGTGGTTTCGATGCCCAGCTTTGGCAGGGTGTACTTGAAGAGGTTGTAGGTTCCGCCGTAGATGGTCGACGAAGCCACGATGTGGTCGCCAGCCTGAGCTATGTTAAGAATTGCAAAAGTCTCTGCAGCCTGACCGGATGCTAAAAGCAGAGCAGCGGTTCCACCTTCAAGAGCGGCGATGCGCTTTTCGGCAACATCCTGAGTTGGGTTCATGATGCGGGTGTAGATGTTTCCAAACTCAGCAAGGCCGAACAACTTTGCGGCGTGCTCGCTAGAGTTGAAGGTGTACGCGGTGGTCTGGTAGATCGGCACGGCGCGTGCGTTGGTGGTTGGGTCAGGGGTTGCTCCGGCGTGAATCTGCGCGGTCTCGAAGCCCCAGTTCTCTGGCTTATTGCTCATGATTGACTCTCTCTTTGCGGTAGGCGATTTATACAAAGGTAAAAGTCAAAATCCATTTCGCCAACATGGGCTGAAATGGTTCGTAACAAACTTAGTTATTTAGCTGCTTCGTCCAAGGTGTCGAATGCCATGGCGGCTAGGAATGCCGAGCCAAGCGGAAGCACATCGTCGTCGAAGAGAGCGCGGTTACTGTGGTTACTAGGCGCGGTTCTAGGGTCTACTCCATCGGGAGCTGCACCCATGAAAATGAATGCTCCAGGAATTTCTTCGAGGACCGATGCGAAATCTTCACCACCTGGAATCGGGTTCGGCATATCCCAGTAACGACCTTCGCCGAAAAGTTCGGTGATGACCTTGCGGCTACGCGCAACCGCGTCGGCGTCATTGATTAGTACCTTGCTGGCAGGCATCCACTCGATGTCCACTTCGACGCCGAAGGTCTTCGCTGCGCCCTCTAGGACGTCGGCAACAACTTCGCGAATTTTCTTGCTGTGTTCTTCGCTAAAGGTGCGAACCGTGGCTCCGAAACTGGCGGTCTCTGGGATCACGTTTTCGGTGTGGTCATCGCCTGCCTTGACCCATCCAACATTCACCACAACGTCGTCGAAGACGTCGAGGCGTTTGTTAATTGCGCTTTGCAAGGTGGCGATTGCTTGCGCCATCGGCGAGATTGGGTCTTTGGAAAGCCAAGGCATCGAACCGTGACCACCGGAACCCTTGAATGTGGCCACGAAACCACCGGCGGCGGCCATTAGCGGTCCCGGACGAGCACCGAACATGCCTTTCGGGTAAACGCTAAACACGTGCACTCCGTAAGCGGCGATCGGCTTCGACCCCGACACTAGGTGCATCTTCTGTTCAAGCATGCGGTCAGCGCCTGCCAAACCTTCTTCGCCAGGCTGGAACCAAATGACAACGTCACCCTTAAGGTGTTCGCGGTAGGTGTGCAGCAGGTGTGCGGCGCCAATGGCCATTGCCATGTGCAGGTCATGCCCGCATGCGTGCATGAATCCGTTGGTGGACGCATATTCGAGACCGGTGTCTTCAATTACTGCCAGTGCGTCCATGTCGGTCCGTAGTAGCACGGTAGGTCCAGGTTGTGAGCCTTTGACCACCAGCGCGGCGGCGGTCATTCCCTCGCCGAAGTAGACCTCGCCAAGCCCGTCGATGGATTGCATCACGCGGTTCAGGGTCCAGGGCAGGTCTAGGCCAAATTCCGGGTTCTTGTGTAGGTCTCTACGAATTTCTCTCAGGATCTCGCCGTGATGGTTTGCCACGTCCAGAAGCTCTTGTAAATTCATCGTAAAACCTGCCCTTCTTGCCTCCAGCATACAGATGGGATGGCTAGGCTAAATTACGTGTTCTTCGAGCAAATGCACCCTACTTGGCAATACGCACTTGGCGACTGCCGTGACCTGCTTTTGCTCATGGAGGTAGAGCTCGCTGCCGAATGTCGGGCCTACACTCCACGCGAGCACCGAATCATGCGCGCCCTCGAAATGGACATGCGAGATGTGAAGGTCTTGCTAATCGGTCAAGACCCGTACCCAACTGAAAATGTGGCCATCGGGCTCTCATTCGCGGTGGACCTGAACGTCACCGAAACACTTCCGCGAAGCCTTCAGAACATTCTGAAAGAAGTTCGTTCCGATCTTGGTAGCAAGGTGCGCGTTGGGGGAGACCTAAGTCAATGGGCTGCTCAAGGCGTACTGCTATTGAACCGCCATCTAACCACGCCTGTTGGAGACGCCGGAGGTCACGAGAAACTCGGCTGGAATCGATTTACCGACAAGGTTGTGGAGGCGCTTGCTCGTGAAAAAGGCGAGAAGTTGGTCGCAATTCTTTGGGGTAAGCAGGCCGCCGAAGTTGAACCGCTACTTGGCGATGCACAGGTAATAAAGTCGGCGCATCCTTCTCCGCTTTCTGCTTCCCGAGGATTTTTCGGCTCAAAACCGTTCAGTAAAACAAACGAAGCGCTCAAGAGTGTGGGCGTAAAACCTGTGAAGTGGGATAGCTAATGGCTCTAGATTCAGAATCTCGTTGGAGATTAGTTCGCAAGTTGAAGGCTCAACCGGTCGAGCCCGAAGGTGAAGTAACCGTTCGTGAGGCCACCAGTGTGGACCTCAAAGAGGTCATGGACATCTACAACTACTACATCCTCAACAGCGTGATCACATTCGACACCGAGGAGCAAAAGTTGCCGGAATGGAAGTCGAAGTTCAACTACATCAAGTCGCTGGAACTGCCATTCTTGGTTGCCGTGAGCCCGGCTGGGCAGATTCTTGGCTATGCGTTCCTAACTCCTTGGCGTCAGAAGGCTGCCTACCGCAAGACTGTCGAAGTCACCATCTATCTAAAGCCATCGGCGCTTCGTAAGCGTATCGGTACGAAGCTGATGAAAGAACTACTGGCAGCAGGTAAAAAGGCTGGGGTTCGTGAGGTGATTTCGGTCATTTCCGACATCGGAGCGGAAGCATCTGTTGCTCTTCACAAACGTGCCGGATTCAAAGAACAAGGACGCCTAGCAAAGGTCGGTTTCAAACTTGGTAAGAATCTCGGAACCATTATTTTCCAGAGATCTTTGTAATTCAGTTTTTTCACAGAAATCGCGGTTAGCCTAAGTAAATGAGATTCAAATTTGCCGCGGCGGCAACAGCTCTTGCGGTTGCCCTGGGTCTCTTAACAGCACAGCCCGCACAAGCGCAGTTGGTTCAAACACCAAACGCCGAATCTTCGTTAAACGCCACAGGTTTCATCGTCAAATACAAGTCTGGAGTTTCCCCAATCGCTCCAAATGGCGAGCCAACGGGTGAAAACTTCGCCGGTGTTGATTTGGAAAACTCACGTGACCTCGGAGGTCACTTTAAAGCCGTCGACTTTGCCCAAGACCTTTCCGATGCCGAGGCAAACCAAGCTGAAGCCAGGCTAGAAGCGGATCCACGAGTGGAGTCGGTTGAGTTCGATCGATTTGTTGAAACTGCCAATGTTCCCTCGGAGCCAATTGCCAGCACAATTTTGAACAAGTCAAATTTCATCGAGAACAACTTGATCATCAAGGATGCCATTCGCCGAGCCAGCGTTTCATCGGTAACTGCTTCGGATGCATGGTTGAGCGACTACACCGAGCGAGTAAAGGTCGCCTGGGCAAAGCCCACGGTTCGATACTCGGGTACCATCATCGGTTATCGGGTGCAAATGTATGTTTCGGGAACCTGGAAGACCCTCAAGAGTCAAACCACAGCCTCCACCCGTAGCTACACAACCAGCACCAGTTATCTGAAAGCGGGAACCGCAGCTAGATTCCGTGTTGCCGCATTGACCAAGGTCTCCGGAAAGGTTTATTCCGGGTACTACGGCTATGCCGAGGTTGTACCCACCACCAAGCCGCAATTACAGCAGGTTCTTTCGGTTCAAAACGACCTAAATTCAGTCTCCGTTTCTTGGACGCCTTACACATCGGCCTTCGACAAAGGTGGACTAGATGTGTCTTATCTGGTCACGGTTACTAAACCAGACAGCTCGCAGGTTCCTTGTGTGGCCGCCAGCCCAGAACTTTCAAGTTGCTCGGTAACCGATCTTGTGGTGGGAACCACGTATAAGGTCGTGCTTTCAATTTCGAACGCCCGTGGTTCGGTAACGCTAACCAAGAACATTCTTTACACGAGTTCGAACGCTGCCACCGCATCGGCAAATCCCGACTACACCAAGCAGTGGTTCTTGAACGCTTCCCAGACTTATTCGGCCAAGGTGAGCACCGCCTGGGCGCGCGAAACAGGGCTTGAATCGATTGTTGTTGCAGTTGTAGACACTGGCTACACAGTTCACCCAGATATTGATTCGAGTCGAATCTTGCCAGGCTACGACCTTATCTCCAGCCCAAGTTCTGCCAACGACAATTCGTGTACGCCTTCGATATTCACACTTACCTGCGACAGCCGAGATAGCAATGCGCTGGATTCGGGCGACTACGTTGGCAACTCTCCTTCGTCCTGGCATGGCACACATGTTATGGGAATCATCGGAGCCAGCGACAACCAGCTTGGTGTCATGGGTATCGCCCCGCACGTGAAGTTGCTACCAGTTCGAGTGCTTGGCGCCGAAGGTGGAAGCGTTTCTGACATCGTGGCTGGAATCAACTGGGCCCTAGGTCGAACCGTTGACGGTACAACGCGCAACCAAAACCCTGCAAACGTGATCAACCTATCTATCGGTGGTGACAGCAATAACTGTGATTCGGCAACGGAAGAAGCATTGGGTTACGCCAAGAGTCACGGCGTAACTGTGGTAACTGCCGCTGGCAACGACAATGGCGATAGCACACTAGGGCACCTTCCATATGCCTCGCTAAGTTACCCAGGTAACTGTTATCCAACCATCAACGTTGGAGCCTCCGGCCCTAACGGTCGTCCAGCTTTTTATTCGAACTTCTCCAATGCCGGCACCGTTCAATCAGGCGGTCAGCCTTTTGGCGTGGATGTGTCTGCGCCAGGTGGTGACTACTGCCAAGGCGGTTCTTCAGCCCAGATTTACTCGACGTTAAACGATGGCGCTACCAGTCCAGGTAACCCGATTTATCGATATGAAATCGGAACTTCGATGGCATCGCCAGTTGTTGCCGGAATTGTGGCGTTGCTTTACTCCGCGAAGAAGAGGCAGAATCCTTCTTTTGTTTTCGATGACACCTTTGTTACTTCGGTTTACCGAGCGATCATCGATACCGCATCTCCATTCGCGTCAATCACGCCGCTCAATTGCCCATCTACTGGCAAGAGTTCGATTACAAATGGCGCTGACTATGGCGGCTATGGCTCCGGAATCGTGAATGCCGGCGCAGCTCTAACTGCGATTCTGCAGTAATTCACTTAAAGCAAAAGACCGAAGGAAACCTTCGGTCTTTTTACTGTTGGTGCGGAAGGTGGGACTTGAACCCACACGCCTATTAAGCGCTAGAACCTAAATCTAGTGCGTCTGCCAATTTCGCC
>JBEGPG010000033.1:0-11270 GCA_041181585.1 Actinomycetota bacterium
CGGGCGTCACTAACATCGCGAAGTCTTGGATTTCGACACCTGGTCGCGTTACAAAGTGGACCCAGAACCTAACCTTTGGCGCCCTTGCTGACAAGACCTATGGAGACCTACCGTTCACCCTAAATGGAATTTCAGACCAAGGCCAGCCGGTCAGCTATGCATCGTCGAACACTTCGGTTTGTACGGTTAGCGGTTCGGTCGTTTCGATTGTCGCCGCTGGTAGCTGTGACATCACCGCGTCGCAGGCCGGAAACACAACTATTGCAGCGGCAACCCCAATCACTCAGACCTTAACCGTTAACAAGGCTAGCCAGACAATCACCTTCGCAGCGCTTTCAAACGTGACCTACTCGAGTGCCACGATTTCGATTGCACCAACCGCCGCTTCGCAGCTGGCCGTCACCTCGGTCTCAGACGACACTTCGGTCTGTACTCTGACCAACAACGTGATTTCGGTGCTCAAGGCCGGAACCTGTTCGATCACCGCATCGCAGGCTGGTAACACCAACTACAACGCAGCTAACTCGGTGACCCGCACCTTCCAGATCGCCAAGGCCTCTCAGACCGTGGAGTTCACCCCACCTCAGTTCCTAGGCCTCCAGCAGCACGAAGGGGTTGACCTGGTTGCCACTTCAACTTCTGGTCTGTCGGTCACCTTCTCGGTCTCGAACACCGCTATCTGTGACATCCAATCTGGAAAGCTGATTCCGGTATCGACCGGTGCCTGTGTGATTACCGTGGCTCAGGCCGGCGACGACCGCTACGAGGCTTCGAGCGATATCCACACCGTAACCGTTGCCGATTACCCAGTGGTCGATGCCTTTGCTCCATCGGGCGATCTTTACACCAACACCAGCGCTACAAGCTTCACCATCACCTTCGCCAGTGCCGTAACCGGATTTGCCGCAGAAGACCTAGTAACGATTCCGGCTGGTGCCTGTACCATCGCCGAACCGCAGTTGATTCCGGCCAGCAGCGCCAGCTACACAGTTGAGCTAACCGGTTGTGCCGAAGGTCCAGTTTCGCTGAAGCTTCTGGAGAACACTGTTTCCAACGGAATCCCAGGTCCTGCAGAATTCTCGGTTTCAACCGCCTCGGTTGGCATCGACTTCGCCTTCGCAAATGGCGTCACCATCACTCCAGGATTCACTTCACCAACCAACGACACCGCACTGGTTTACACGGTTACCTTCGCCGAGGCTGTAACCGGCTTTGACGCCAGCGATCTTGAGATCACTGGAACTGGCTCAGCCGACTGCGTTGCCACGGTCACCGGATCTGGCGCAAGCTACACCGTTTCGCTAGCCGACTGCACCGATGGAACCGTGGTGCTCAAGACCAAGGCTCAGTCGGTTGCCGACCTAGCTGCCAACGTTGGCCCAAGCACAACCGCCACCGCAGCCGCCGTGACTGTTGACCGCGTGGCACCGGAAGGCCCAACCGTAACGGGTATGCCAACCCAGTACAGCCGCTCCACCGACCTGAATGCAAACTTCACCGTAGACAACCAGCTGACCTACCGTTGCCAGCTAAACGGAGTTGACCTACCGGGTTGCGACGGCTCGTTGGTAATTCCGGCGGGATCGCTTTCGAGTGGCGACTACACCCTAGAAATCTGGGCGGTAGACGCAGCTGGTAACGAGTCCACTCGTTACTCACACAGTTTCTCAATCGGCAGCTATGCACGTCCTAGCGCCCCGGTGATTGGCCTTCTCGACCGAACCTCTTATAACCACCTCGTCGTGAACTGGGCTGCAGTTACCGCTCAGAGCACCGAGCTTCCAGTTACCGCGCTGCGCTTTGAGTACTCGGTCAACGGTGGCGGCACCTGGACCGCGGCCGACGACCTCGCCGCCGATGCAACCTCTTACGATCTGACCGTTCAGTCTGGCCAGACCTACTCGATTCGCCTAAAGGCCTTGTCGGGTGAATACGCAGCGAATGCCAGCGACTTCTCGGCTACCGCTTCGTACGTTGCCGTTTACAAGCCAACCATTACCGGGGCCAGCACCAGCGCGGCACTGCTCAAGCCAGCCACCGGTACCGTGATCACCCTGACCGGTAACGACCTTCGCGACTTCTCGGTAATCAACCCAGCGTTGAACACCGGAACCGTGGTCACCATCATCGACTCTGCTAACAAGACCTACACCGCAGAGCTAGTTTCGGTTACGGCAACCAGCATCCGCTTCAAGGTTCCTGCTGTGAGCAAGGTTGGTGTTGCCACCTACAAGGTAACCGTTGGCTCGGCTTCCTACCAGCGCACTTCGGCTAACCGAAACCTCAACATCGTGGCTAAGAAGGTAAACCAGGTAATCACCTTTACCGCTCCAGCATCGACCAAGGTGGGTAACGCCGACACCCAGCTGGGGGCAACCCTAGATTCACTTGCAGCCCCGGTTTACAACCTGGCCGCTTCAAGCACTGGAATTTGTACGCTTACCTCAACCGGTGTGCTGCACCCAATCAAGGGCGGAGTCTGTAGCTACACGATCACCTCGCCCGCCAGCGATGCCTTCAATGCCTTCACTTCGAGTACCTACAACACCACCATTAACCGTATGGACGTTGCCGTTGCCTTCGAGCTTCCAGCCGACCTACTAGCCGGCCTAGACTCCAACAACTCGATGCCAATCAAGCCGATCACCTATTCGCTAACCGCGATTCCTTCGGATCAGGTTCAGGGTGTATCGGCCACGATCTGGGCGACTCCGGAAACCGTCTGTTTCGTGGATGCCGACAAGGTGTTGCGAATCATCGCGGTTGGAACCTGTACCGTGTCAGCGGTAGCCGAGAACGACTATTACCGAACCACCACTCCGGTTACCCGGTCGTTCACCATTGTGAAGAATGACCAAAACCTGACCTATGTTGCTCCTGGCACCACCTTCGGAATGATCACCGCGCCTGAAGCTACCGATGCAACCTCAGGATTCCAGCTGACTGCCTTCCTTGACTCGGGACTTACTCCAGACTTTGCCTCACTTACCACTCAGGTTTGTACCGTTGACCCATCGGGCTTCGTGGCTTGGGTTGGCGATTTGGTCAAGAACCCAGCACAAGTTTGTGATGTAACCATCGGGCAGGCTGGCGACTCTAACTTCAACGCAATTCCTACCCAGACGATTCACCTAACCGCTCGACATGTTCCACCGCAGCCTCCTGTGGGCGGATACATTGTTGAGCCAGATGGATCGCTTGCGGTTAGCCGCACTGGTGGGTTGGCAGCTGCGGGAAGCGACGGCGTGGCCGTTGTCGTGGTGACCGGAAGCAAGATCACCATCACTCCGTTCAGCAAAGGTATGTACATCGGTCCAATTACCGCGACTGTAACCATTCCTTACTACGTTCGAATCAAGAATGTCGCTACCCTCAAGACTCAGGTTTGTACCATCAAGTGGGGAATTCTCAAGAAGATGAAGGCCACCGACCCTACGGCATTCAAGGTTAAGCAGTTCAAGAACACCAAGTCTTGTGCCGCCAACAAGGACGTAATTTCCTACTTCAAGGAAGGCAACCGACTCATGCCGACCATCGTGGTGAAGCGTGACCGCAAGTGGCCTACCACCTACCTTGGCAAGGAAGGCAGCAACGGCAAGGGTCCAAAGATCTGGCCGCGAGTAAAGACCTGGCACCTAACCATCGGCTAGTTTCGCTACAGTTGACCTGTGTCGAAACGTTTCGTAGTCGTTGTTGAAGATGAGCAATTCCTTCGCTCTCTAATATGCGGTGCGCTAGAGAATGCTGGCTTTGAGGTTCAGAGCTTCGGAACTGCGGCTGAGTCTTTGAAGGCGATGTCAAAACGCGATCCGGATGCTGCCATTCTCGATATCGATCTTGGCCCCGGTCCAACTGGTCTCGACATCGGCGAATACCTGCTTGCCAACTCGCCAGGTACGGCCGTGGTCTACCTAACCATGCTTTCCGATCCGAGAGTCATCAATCCTGAAAGCGGATCGGTCAACCCGCGCGCTGCCTATCTAAATAAGCGCAAGCTGGCCAACACCGAAGAGCTCCTGGAAGCCTTGGAAGCAGTGCTACACGACGAGGACATCTCCGAGTTTCGTCATGATTTAAACAAAGATAGCCCGTTGGCAAAACTTTCGGCCGGACAGTTGCAAGTTCTCCATTTGGTTGCAAGCGGACTCACCAACCAACAGATTGCCGATGCTCGCAAACGTTCTCTCTCGGCAACCGAAGCGTTGGTCAGTCGCACCTTCAGCTCGCTTGGTATCGATCTAAGCCGCGATGCCAATGCCCGCATCCTCGCGGTTCGAGCATTCTTCCAGCAGGCGGGAATCGTTCTCGGCGATGACCACTAGCCGTGGCAGATTTCTCCTAGGGCCGGAAGGATCATTCCTTCGCGAAGCCAGCGCCAGCAGGTTCGCCGTGGAAATCTGGGTGCCGATGTTATTCGGTGCCGTTATCGTAAGCACCGGATTCCTTTTTTCCGACATCGACGACACCACTGTGAACCCTCACCTGATCGACGTCTCGGGGTTCGCCGGCGCCCTGCTTACCTTCGCGCTCCTTGGTCTTTGGCTCAAACCAACCCTCATAAACAACGTGATCACCTGGGTTTCCGCTGGAGTCGTTGGAGCAATCGCACCCAATCTTGTAATCCTGGTTCTCGATGGAAAGTTAAGTGATTTCTATAAAGATCAACTACCGATTGGGCTGATCTCGTATTCGTTGAACATAACCTTGTGCGCAATCTTGCTCTCGGGTATTCGTTTCTCTCTGAACCGCGCTCGATTACTCAGGCAAAGTTTGATTCAACTCGAGAGCGCACGGGCAAATCTCGAAAGCCAGATTCGTCAGATGCGTGGCGAAATTCGCGAATCGGTAGACGGTGAATTGCGCCGCGTAAACGAATTGCTTAGTCAGCCGGAACCAGAGGGCAAGCTCTTGGGAGAAGCGGTAATGAAGGCCATCGACGAGGTGATTCGCCCACTAAGTCACCGCCTCGCTGGGTTCGGACTCAAAGTTTCAAAGCCCGATGTTGGCCCAATTACCGAGGCGATCGTGATTCGCAAGGGAGTGGCCCTTTCGCGACTAGCCGGGCCAGAGCTTTATTTACTCCTCTTCCTAGTTTTCTTCATGCCCGCCACCTATCTCGTTGGAGGCCTCTCGGCAGTGGCTGCAATCACCCCGCTGCTAGCTGTCAAAGTTCTGTTACTTTTTGTGATTCGAAGAAAGGCAACCGCACTTTTTGTTCACCGCGGGCTCGGTATTTTCTTGTTGGCTCTCCTGGCTGGAATATTTGTTCCACTTTCCGTCCTGGTCTTAGGCACAGAACTTGGCGTGGCCATCGGAATCGGTTTTGTGAATGATGCTTTCGTGGTTAGCGGCCTACTGGCTTTGATTTCCAAACGAGTCGATGTTGTGAATGAACTTCGATTCACTAATAAACAAAGTCAGCAGGTGGTTCAGAAACTAAGCCAAGAGGTGTGGGTCACCAGAACCAAGTTAGCCAAGGCGATTCATGGTGCCGTGCAGGCGAAGTTCCTCGCCATTGCCCTTCGACTTCAAGCAATAACAAACCCAACCGAAGCGGACATTGAATTAGCAAGGCAAGAGGTTGCCGAGGCCACGGAACTGGTTGCCCAGAGTCTAGAAGCTGATCGGGTTTCTTTCTTGAATCACATCGACGACTACCGAACAACTTGGGGTGGCCTGGTGGGAATTGAACTTCAAGCCGAACCAGGGCTCATTGAAACCATCGACGAATACCCGCTGACACGAAGTTGTGCAGTAGAGGTGATCGGTGAAGCCATCGCCAATGCAGCGAAACATTCTCGCTCACCCAATGTGTTGATTTCTGCTGAGGAGGAAGGATTTGGTCTACTTAGACTGTCGATCGCTTCCGAAGGTCGGCTTTCCGAAACCCAACCAAGCGGCGGTTATGGCTCTCAAATCCTCGGTGAGGTAACCCGGTCATGGTCGCTTACCGAGCGTGACGGCAAGGTAACCCTCACGGCCAGGCTTCCGCTTAACTCTTAAAAGTCCAGGTGGTTGAGGCCGACTCAAAGTCGTGGGCAACCAGCACGCCGTTGTTTCGGTACGCGAGCACGGTCTCGGTGCAAAGTTCGCCAGCCCACTCGAAGCTGCCATTACCGAGGTCTAGGTCTTTGCGCAGGGCGAGATAGCGCTTATAGGTTTCGAGAGTCGAACCTTCCACGCCTTCCTGTTCGTCACGGGAAAGGTCGGCGTAGGAAAGTGGCTGAGGTAGCCACGACTTTCCATTGGGGCTAAACCCGTTCGAAGCGTTGCGACCATACTCCCAGGGCAGCGGCACTCGGCAGCCGTCGCGGCCTACTCTCTGGCCGTTGGTTCTAAAGAAGGTTGGGTCTTGTCGGTACTCATCGGCAAGGGTGGTGTGCTCGGGTAGCCCAAGTTCTTCCCCTTGGTAGAGGTACATCGACCCGGGAAGGCCGAGTGTGAACAGGGTGGCGGCCACCGCCTTTTTGAGGCCGAGTTCTGCATTTGGTTGCGGGTCGTTTGGGCCGACTCCGTCGGATGCAGTGGCTCTACCGTAGTCGCCTCCAAAGCGAGAGGCGTGGCGCATCACGTCGTGGTTGGAAAGCACCCAGGTGCTCGGCGCTCCAACCGATCCGAATGCCTCGAATGATTCGTCAATGGCGGACTTGACGGTCTTTAGTTCCCAACCTGCGTCGAGATAGCGGAAGTTGAAGGTCTGGTGAAATTCGTCGGGGCGAACCCATTTGGCCATGAAACTTAGGGGGAGAACATAGGCTTCGCCGCACATCGCTCGTTCACCAGGGTAGCTATCGAGAATCTTGCGCCACTTGCGGAAGATCGGGTGAACCTCTTCCTGGAACCACATCGGCGGGCTGGCTTCGCCCTCGATAAACCCCGCACCGGCTCGTTCCACAAACGGGTTGTCGGGCAGCCCTTGGGCCTTAGCCATTGCGTGCGGTTGGTCAACGCGAAAACCGTCTACTCCGCGGTCGAGCCAGAACCGAAGGATCTCTTCGAAGGCGGCCTCAACCTTAGGGTTCGCCCAGTTCAAATCTGGCTGCGACGAATCGAAGAGGTGAAGGTACCACTGGCCGTCGGCGGTTTGCGTCCACGCCGGACCTCCGAACATCGACTGCCAGTTGTTTGGCGGGGTATCGCCATCTCGGAAATGGTAGAACTCTCGTTCGAGTGAACCAGAGCCGGCAGCCAGCGCTTTTTGGAACCATTCATGTTGGTCGGAGGTGTGATTCGGCACGAGGTCGATCAGCACCCTAAGCCCGAGGCCATGCGCGGTGGCAAGGAGGTCGTCGAAGTCGTCGAGGCTTCCAAACAGCGGATCGACATCACAGTAATCCGAGACATCGTAGCCGGCGTCTTTCTGCGGAGAGCGCTGGAATGGGGATAGCCAAACGGCGTCCACTCCAAGAGTCTTCAGTGCGGATAGCCTCGACGTAATGCCAGGCAAATCACCGATTCCATCACCGTTGGCATCGGCAAACGACCTCGGATAGATCTGGTAGATGACGGCGGAACGCCACCAATCTATGCGAGAGCGATCCACGCGGTCTGGTCGGTCTCGAGGTAGCCTTCGGCGGTTAGGTCGGTCTGGCTGGTAACCAAGACCTCACCCTTTGGAAGTACTACTGGGTCGGAACCGAAGTTGGCGATCACTGCTACGCCCTTGTTTACATAGGCCAGCGAGCCTTCGTTCTCAAACTCTGGAGCCCAACGGAAGTCGCCGGCGCCGAGGCCAAGTTCCTTGCGAACCTTGAGGAGGCGCTTGTAGAGCTCGAGGGTTGAGCCAGCCACTCCACGCTGAGCCGAACGGGCTAGGCGGTGGTAGCTCTCTGGCTGTGGCAACCAGCTTTCACCGGTGGTGTTGAATCCGTTGGCAGCTCCAACTCCAGCCTCCCAAGGCAGAGGCACACGGCAGCCGTCGCGGCCAACACGCTTACCCTTGGTGCGGTACCAGGTAGGGTCTTGGCGGAACTTGCCATCGAGAGTGGTGTGCTCAGGAAGCCCGAGCTCCTCACCCTGATAGATGTAGGCGCCACCAGGAAGACCAAGCATGAACGAGGTTGCAGCGCGAGCACGGCGAAGACCAAGGGCTTCATCCGGCTGGCGGAAGTGGGCACCGATTCCGTCACCCTGAGGTGGCAGCTCGCCGTCTTCGTAGGCGAAGCGGGTGGCGTGGCGAATCACGTCGTGGTTTGAAAGCACCCAGGTGCTCGGAGCACCAACGTCGCCGAACGCCTTTAGCGAGCGGTCGATCGAGGCCTTCTGACCGTCCTTGCTCCAGGCCGCGAACATATAGTCGAAGTTGAACGCCTGGTGGTATTCGTCGCTACGCACCCACTCGGCCATGCGAGTTAGAGGCATGATCCAGGCTTCACCGGCCATGATGCGGTCGTCGTATTCGTCGACCACCTTGCGGAACTTGCGGTTGATCTCGTGAACCTCAGGCTGACCCCAGTAAGGGTTCTTGCGCTCTAGTTGTTCGATGGTCAACTCGTCGTCTGGCTTCGATCCACCCATCTCGGTAGAGAAGTCTTCGGTGTCTGGAAGCCCGTCGCGCTTGATCAGGCCGTGCGCCACGTCGATGCGGAAACCAGCAACGCCGCGGTCGAGCCAGAAACGCAGGATGTCTTCGAAGTAGGCAACGACCTTAGGGTTGCGCCAGTTGAAGTCTGGCTGGGTTGAGTCGAAGATGTGCAGGTACCATTGACCCTTCTTGCCGTTCGCCTCGCGAATGCGAGTCCACGACGCACCACCGAAAACCGAAGGCCAGTTGTTTGGCTCCTTACGCTTGAACAGGCCCTTGCCGTCGCGGAAGATGTACATGTCGCGCTCAGGTGAACCCGGTGCAGCCTTGAGAGCTTTCTGGAAGAGCTCGTTCTGGTCGCTCGAGTGGTTTGGAACCATATCCACGATGATGCGAAGGCCCTTTGCGGTGGCGGCAGCAACGAGCTTGTCGAAGTCGTCCAGGTTGCCAAACAGCGGGTCGATCTTCTTGTAGTCGGTGATGTCGTAGCCGGCGTCCTTCTGCGGGCTCAACATGAATGGCGAGAACCAGATGGCGTCAACGCCCAGTTCAACCAGCGAATCGAGTCGCTCGGTAACACCCTTTAGGTCTCCCATGCCATCGCCATTGCCATCGGCAAAGCTGCGAGGGTAGATCTGGTAGATGACGGCTGAGCGCCACCATTCGGCGTTTTCTTTGGTGGTGTAAAGGATTTCACTTGAAGACATGTGAAAAGATTACGCCATGAGTAAAGCCAGCAAAGTCGCTTTAGCGTTACAACCACATCACGATGGTTCACCTCTTTATGTCTTGAACCAGAACCCGCAATTGGGCGATACCGTGAAACTTCGCGTTCGCATCCACGATGGCGTAGGCAAGGTCTCCGAAGTGCGCGCGATGTTTAGCGAGAGTGGCGAGCTTTTCCCAACCCCAAAGGCCAAGGTGATCAAGCGCGACGGTCGTTGGACCTGGTACGAATGTGCAATCACCATGCATAACCCCTATATGGGTTATCGCTTCTCGATTCGCTTGGAATCGGGCGAGGTGCTCTGGCTCAACACCCAGGGTCTGCACGACCTAGTGCAGCCAGACATTCACAACTTCCGCATTAACACCTTTGCTTCGGCTCCGGCCTGGGGAGCCAAGGCCATCATGTACCAGATCTTCCCAGACCGTTTCGCTCGCTCGGAAAAGGCCAAGGCTCAGAAGGCTCCAAAGTGGGCCAAGCCAGCCGCCTGGGGTGATGAGGTAATCGGGCAAGGGCCTGGCACCAGCGAACAGTTCTTCGGAGGCGACCTCTGGGGAGTTATCGACCACCTCGACCACCTGCAGTCGCTAGGCGTGAACCTGGTCTATCTGACCCCGGTGTTCCCGGCTCGCTCGAACCATCGCTACGACGCCTCGTCGTTCGACCACGTTGACCCACTGCTCGGTGGCGATGAAGCACTAATCGCCCTGGTGCAAGCCGCACACAAGCGTGGCATGAAGGTGATGGGAGACCTAACCTCCAACCACTCAGGAGTTGGCCACGAGTGGTTCCAAGCCGCCTATAAGAAGCCGGCTGCGAAGGAGAGCAGCTTCTACTACTTCTCCGAGAAGAACACCAAGTACGAATCTTGGTTCGGAGTAGCCAGCCTTCCGAAGTTCAACTGGAACTCGAAAGAGCTGCGCAAGAAGTTCATTGAAGGCTCGCGCTCAACCGTTGCCAAGTGGCTCAAGGCTCCATTCAACCTAGACGGCTGGCGCATCGACGTGGCGAACATGACCGGCCGCACCCGCGAGGAAGACATGTTCCTCGAGGTTTCGAAGGTAATCCGCCAGACCATGGTGGAGACCAATCCGAGCACTCTACTGCTCGGCGAGTACACCGGTGACGCCGGGTACAACATGCAGGGCGAGGGCTACGCCGGTGCCATGACCTACTCGAACTTCACCAAGCCGGTTTGGCGCTGGTTCTACAACAAGAACGCGCGCGACACCCCTGGCTTCATGATGTGGGACGGCACTTACCAAGCCAACGGCGAAGACCTGGTCACCAGTTACCGCCAGTTCTCGGGAGCGTTCCCATGGCACGTTCGCCAGCACAACATGAACGCGCTCGACACCCACGACATACCACGCTTCCGTTCGTTCTCGATTCCTGGTGCCCAGAAGGTGGCCGCAGCCATGCAATTCACCTTCCCTGGTATTCCGGTGATCTGGGCCGGCGATGAGTTCGGTCTTGAGGGCTTCAACGGCGAGAAGTCGCGCACCCCGATACCTTGGAACAACGAGCGAAAGCACGATAAGTCGATGCTGCCGATTTACCAGGCGCTCACTCGTATTCGCAAAGAAAACCCCGCGCTCACCGCTGGTTCAATGCGCTTCCTGCACGCCGATGCCGAGGCGATCGTCTTCGTTCGCGAGTCGGCCAAGCAAACCGTCCTCGTCTGCGTAACGCGCAACTCCAAGAGCCCGGTTCGCATTCCAAAGGATGCCGTACCTGGGCTTGCCAAGGCGGTAAACATCTACGGCGGCGGCCAAATCAAATCCGTTGGCGCCCAGTTAGAACTGCCTGCAGGAAGGCTCTCCGCCAACATTTGGAGTTTGCGTTAGCCTTCGGCTTAGTGGTAATCTCTTCTGGTGCCCGAACGCCTAGCGTTTATAAGCACAAGCCGCCCCGATAGCTCAGTGGTAGAGCACTTCCATGGTAAGGAAGGGGTCGACAGTTCAATCCTGTCTCGGGGCTCTGCGGCTGGGTAGCTCAGGTGGTTAGAGCACACGACTC
>JBEGPG010000034.1:0-2987 GCA_041181585.1 Actinomycetota bacterium
GATGATCCAATACATGTTCACAACGCCAATCGCCTGACCAACAAAGCCCAGTAGCGGCGGACCGACCAGGAACGATGTGTAGCCGAACGCACTTACCGTGGCAACTGTGCGAGCAGGGTTCGGTTGTTCACCGGCGGCTGAAAGGAACAGCGGGAAAGCGAGCGCAACTCCAACGCCCCACAAGAAGGCGCCGAACCACGCGAACGGAATGTTGATCTTGGTAATCAGTAGCACCAAGCCAAGAATTCCGATGATGCCGGTTGCACGAAGAGTCAAAGCCTTGCCAAATCGGTCCGTTAGTGGTCCACCGAAGAAGCGCACTATGGTCATCGACGCAATCAAAATCGCATAGGCAATTCCAGCGCTCGTTGGATCGGCTTTGTAGTCGTCTACGAGGCCAATGGTTAGCCAGTCATTTGAAGCACCCTCGGCAAGTGTCATACCGAAAATTCCAAGACCGAGGAAGACTACGACCTTGCTGAACAACGGCCCAGCCTTTCCAGCCTTTTCTTCTTCGGTGTGAATGCCGTTGTCTTTGGGAAGGTGGCTGATTTGCGTCATCGGAACCACATAAGCAGCGGTAATGATTAGTGCCAGTTGAAGAATGATGTCGAAGTTGATTGCGGTGGCTAAGGTACCAAGGCCAGCGCCCGAAAGTGCTCCGATTGAAAACGCGGCGTGCATTTTTGGCATTGCCGAACGACCCAGACGTTGCTCAATCGACGACCCGTCAACGTTGATTGCAACATCGGTCATGCCGGCACCGAAGCCGCTTACTAGACCGGCAATGAAGAACAATGCTGGGTTGTGGAAGGTGAGCGAGAGCGGGTACAGCAATGAACCTACGAACCAGATTGTCATGCCCAGAGTCACACCAAGCTTGGTACCGCGATGTGCGATGAACTTACCCACCAAGAGCAAACCAGACATTGCGCCGATAGCTCCACCAAGCAACAGCAAACCTAGAGTGCCATTGGTGACCTTCAGTAGATCTCTAACCAGCGGAAGGCGAACCATCATCGACGAGCCGGCCATGCCCACCACGGTGAAGAACACCAAGATGGTTCGGTGCCAATTACGAAGATTTACGGTTTCTAAGGTGGTCATTGGTTCAGTTTACGCAAGGTAGATTGGCATTATGCGCAAGGTATCTTCGAGTGAATTGGCCACCGTTTTAGCGAACCTCGAAGGCCCTCAGAGAATCATCGCCTCGGGCAACTTCGCCACACCAAAGTCACTTCTAAAGCTTGCCGACGAAAACATCCCAGAGTTTCGCTTGTTCATGATTGGCGCTCAGCCTGGAATCCCAGACCGAGACGGCGTGATTTACGAGACGCCATTCATTGGCGCAGGAATGCGTCGTAGCGCACGCTTGAATTACATTCCTTGTCGACTTTCACTGGTGCCCGTTTTGATCCGCGACCGCTATCAACCAGATGTGGTTTTGCTCCACGCCTCTAGCGTTCAGGATGGAAAAGTCTCACTCGGCGTGGAAGTGAATGTGCTTCCGTCAGCCATTGAAGCAGCCAAAGCCAAGGGCGGAATCGTGGTCGTGCAGTCAAACCCACGGATGCCATACACCTTTGGCGACGGAGAGATCTCTATCGACGACATCGACTTCCTAGTCGAGGTTGAGGAAGAGCTCACCGAAGCCCCAAGCATCGCGCTCAACGAAACCTCGATTGAAATTGGCAGCCGAATTGCCGCCCGGGTGGCAAACGGCTCAACACTACAGTTGGGAATCGGCGCCATTCCAAACGCTGTAATTGCCGCCATGCAGAAGCACAACGGTCTTCGAATCTGGACCGAAATGTTTAGCGATGGGGTTTTGGGTCTGGCCCGATCAGGAGCCATCGATCCAGAGTCAACACTCACCGCTTCGTTCTTGTTTGGTTCGAGAGACCTTTATGACTGGGTGGATCGAAACGAACGGGTACACATGCATCGAACGGAAATCACCAACGACCCAGGTGTGATTTCAATGCAGATGCAGATGACCAGCATCAATGCCGCCTTGCAGGTAGACCTTCACGACCAGGCTAATGCGTCGTATGTGAATGGCCAGCCTTACTCTGGATTCGGGGGCTCCACCGACTTCATTGTCGGCGCGTTGCATGCGATGGGTGGAGCATCGTTCATGGCACTACCGTCTTGGCATGCCAAGAGCTCTAGCTCGAATATCGTGCCAACCCTCACCGAAACGGTGACCAGTTTTCAACACAGCTATGTGGTAACCGAACATGGAATCGCGGAATGCTTCGGACGAAGTGCGAGTGAGCAAGCCTCCAATTTGATTGAGAAGGCAGCGCACCCGAATGCCAAGGACGCGCTTCGCGAATACGCTGCGGCTAGTGGGCTGGTTTAGGTTTTAGTAGCAGCACGGCTGCGGCTGCCACGAGGCAGAGAACCGCGGCAGTAATCCAGGCGATGTAGTAATCGCCCTGAGTATCGCGAATCAAGCCGGCAAAGGCTGCGGCGATTGCCGCTCCAATCATGTGGCTCGCAAATACCCAACCGTAGACAATTGGGGAATTGGTTAGCCCGAAGTATCTTCGACACAGCTCAACGGTCGGGGGCACTGTGGCAATCCAATCCAGTCCGTAGAAGATCACGAAGAACAGCATGGGTGGCTCAACTTCAGGGCCGAGCACGAATGGAACGGTGAACAGGGCCAATCCACGAAGCCCGTAGTAAAACACCAAGAGAATCACAGGGTTCACTCGATCGGTCAGCCAGCCCGAGGCAATCGTTCCGATGAAATCGAAGATGCCCACGGTTGCCAAGAGCCCTGCCGCCATGGTGGTTGGCATTCCGTGGTCGTGAGCAGCAGGAATGAAATGAGCACCGATCAAACCATTGGTGGTCCAGCCGCACACGAAGAAGGTGCCGGCCAATACCCAGAACGGCATGGTCTTCGCTGCAGCAATCAGAACGCTCAGGTTTCCTCGTACCGTAACCGTAGGTTTGGCGTCTTCCTGGAACTGCTC
>JBEGPG010000035.1:0-14410 GCA_041181585.1 Actinomycetota bacterium
ACTTAGATAACAGGTGTGGCTGTAGAACGTAGCGGTAGTCGTCGACATCCTTGTCATCTTTTGCGCCGTGGCTGGAAATTAGAACCGGGCTTGGCTTGTTTGGGTTGCCCTTGTTCATGAACGAGATCTTGGTGAATTCGGTGTGCACACCAGCAAGTCCGTCGATTACATATCTAGGACGCAGCTTTATGGTCTTCGGTAGGCCAGTTAGCTCGATGGCAATTGACTCGCTAGCCTGGGCTACCTCGTTTTCCGAAGCCTCGAGAATTAGCTGGCCGTCCTGGAAATCACACTTCATCGCAACGTCATTCTCGAGAACCAAACCAACGCGACGGGTCGAGTCGATTAAGTCCTGCGTGTTGACGATAGCGAATTCTGGAATTTCCTCTGAGGGTAGGTGTTCCTTGACGTCTGGGTAGCGGCCCTTGATCAACAAAGATGTGATGGTGCGGTTATTTGCCTTGAAGGCAATTAGGCCGCGGTTTTCGTCGTTGTTAATTGCTAGCGTTAGTTCGCCCTGGTGACCGAAGGTCTTAGCCACTTCGGTGAGAGTGCGGGTTGGAACTACAGAAACATAGCCAACTAGATCGGAAGCGCCAGACCAAGGAACTTCCTTTACTGCCATGCGGTGGCGATCGGTGCCGAGAAGCGAGACGGTCTTCTCCAGAACTTCAAAAAGCATTCCGTTTAGGGTCATCACGTGATCGTTCTTGGCAACTGCCGGAACAATCTGGTGCACGGCCTTGGCGAAGTCTTCACCAGAAATGGTGATGCTGGTAGCTGGAAGCTCAGGTAGGTTCGGATATTCCTCAACCGGCATGGTCAATAGGTTGAATTTCGATGCACCACAGGTAAGTAGGACCTTGTTTCCATCGAGGCTTAGCTCAATTGGGGCATTTGGAAGTTTCGCAGTGATCTCCGAAAGCAGACGTCCAGAAACCAGGACGCGGCCGGCCTTCTCAACCTTGGCTACGATTTCAACCTGGGCCGAAACCTCGTAGTCGAATACCGATAGACGAAGAGCGTTGGCATCAGCTTCAATCAGGATTCCATTGAGAATGGGCATTGGGATACGCTGAGGCAGCACACGAACTACAAAAGATACAGCTTCGTTGAACGCATCGCGGTTTACTTGAAACTTCAAAAGTTGGCCTGTTCTCTAAACGGATCTGTTGGATTGCCTGAAAGTCAATCTTGCCACATTTGTCTGGCAGAGGTTTTAGGCCGTTTATTTGTTATTTGTTTCAAATTCTTATTTCTTTATAATCTTCTTCTTAACCCCTGTGGAATGTGTGGATAACTTCGTCCTGGTCTGTACTGATAAGGGAACTACATCGTTGAAAGTTGTTAACAGATCTGTGGACAAAACTGTGGATAACTTTGTACCCTGTGGAGAGTATTTGGTAATTACACAAAACAATCCTGGTTGTTCATATGTTTAGAGGTTTTATTAGAAACTTATCCACAAGTTATCCACAGAAAAAATGTGGATATTTTATTACTTGGATTTAATGCTGTCGGTTAGATCAGAGACCACGTTGTAAATCTGTCGATTTTCCTTCATCAGGTCTTCGATCTTTTTAGCAGCGTACATAACGGTCGTGTGGTCACGGTTTCCGAATAGCTGACCGATCTTTGGAAGCGAAAGGTTTGTTTGGTCGCGGCAAATGTACATTGCCACCTGCCGGGCAGTTGCGATGTGCGCCACTCGAGAGTTTCCACACAAATCGTCAACTGTTAGCTGATAGTGAGCTGCAACGGCATTCATGATTTCCAGAGGAGTAATCATGGCCTCTTGGTTTACCGGTGAACGATCCTTCAGAACCGTTTTCACTAGATTCATGTCGATCGGAATTCGGCTCAAGTTAGCAAACGCCGTAATTCTAATTAGGGTACCTTCAAGCTCACGAACGTTGCTGGATACGCGTTCCGCGATGTATTCCAGGATTTCGTCGGCCATGCGGACCTTCTCGATCTCGGCTTTCTTTCTCAGAATCGCAATTCGAGTCTCTAGAGCAGGCGCCGAAACCTGAAGCATCAAACCCATTTCGAAGCGAGATCTCATTCGATCTTCGAAACCGGTTAACTGGTGTGGGGAAACGTCGCTTGAGATAACTACCTGTTTGTTGTTGCGGTAGAGGTTTTCAAAGGTGTGGAAGAAGGTTTCCTGAGTTTGGTCTTTACCCTGCAGGAACTGAATGTCGTCGATGAGAAGAATGTCTACCTGGCGGTATTCCTCTTGGAATTCGTGGGCGCGGTTATTTGCAATCGCATTGATGTAGTGATTTGTGAATTCCTCACTGGAAACATAGCGGACCTTGAAGTATGGGTAAAGGTTCAAAGCCTCATTACCAATGGCGTGAAGCAAGTGGGTTTTACCAAGGCCAGAGTTACCGTGAATGAAAAGCGGGTTGTAGCCGTGAGCCGGAGCATTGGCTACTGCCCAAGCAGCTGCGCGAGCAAAAGAGTTGGACTCACCAAGAACGAAACTCTCAAATGTGTAGCGTGGGTTTAGTTTGCTATCGAAGTTGTTGATCAGGCCGGAATAAGTTGCGCGCTGCGATTCGCTTTGGGTCTCCACGACCGGAGCTGGCTCGGCAAACTGAGGTTCAATGTTGGGGTTGGTGGTAACTCGAAACTGTAGTTTCGTGTCGCCGTCACTGCAAAGTTCCAAAGCTTCTTCGATGTAACTGCGAATTTTTTGATCGAGCATGGTTCGACCAAGGTCGTTTGGCACCTCCAGATAGAGGGTTTCTCCTATGATTCCTTGGGCTTCCGCCAATTCAAGGAAGCCGATCATCTGTGGAGTAATTCGAGAGTCTTGCTTCAGGATGTCGCGTGCTGCTTGCCAGATTGCGGCTGTTTTGCCTAGATCATCCATCGCACACCCCTTTCTTTTACTGACTCTTCACAGGTTATCCACAATTTTGAAGCCTGTGTAAAATTATGTGGAAAACCTTGTGGATATCTCAAGTACTTATCCACAGCTAAAAACTACTTGTGCAATTCTTAGGAATAGACACTGGTAAATGCAAATCGAAATCGGCGTGTCTTACTAACTTTTTGAAAAAGTTCGTGTAATTACAAAGTTTTTTAGAAAAAGCTGGCTAAAAACTTGACCTGAAGGCTTTCAACCCTTAGGTTTAAAAGGTTGCTCAGCATTATCGTCCGCTGAGTTCAAAGATTTTTGGAGTGATCACCAATGTCAAAGCGCACTTTTCAGCCGAACAACCGTCGTCGTGCAAAGACTCACGGTTTCCGACTACGCATGAAGACCCGTGCCGGTCGTGCCATCCTGGCCGCCCGTCGTCGCAAGGGTCGCGCCGAGCTTTCGGCTTAATAAACCGATAGACGGTGCTCGCTCTAGCGAACCGCATCAGAACTGGGTCGGACTTCCGGCTCACTATGAAGTCGGGAATCAAAGTAGCTGGAACGGCAACCGTCATCTATCTAAAGCGGGATGAGTCTCAGACTCATGCCCGCTTTGGTTTTATCGTCAGTAAAGCTGTTGCCGGGGCCGTGGGTCGTAACCTAATCAAGCGCCGGCTGCGTGCCATCGCACGTGAGTTACTGATCGATAGACCAGCGGGCTACCTGTTGGTGGTTCGTGCCCTACCCGATGCCAGTGGGCTCGAGTGGAATAGACTTCAACAAGAAGTGTTAGACAACGCGAAAGCGGCGTTTGGCAAATGAAAACGATTACGAGAGTTTTCGAATTCATCTGGCTAATACCCAGGAATGCAGTGGTTGCCTTTCTGTTGGGATATCGAAAATTGATTTCCCCGCTTTATGGCGACGTTTGCAGGTACTACCCGACCTGTTCGGCCTACGGGCTAGGGCAGATTCAACAGCGCGGAGTTGTAGTTGGATCGGTTCTAACAGTTTGGAGAATACTGCGGTGTAATCCTTGGTCAGCTGGAGGTGTTGACCCGGTGAAGCCAGGTTCAGCGCACTTCAAAGTTTTGAACAGTGGTTTTGTAGTTCCTAAATAGAAAGAAATAACTATGGATTTTCTGTGGCCAATCAAGTGGGTTGTTGAAGCCCTACTCGTAGGTTTCCACAGCCTTTGGACCATGCTTGGTTTCAATGGCGACGATGGCCTTACCTGGGTTTTGTCGATCATCGGTCTGGTTCTTGTCATTCGCGCAGCCCTCATTCCGCTTTTCGTAAAACAGATTAAGAGCCAGCGCAACATGGTTCTGGCCCAGCCGGAGCTACAGGCGCTGCAGAAGAAGTACAAGGGTAAGACCGACCAGGAATCCCGCCAGAAGATGGCGCAGGAGCAGATGGAGATTTACAAGCGCACCGGGTCTAATCCGCTTAGCTCGTGTCTGCCACTGCTGGTTCAGATGCCGATCTTCTCCGGTCTTTTCTTCGTGCTTTCGGACGCCCAGAAGGTTGATTACACACCTATCGCCTACGGCTGGGTAACGAAGGATCTTGCTGCATCGTTTCGAGGAGCCGAGTTCTTTGGTGCGCCACTTCACGAGACCTTCATGACCTCTAGCGCTCTCGAAGTGAAGATCATGGCTGCCGTGATGATCGTGGTTATGACCACCACTCAGTTCATTACCCAAAAGCAGATCATTGCTAAGAACCAGAACCCTGCCAGCGTGCAGAACACCCAGTACATGCAGACTCAGAAGATTATGCTCTGGCTGTTCCCAATCATCTTCGCAATCTCGGGAATCAGCTTCCCACTCGGAGTTATGTGGTACTGGCTGGCATCGAACTTCTGGACCATGGGTCAGCAGTTCGTGGTCATCCGCAACATGCCAACCGAAGGTTCTAAGGCTTGGCATGACCGCCAGGCGCGCCTAGCCAAGCGTGGAAAGCTTTCCACCGGCGAGGGCACAGCCGAAGACTTGGGTGAACACCTAGCCAACCGCCAGCGCAACCAGCCTGTGGGCAAGCGCGGCAAGAAGCGTAAGTAAACAGGAGAAAAACATGAGTGAGCAGAACGAAACTCAGGTAGAAGCCACCGAATCCGCCGAGGTCAGCACGAAGGCACTTGAAGAGGAAGGCGACATTGCTGCCGACTACCTAGAGGAACTTCTAGACATCTACGACCTAGACGGCGACATCGACATCGACGTACGTCAGGGC
This sequence comes from Actinomycetota bacterium, assembly GCA_041181585.1. Lineage (GTDB taxonomy): Bacteria > Actinomycetota > Actinomycetes > Actinomycetales > Microbacteriaceae > Rhodoluna. The sequence goes on from JBEGPG010000035.1 coordinate 5,107, forward strand.
CGCGCCTACCTGGAGATTTCTTCGGACAGTGACAGCAACCTGCGTCTAATCTCGGATCCAGACACCGTAGAGGCTCTTCAGGAGTTAACACGCCTGGCAGTACAGGTAAAGACCACTAGCTTCAGTCGACTGATTCTCGATGTTGGCGGTTCGCGTCAGAAGCGCGTCGATGAACTTACTCGTGTGGTAAACAAGGTAATCGACAAGGTTCGCGAGTCTGGAGAGCAGGCCCCTCTGAAGCCAATGAGCTCCTACGAGCGCAAGATCGCCCACGACATCATTGCCGAAGCAGGTCTAACCTCTGAATCTGAGGGCGAAGGCCGTGACCGTCACATCGTGGTGAAGCCAGCGTAATAGCCTTAGTGAATCGGGCCGGGTTCTATGTCCGGCCCTTTTCCTTTGAATGTTTCACGTGAAACATTGGAGAATTGAAGCGATGAACGAAGAGACTTATGAGCCAGAAACTGAGCCAGCTGCAGCTGCGACTATCTTTGGCGAACGAATCAATCAGGCACGCGGATACGCTGCCGCGTTAGTGCGTGACGGTGATCTCCTGGGTCTACTTGGACCTAGAGAAATGCCTAAGCTTTGGTCTCGCCACATCTTGAACTCAGCTGTTGTGGCTGAACTGGTTCCAGCCGGAGCTACTGTTGCCGACATTGGTTCCGGCGCCGGTTTGCCAGGAATTCCAATGGCCATCGCTCTTCCTCACAGCCATTTCACACTGATCGAGCCAATGGAACGTCGTTCTGAATGGCTAAAGCGCCTTGTTGAGGAACTGGGCCTAACCAACGTTACAGTCTTGCGCGCTCGTGCCGAAGAAGTCGGCGAGGTTTTTGACGTGGCGACCGCACGTGCTGTTTCTGCACTGCCAAAGCTTCTTCGAATGACTGTGCCAATGGTTCGCGACGGCGGAATCGTGCTGGCTCTAAAGGGCTCAAAGGCCGGCGAGGAGATCGAAGAGGCCAATAAATTGGCTAAGAAACTTAAGATTTCCAGCTTTGAAATCGTCATGGCTGGTGAAGGATTGCTCAGCGAGCCAACTTTGGTAGTGCGAACTAAGTTAGTCTGATTAGGTTCTATTTTGGAGAAATCGATGTCTGAGCAGATTCCAGCCGAAACCACCGCCGTAACCATGGCGACTGTGGCGCCAGGACTGGGCTACCCTGCGAATCGCATCGAGGAAAGCCCGGCTCCAACCGGCTGGCAGCACAGCATTGTCGGGGGACAGTTTGAAAATGTTTCACGTGAAACATCGCGATAAGAATGAACGACTTTACTAACGACACCCCACTAGCCCAAGAGCTTAGCCAGAGCTTCCAGCGCCTGGCTGCCATTGACGTGGCCCGCCTACCGAAGCCAAACCAAACCCGCGTCTTCACGGTTTCCAATCAAAAGGGTGGCGTTGGGAAGACCACGACCACCGTGAACATTGCAGCTGCCCTTGCAAGCAAGGGCCTTCGCGTCCTGGTTCTCGACCTAGACCCTCAGGGAAATGCCTCTACCGCTCTGGGAATCCCCCACGACGCAAGCATTCGCAGCATCTACGAGGTATTGATGGGCGAGGCCGAGCTCGAAGAGGTCGTACAGATCAGCCCAGAGCTTCCGGGCCTATTCTGCGTGCCAGCAACCATTCACCTGACCGGCGTCGAGATGGAAATGGCATCGGCGGTTGCCCGTGAACACCGCCTAAAGACCGCAATCGAGCGTTACCTGGAAACCACCATGACGCCGCCGGATTACATTTTCATCGATTGCCCACCAAGCCTTGGCCTTCTGACCATCAATGCCTGGACGGCAGCGCGCGAGATCTTGGTTCCAATTCAGTGCGAGTACTACGCCCTGGAAGGCACCGACCAGCTTCTGAAGTACATCGATTTGGTTCGAAAGCAACTAAATCCGCGCCTGGAACTCTCGACGGTCCTTCTGACCATGTATGACGGCCGCACTCGCCTTGCCGAGGACGTGGTGAGCTTCGTTCGCGCCAAGTTCCCTACCGTCACGCTTCAAGCCGTAATTCCACGCGCTGTGCGCGTTTCTGAGGCCCCTAGCTTCAACCGAACCGTAATTACCCACGATCGCCGTTCTCCTGGCGCCATCGCCTATCTTGAGGCCGCCATTGAGATTGCAAACAGAGGAGCACAACATGGCAGATAAGCGAATTGGTCTAGGCCGCGGCATCGGCGCCCTGATTCCAACCTCGGACAACCCAGCCGAGGCTCCAATCGACGTGTTCTTCCCAGCCGGGGGCAGCCAGGGACCAGACCTGGTCGCCGTGCCTGGAGCACGTTTCGGCCACATCGACATCACTGCCATTCGCCCAAACGCCAAGCAGCCACGCCAGGTCTTTGAGCCAGAGGCATTTGCCGAACTGGTGCACTCGATCAAGGAACTTGGGGTGCTGCAACCGATTGTGGTTCGCCCGATCCCGAATGAGCCAGGGCAGTACGAACTAATCATGGGCGAACGACGCACTCGAGCGTCAAAGGAAGCCGGGCTCACCAAGATTCCTGCGATCATTCGCGAAACCGCCGACGAAAACATGCTTCGCGACGCGCTTCTGGAGAACCTACACCGCAGCGATCTAAACCCCTTGGAAGAGGCAAGCGCCTACCAGCAGCTACTGGAAGACTTCGGAATCACACAGGAGGAGCTGGCAAACCGCATCGGCCGCTCGCGTCCGAAGATCACCAACTCCATCCGCTTGCTAAAGCTTCCAGCCGAAGTTCAGCGCAAGGTGGCAGCCGGAGTGCTCAGCGCTGGGCATGCTCGTGCACTGTTGGCCATCGAGGACGAAACACGTCAGCTGGAGCTCTCGAACAAGGTCATCAACGAGGGTCTTTCGGTTCGAAGCCTCGAAGAGTTGGTCTCCCTAACTAAGCCAGGAGAGCGCAACAAGGCCCGAGTTCGCCCCGGTACCAAGACCGATGTTTTGAAGGGTCTTGCCGACCAGATTGGTGACCACCTAAGCACCCGCGCCAAGATCACCATTGGTAAAGGCAAGGGCGTGCTAGCCATCGAATTCGGCAGCATGGAAGATTTGAAGCGAATTGCTCGCGAAATCGGCGTCGAGGGCGAATACTAGACCGAGAGTCTAGTTTTTAGCCGCGACCGCGTAGTGCAGCCTCGGCGAGCGAGTAGTAAACCTCACCAAGCGAGTGTCCAGCGGCCACAACCGCTTGCGGAAGCAGCGACGTCTCGGTCAAACCTGGCAAAACGTTGGCCTCCAGGAACCACGGCGTTCCCTTTGAGTCAACAATTAGGTCAATTCGCGACAAGTGGCGAAGCCCTAGTGACTCGTGAGCCTGAATGGCAACCTTCGCAGCACGCTCGGCAACCGACTTCGAAAGTCGCGCCGGCACGTAGTAGTTGGTTTCGCCAGGGGTGTAGCGCTCTTGGTAGCCAAACTGACCCGTCGAAGCCTCGATTTCGACCGCGGGAAGAGCGATCGGACCCGCGCCAAGGTCTATAACGCTGATCGCGAGCTCGGTTCCGGCAACAAACTTCTCGATAATCGCCACCTCGCAGTAAACATAGGCGTCGATCATGGCGCGACTGAGTTGATCCTGCTTTTTAACGATGGTGACACCCTGAGCCGAACCAGAACGAGCTGGTTTTACGACCACTGGGAACGCCAACGACGACGAAATCGCCTTCAAAACACCATCGGCATCGAGTTCACGGAACGATTCCTTCGGCAAGGTCACCGAATTTGGAGTCTGAATGCCGTCGTTGCCAACCAAAATCTTGGCAATCGACTTGTCCCAGGCCAAGCGAGCCGAATGAGCGGTCGCACCAACGAATGGAACTCCGGTTAGGGCCAGAATGTCGCGAAGTGCACCGTCTTCACCGGTTGCCCCGTGCAGACAAGGCCAAATCACGTCTGGCTTATCCTTCTTGATGTTCTGAAGCAGCTGCGAGTCCGGCTCGCGAATAATTACGCTTGCACCTTGTTCAATCAGGGCATCGGCCACTCGGCGACCCGACTTCAGCGAAATCTCACGCTCGTGCGAGATGCCACCGGCGAGAACCAGAATGCGCAACTTTCCGTTTTGCTTTGGCTTTGGAATCAATTTGCTGCTCCCTTCGAACCGAATGTATCGAGAAGCTCGGTTTGGCGGTTGATAACCGTTGCCAAACGCTGAATGCCCAGGTGAATACGCTCTGGAGTTGGGTATGAGTAGCAAATGCGAAGCTTGTTATGACCGGTGCCATCGCCATAGAACGCGGTTCCAGGCGTGTAGGCAACCAATTCCTTTACGGCTAGCGGCAGCATGGCCTTGGAATCTACACCTTCCGGCAGGGTAACCCAAAGGTAGAAGCCGCCGTCAGGCTGAGTGGTGTGAAGTTTCGGCAAGAATTCCTTCATGGCGTTAAGCGCGGCGTCCTTGCGCTCACGGTAAACCCCACGGAAGGTGTTGATCTGGCCCTGCCAGTCGCTGTTAGCCAAATACTCGCTGATCATCATCTGCGAGAACGAACTCGGGCACAAAATGGCTGATTCATTGGCTAGGACGAGCTTGTCGCGAATAGCTGGTGGCGCCAAGACATAACCAACGCGGAAACCAGGAGCCAAAATCTTTGAGAATGAGCCTAGATAGATCACGCCTTCTTCGTCGATCGAGCGCAAAGCGTCTGGTACCGGCTTATCGAAGTACAAAAGGCCGTAAGGGTTGTCTTCAAGCACCAAAATGTGGTGACGCTTACAGATTTCAATGATCTTCGGACGACGTTCGGCAGCCAGGGTCACGCCAGAAGGGTTGGCGAAGTTCGGCACCAGATAAAGGAACTTGATGGTACGACCATCTTCCTTCAGTCGCAAAATCGCTTCTTCCAAAGCTTCCGGCGACATACCGTCCTGGTCGGTGTAAACGTGCTCCACGTGTGCCTGGTAGTGGCGGAAAATACCGAGAGCGCCAACGTAGCTCGGGCCTTCGGCCAGAACCACATCGCCTTCGTCGAGGAAAATTCCGCTGAGTAGCTCAAGTCCATGCTGCGAACCGGTGGTCATCACGATGTCTTCGACCGAAGACTTGATGCCCTCGAGTGCCATTAGTTCGCGAACCTGGTCGCGAAGGGTCAAATCACCTTGACCACCGCCGTATTGGATAGCCAGATCGCCACGATCGGCCATGAGGCTGGTGTAAGACTTTTCGAGAAGGTCCTTCGGCAAGGCAGCCACATAGGGCATGCCACCGGCAAGGGAAACAACTTCTGGGCGGCTAACTACCGCGAATAGCGCTCGTACCTCGGACACCGATAACGTGTGGGCGCGCTCGGCATAAGCGTCCAGCCACGGATCTAGATTGTTTCCAAGGTTTGCAGTCATCAAACAAGCCTAACTGCAAGGGGCGCTTGATGACTACTTAGATGATGCCTTCGAGATCTGCGAGTAGCGCTGGTTTTGGCTTTGCACCAACCATTTCCTTCACGATCTTGCCGTTCTGGAACACCTTCATGGCCGGAATACCGGTGATCTGGTACTCGGCAGCTAGGTGCGGCTCTTCGTCCACGTTCACCTTGACGATCTCGATCTTGTCGCCGTATTCGGCACCAATCTCGTCCAAGATTGGCGAAACCATGCGGCACGGACCACACCACTCAGCCCAGAAGTCAACCAATACTGGCTTGCTTGAGCCAAGTACCTCGGTTGCGAAGGTCTCGGTAGTTACGTTCTTCGACATGATTGCCTTTCGTTTAGCGTGAAACTATGCGGTTAGGAAGTGTTCGGCGTCGAGTGCAGCAACACAGCCTGAGCCGGCTGCAGTGATTGCCTGACGGTAGGTTGGGTCGATCACATCACCACAGGCGAAGACGCCAGGGACGCTGGTCTTCGATGAGCGGCCTTCAACCTTGATGAAGTGGTCTTCGGAAAGCTCTAGCTTGCCCTGAACCAGGCCAACTCGTGGGTCGGAACCGATCGCAATGAAGAGACCCTCGACCTGAAGGTCGCTCTTCGAGCCATCCACGGTGTTTTCGATGACCAGTCCTTCGACCTTGGCCTCGCCCTTGATCTCGGCAACGGCCGAGTTGTAAACAATCTCGATCTTTTCGTTTGCCAAAACGCGGTCGACCATGGTCTTCGACGCCTTGAAGGTGTCGCGGCGGTGAATCAGGTAAACCTTTGTGGCAAAACGGGTTAGGAACATGGCCTCTTCCATGGCCGAGTCACCGCCGCCGACCACGGCGATGTTCTTTTCGCGGAAGAAGAAGCCGTCGCAGGTGGCACACCAGGAAACACCGTGGCCCGAAAGCTCCTTTTCCCGTGGCAGACCAAGCTCACGGTAGGCGGCACCGGTAGCCAAAATCACTGCACGAGCCTCAAAGCTCTCGCCTCCGCCGGTCTTTACAACCTTCACATCGCCGTCTAGCGAAACTTCGGTTACGTCGTCGAAGAGGATTTCGGTGCCGAAGCGTTCGGCTTGCTCCTGCATGGCGTACATGAGGTCTGGGCCCATTAGGCCGTTCGGGAAGCCTGGGAAGTTCTCGATCTCGGTGGTCTTCATCAGTTCGCCACCAGGCTCAACCGAAGAGGCAATGAGTAGCGGCTTTAGACCTGCGCGAGCGGTGTAGATGGCGGCGGTGTAGCCGGCCGGTCCGGATCCAACGATGATTACTTCGCGCACGATACTCCTGAGATTCTTACGAGGGGGTTAACCCAAGTTTATCGGCGTAGTATTCCCTTCAGCGAAGCCACCTCGGGATTCTTCGCAAGAAACAGAAGCGCAAGGTAAACCAATGTGCCAGCGGCGCCAGCTAAGGCGCACGTAACAAGCGCGCCAAGCCCGGAGGAAACTGAAAAAGCCCCTTCACCGATGCCGCCGAGAGCCCAAACCACCGACGCGGTGGCCAGACCCGCGAAGACGCCCGCTCCGACTACTTGCATTCCGTAGCCAATCAAGCCGCTGTTTTCAAAACGTCCGATGCGCTTGACGAGTAGTGCGTATGCAATCGACGCCTGAACGGAGAAACTCAGCGACATCACCAGCGAAATCGCGGCCACCAGACCGATTGCTTCAACATAATTGGCGCAAAGATAGGCGCCGATGACGAAGACCACGATCTGAATTGTGGTGAAAACGAACGGGCTCTTGGTGTCTTCGAGCGCGTAGAACACTCGCTGCAGCATGAAGTTCAGGCTGAATGGAATCAAACCGACCATCATTGCCGCCAAAACCAGAGCGAGGGCCACGGTTGGCCGATATTCAAGTGCGAACACACGTGCAATTGGGAAGCTTAGGGTGAACATGACCGCGGTGGCCACCGAACTGATCACAAGTATCAGTCTCAGGGCACGAACCACGTCCTCTTTCAAGGCGTCGAAGTTCTTGGCGTGAGCGTGCTCGCTCATGCGCGTGAAGTAGGCGGTGGCAATGGACACCGTGCCTACCGAGTGAGGAATCATGAAGATCAACCAAGCGGTTCCGGCAACTGCAACCGAGGCAATGCCTTCGATTGGGGTTCCGGTGGTTGCGGTTCTGGCGGCAAGTGTCGTTGAGGTAATTGCGGTCTGAATCAGGCCACCGATCTGAGTGATCACCAGCATGGCGAGGGTCCAACTGGCAGCCTTGAGCGCTGGACGAAGACCGAGACCCCGCAACTTGAAATTGAAACTGAAGCGAAGACCGATTCGCTTCCAGAAGAAGAACAGGATGAGTGCTTGCGAAACCACACCGAGAGTCCAGGATCCGGCTACCAGAGCGATTTGGGTTTGGTTCCACTCGAGGTTGGCGCCTGGACCGAAGAGGCCGATGAAAATACCGAGGCCGGCAATGGCCACCAGGTTGTTGAGCACCGGAGCCCACATGAACGGCCCAAACGAACTGCGAGCGTTGAGCACCTCCCCCAAAATCGAATACAAGCCGTAGAAGAACAGCTGCGGTAAACACCAGTAGGCGAACGCGGTAGCCAGAGCCAGGGTTTGCTCGTCCCAGCCAGAGGTGTAAAGGCGAACCAGCATCGGCGCGGCCATCGTGGCAACCACCGTGACCAGAGCGAAAACCGTGATGATCACGGTGAGGAGGCCATCGATGTAGCCCTTACCGCCGTCCTTGTGAACCTTGGCACGAACGATTTGCGGAACCAGCACGGCGTTTAGAAGACCACCGACGATGATTGCGTAAACATTATTTGGAAGCTGGTTGGCAACGCCAAAGGCGTCAGCGGCATCGGTGGTAACTCCGATTGCCAGCGCGAGCATTACGGTTCGAACCAAACCGAGAATGCGCGAAAGCACGGTACCGGTGGCCATCCACAGCGAAGCCTTGGCTACGCTCATGCTGCGGATTTCCTACGACGAATCATGCGAAGCGATCCAACCACTAGAAGGCCAAAGACGATTACGCCCATGGTTCCAAGAGCGATTGCCTCGGCGTTACCGATTACCTGCATGTTGATGACTTCGTCCTGGCCAAGTCGAACGCCGGAGAAACTGGTAAGCCAAACGTAAAGCTGCACATCGCCGTTTGCCACTGCCTGAACCGGAACCGTTGCGTTAATCGTGCTATTTGGTGCGATGGTGACCGAGGTGGTTTGAGGCAGGCGAACTCGCAGGTTTGAAGGTGAAACGTGAATCAGCACGCGCACCTCGGTGTCGTAGTTGTTGCGAATCAGAATAGGCACTCGAGATGCCTGAGAAACCAGATTGATGTTCGAACCCTTGATGATTTGAACATCGTAGGTGTCATCGGCGCTCGCCGGATTGGCAACCAGCAACAATCCAACCGACAAAGCCGCGGCGAGCAATTTCTTGAAAATGCTCATGAGCGTTCAACCCACTCAATGGCTCCTCGAGCCATGCGACGTTCGTTTTCATGCGCCAGCACGTTGTGGAGTTCGGATAGCTCGAACCAGCGCACCTCAACTGCCTCCTGGTTGGGGTCACCTTCCACCGTCAAGTCACCGCCAACCTGCTTGAACAGGAAGTGGTGAACGGTTTTGGAGATGTGTTTTTCGGGAGTGTAGAACTCGTATTCGATCTGCCCGAGCGGTGCCAAGATCTCGGCCTTGAGGCCGGTCTCTTCAAAAACTTCGCGAACCGCCGCCTGCTCCAGAGTTTCATTACCTTCGGGGTGGCCCTTTGGTACACACCACTCCAGATTCTGACGTTTGGTGAGGCGCCCAATCAGTGCCACGCGCATTGATCCATCGCTCGCGAGCACGAAACCACCGGCAGAAGTCTCATGGACTCGAGCCAGTCGCCTACGCACTGGATTTTGGTTCACCTCCCAAGCCTAAACCTGTGAAACACTAGAACCCATGCAGAGCGTAGCCGAAGCCCTCAAAAACCTTGAGGCATCAACCA
>JBEGPG010000036.1:0-14736 GCA_041181585.1 Actinomycetota bacterium
TGAAGATCTTCCGCGTTGACAACCCACACACCAAGCCGGTGAACTTCTGGGAATGGATCATTGCCGAGATCAACGCCGAATTCCCTGAGGTGATCTTCCTCGCCGAGGCGTTTACTCGCCCGGCCATGATGCACATGCTTGGCAAGGTTGGTTACCAGCAGTCGTACACATATTTCACCTGGCGTAATTCGAAGTACGAGCTAACCGAGTACCTAAACGAACTCGCCCATGCTACGTCGCCGTTCTTCCGCCCGAACCTCTGGGTAAGCACTCCAGACATTCTGGTGCCGTTCCTGCAGACCGGTGGCGTAAACGGCCACAAGTTGCGTGCGGCGCTGGCTGCGCTCGCGGGTAGCAACTGGGGAATGTATGCCGGATACGAATTGGTTGAATCCACTCCTCGCCCTGGCGCCGAGGAGCACATTGACTCGGAGAAGTTCCAGTTCAAGCCTCGCGATTGGGCCGCCGCCGACAAGGCCGGAACCACAATTGCGCCATACATTACAAAGCTCAACCAGATTCGCCGCCAGAACCCTGCTGTGGGTCAACTGCGTAACCTCGAGATTCACTCGAGCACCGACGACTCGCTGCTGGTGTTCACCAAGCACCTCGCCGCCGAGCACTCTCCTACCGGCAAGGCCAACACCCTGATCGTGGTGGTCAACCTCGACCCGCATAACGTGCGTGAAGGCGATATTCACCTGGACCTCTGGAAGCTGGGAATCAGTTACGACGAGCCGTTCAAGGTGACCGACCTGATGACCGGCGACTCACGCCACATCAGCGCCAAGAGCTACGTGCGAATCGATCCGTTTATTGAACCAGCCCTCGTACTGCTAGTAGATCGCGACAAGAAATAATGGCGAAAAAGACCGATGTAACGCTTCCGGTGCTTTCCGAGGATCTGCTCGACAAGGTAAGTAACGGCAAGTATCACGACCCTCACTCGGTTCTCGGCGCTCACCCGGTCGAAGGCGGTTGGGTGATTCGCACCCTAAAGCCGATGGCGAAGGAAGTTGTGGCCGTGGTTGGCAAGAGCAAGGTTTCGCTTTCGCACCTGTTCAACGGAATCTTCGAGGGTTTCGTAGCCGGAAAGTCGTTCCCGGATTACCTGATCGAGGCGACTTACGAGGACGGCAGCTGGAAGGTTGACGACCCGTACCGCCATGCTCCGAGCCTTGGTGAACTCGACCTGCACCTGATCAAAGAGGGTCGCCATGAAGAGCTTTGGAAGGCACTTGGCGCGAATATCAAGGCGAACGGCGTGGCATTTGCGGTTTGGGCTCCGAATGCTCAAGCGGTTCGCGTGGTCGGTGATTTCAACGGCTGGAACGGAATCGGTCACGCCATGCGCGTAATGGGTTCAAGCGGCGTCTGGGAAATTCTGATTCCTGGCATTGGTGTTGGCACGAAGTACAAGTACGAGATTCTTACCAAGGCTGGTAACTGGATCACCAAAATTGACCCGCTGGCCAAGTTTGCCGAAACTCCTCCGAATACGGCGTCGGTGGTTACCGAAAGTTCCTATAAGTGGAAAGACAAGTCGTGGATGACCGCGCGTGCCAAGCGCGATGCACTTTCCTCACCGATGAGCATCTACGAACTGCACGTTGGCTCGTGGCGTCAGGGAACCGACTACCGTTCGCTCGCCGATGAACTCATTACGTACATTCAGAAGCTTGGGTTCACCCATGTTGAGTTCATGCCGATCGCCGAGCACCCATACGCGCCGTCGTGGGGTTACCAGGTCACCGGTTACTACGCACCTACCTCGCGCTTTGGAAGCCCAGACGATCTGCGCTACCTGATCGACCGCCTGCACCAGGCCGGCATCGGAGTGATTTTGGACTGGGTACCAGCACACTTCCCGAAGGATGTTTGGGCGCTGGGACGATTCGATGGCGAGCCGCTTTACGAGCACGCCGACCCTCGCCGTGGTGAACACCCGGACTGGGGAACCTACATCTTCGACTTCGGCCGTACCGAGGTTCGCAACTTCCTGGTTGCCAATGCGCTCTACTGGCTCGAGGAGTTCCACATCGATGGTCTGCGCGTGGATGCCGTTGCCTCGATGCTTTACCTCGACTACTCGCGCGAGGGTAACGACTGGCTTCCGAACATTCACGGTGGTCGTGAAAACCTCGACGCCATCTCGTTCATGCAGGAGGCGAACGCCACCGCATATCGCCGCAATCCTGGCATCATGATGATCGCCGAGGAGTCGACCAGTTGGGGTGGGGTTTCGGCTCCAACCGATGGTGGCGGCCTTGGCTATGGCTTCAAGTGGAACATGGGCTGGATGAATGACAGCCTGAAGTACATCGAGAAAGACCCGATGTACCGTTCCCACCACCACGGTGAAATTACGTTCTCCATGCTCTACGCCTACGACGAGAAGTTCATCCTGCCAATCAGCCACGACGAAGTTGTGCACGGCAAGGGATCGCTACTCTCCAAAATGCCTGGTGACCGCTGGCAGCAGTTTGCCAACGTTCGCGCCTACCTCTCGTTCATGTGGTCACATCCTGGCAAGCAACTACTGTTCATGGGTAGTGAGTTCGGGCAGGTTGCCGAGTGGAACCAGGAAGCTGGACTCGAGTGGTTCGTGCTCGACTACGAACCACACCAAAAGCTTCAGAAGTTGGTTAGCGAGCTAAACCGCATCTACAACGAGAACCCTGCACTATGGGAGCAGGATCACGTACACGGCGGTTTCCAGTGGATTGATGGCGGTAACTCAGGTCAGAACCTACTGACCTACGTGCGCTACGACAAGAAGGGCAACCCGATTGCCTGTGTGATCAACTTTGCCGGCACCCCGCACCACGACTTCAAGCTTGGCCTTCCGGCTAAGGGTGGCTGGGACGAAATCCTGAACACCGATTCCGAAATCTTCGGCGGTTCCGGGGTTGGTAACTTAGGTCGCGTGGAAGCAGGCGGTGAGGGAACTCACGGTCAGCCGTTCTCGGCCACGATTCAGATTCCGCCACTTGGTGCGGTTTGGTTCAAGCCGTCGAAGGCTAGTAAAGCAAAGTAGCCAGGCGAGCTCTGGCGCTCTTGACCGACTCATTGGTTGGGCCGGCGATCTCGAAGTATTCGAGCATGCGCGGTTTGATTAGTGCCTGTTCGTCTTTGGTGACCTGCACATAGATCGCAAGAAGCAGATCGAACGACGACTGAAAATCACCAATCGCTGCCAGCACGTCGGCAAGCACCATGGCTTCGTCGAAGTTTGCCGGTTGTGAGGCCAAGATTGCCTCGTGATCGAGTTCCATGGTGCGCTTCATGAGCATCACCTGAGCCAACAGCGCCGAGGTTGCGGCATCGCCAGGCTTTTCTGACTTTAGTTTGGTGAGGAGCTCCAGTGCCTGATCAACCTCACCGGCATCGACCAGTGCGAGTGCCTCCTGAAGCGGCTTTGGAAGCTCAGGGATTGCTGCTTCTACCCCACCCTCAAGCAACTTTCCGCCCACGCCTTGGGCCTTGGCGGCGGCAAGAAGTTGCTCGAGAACTGCCGAGTACTGTTCCTCGGTCAGGCGACCTTCGAACATTGGAACTGGTTGACCCTTGACGATGGCGAATACCGAAGGAACACCCTTGGCGCCGAAGGCTTGCGCGATGCGCGGCTCGGCGGTGATGTCGGCTCGTGCTAGCAGTAACTGACCCTTGCGAGCCAAGACGGCTTGCTTCAAAAGTTCGTCGGTCTCGCCAGAGTGAAATTCCAGGACCACTGGAGCAACCTGCGAGATTTTCACCAGTGATGGCAAGGTTCCTTCGGTAGCCGTGGTTACAAGTTCTGGAACGGCAAGAGCTTCGGAAGCCACGTCCGCTGGAGCCTTCAACTTGGAAAGGTCCATTCCTCCGGTCATCGACATTAGAGCGACTTCACCTTCAGGAGACCTGCCTGCCACCCAAGGAGCTTGACCTTAGCCGACTGCCCAACCGGTGGTACATAGAACACCAGCATGTCGCCGTAGGTGGAAACCACGCCCTTGATCGAACCCTTTGAGCCGAGGGCAACCTGCTCCAGCGAATTCACGGTAATTCCCGAGTTGCGCTTAGTTGGCTTGATGGTGGTGATGTCCTTCATGTAGACCGCCACCAAAGCTCCACCATCGGCAGTTGCCAGGGCCAGAGGTGCAGGATCGCTCAGCACGTGCTGGTACTTGAGCTTGGCCTTCTTCAGCGATTTCAGCTGGTCCTGCTGGATCTTCGAAATCTGCTGGTAGAAGGTGTCGGTGGTGAGTTCGAACTTGCCGTATTCGAGCGAGTTTGCTCCCTGGTCAATCACCGAACCGTAGCGCATCGGTAGTTCCTGAGGAAGTAGCTTCAGGTATGCCGAATCTGGAGTCACCGGCACAGCTCCGTCGCTGACCGCTGGCACTTCGGGCAACTTGATACCGGAAATCAGGGTGGTCACGTAGCGAACCTGGTACTGGGTACGAGGTGCCTGCTGCTCTAGAACCAAGAGAGTTGGCAGGCGACCCTTCTGAACACCCGAAACCACCATCAAGGTGCGTGGCCAGGCATCGGTGGCGGCTGGAAGGCTGAGCGTTAGCGGCGAAGAGTAAATGGTTTCAACCGCTGGTGCCTTCTTCGACTTCTTGATCAGTGAGTACGCGGCGTCACGCATTTCCAGCGCCGGGCCGGTGAAGCGCGGCAGCAACTGTGCGGTGTTGTGAGCCAGGTCGGCGTTCTTGGCAACCTTTGCAACCGCGGTGACGATTCGACGTATCTGACCAATCTGTAGCGCCGCTGGCTTGGCATTTATGTCGGTCTTCTTGGTCGGTTCCTCGGTAACCGCGGTGCTTGCCGGAGTGCAACCGGTAAGCAGGCTCAGGGTGATTGCGGTCGCTGGAATCCAAGCGAGGTTTCGGCCAGCCACGCGGCGTCCACGTTTAGGTAGGTTTGATGCCCTTCTGCGCGGGCGAGAACGTGGACCCTGCGGCGCACGAGGCAGGCGTCGGCGTGGTCGACGTGAGTTACGCATGTGAATGAACAACGCGATGTTGTAAATCAGGGTAATCACCAGCGTGGCAAGACCCGAATAAAGGAAGATGAACGATGGCGTGAGGTCGTAGTTTCGCTGCCACTCGATGCTGATCTTGTTTGGTGCTGGAGCAATGCCGTCGCTGGCGATTAACACCGCTGTTTCCTCGGCTACATCGACCTTGGCCGAGACTTCGGAGTTTGCCGAACGCTCGGTACGCCAAAGGTCGGAACCGAGTGGATTTGCCGAAGGCGCGATACCGGTGACATCAACCACCGCAAGTTTCTTTTCCTTCGAGTTGTAGAAAACGTTGGTCTTGTTTGAGCCACCAACCCAGGCATTTACGTCGGATTCACGACCGGTGGCCACATACACGCGACCAGGCCCAGAGACCTTGATGACCGGGGTTCCGGAGTGAAGCGTGAAGACACTGTTCGGAATGACCATGAGTGGCTTGGTGACCGATGCCGTAACGGTCATGGTCTTGGTGGGTTCGGGTGCCCAAACGGTCTTTTCGGCGATTCCAACCAAGATTAAAACAAGCGACAGAAGGTACAGCGCAACGGAGACGATAAGGCGCATGTCAATCCAATCGGGGTAAACTTGGGGCTTGATAAGTCTACCGAATCCACCTAGGAGAGTCTCTTGAGCCTGGACGCCAACGAGTTTCCAACGGCGATGCGCGGATATGAGCGCGAGGCCGTTGATGAGGCTCTGCGTCTGCTCCGCAAGGAGCTGCTCCAGGTAAACGCACTGAACTCCCAGCTGGCTGGTGAGTTGCGCGAAAAGGCGCAGTTGGCTTCGGAACTACAGGCACGACTGAACGAGAGCGAAGCTCCAAATTACGCCTCGGTCGGTACCCGCGCCGCACTGATTTTGAGCACCGCGGAAGAACAGTCGATGCGAATTGTTGCCGATGCCGAGGCTGAGCGAGTTCGAATTCTCAACGACCTCGAGGGTGA
Organism: Actinomycetota bacterium; assembly: GCA_041181585.1. Classification (GTDB taxonomy): domain Bacteria; phylum Actinomycetota; class Actinomycetes; order Actinomycetales; family Microbacteriaceae; genus Rhodoluna. The sequence goes on from JBEGPG010000036.1 coordinate 5,953, forward strand.
ATTGGCATCGCTTCGAGAAGAGGCCAAGGAATACTACGACTCACTGGTCTCCGAGGCTCAACGCCGCTCGGAGCGCCTTCAGACGCAAGCCAAGGCCGAGTTCGATGAGATCCTCAAGGACGCCCAGAGCCGAGCGGCCATGCTCGTTGACGAAGCCACGCGTGAGGCTGGTTCGATTCGTGGAAACGTAGCCACCGAGGCAGCCAAGCTTCGTGCCACCGCCAAGCGTGAAACCGAACTCATGAAGGCGGAAGCCGCTCGCAAGATCAGCGAACAGCGCCTGATCGAGTTCCGCAAGGTTAACAAGGAAAATGCCGTTGCAGCCGCTGAAGCGGTGGTCACCGAACAGTACCGAATCGACCTTGAACTAGAACTCACCGGCCGCCGTGCCGAAGCCGAGGCAGAATACCTGCGTAAGCATCAGGAAGCCGTGGCCGCCACTCAGAAGTACCTCGACGAGGCAAATGCGGCACTGGCTACCGCAAAGGTCCGAGCCAATGCCGCCCGCCTGGAGGCGGAGACCCTAGAAGCCGCAGCCAAGTCGGTGAACAAGCGCACGCGTGACGAAGCCAAGGAAAAGGCCGAGCAAACTCTGGTCAATGCCGAATCCGAAGCCCGCGCGATCATCGCTGAAGCAGAGAATAAGGCTCGCTCCGAGGTGCGTCGATTGAAGACCGCTATCGCCAAGCTCAACAACGAACGCGATGCCGTGGCACTGTATCTTCGAAACCTGCGGCAGGTAGTAGACGCAGCCGAACAATCGATCGCGGAGTAGAACATGGCTGAGAAGAAAACCGAAACCGGTGGTCGAATGAAGATCTCAAATGCATTTGAGGTCGGCTTCCTAGGTGGATTGGGCGTCCTCGCAGCCATCCTGGTTGGTCAATCGCTAAACACTCTGGCTACCGTGATCACCTACATGACCGCGGCTATCTTTATTGCTCTCGGCTTGGACCCACTGGTTCGCCTTCTGGAACGTCGTGCCATGTCTCGAAGCGTGTCGATTCTAGTGGTCATGCTTTCAATCCTGGCTATCGCCACTGCGCTCGTGGTTGCCGTGATTCCGACCATCATCGAGGAAACTGCGATTCTGGTGAAGGCCGCGCCAAGCCTGCTCACCAATGTGACCACCCTGCCGATCGTGGAGTCGCTCGACAGCCAATTCAGCGGCGCAATTTCATCGGCAATTGACAACGTGGCAATTTACATCGCCGACTCGAAGAACTGGCCGCTCATGCTCGGCGGCGTGGTTCAGGTTGGAATTACCTTGGTCAACGGTGTGGTTGGTTTCGTAGTCATCGTGACCCTAAGTCTTTACTTCATGGCCTCGCTGGGACGATTCAAAAAGTTCGTCTACGCACTGGTTCCAGCCTCCAAGCGCGATACCTTCTCGAGTATCTCGGAAGAGGTGGCAGCTTCGGTTGGTCGCTATGTTGGCGGTCAGGCAACCATCGCATTGATCAACGCGTCCCTCGGATTTATCGTGATGTCGATTTTCGGAGTACCGTTCTCGCTGGTGCTTGCGTTCATCTGCTTCCTGCTGGCTTTAATTCCACTGGTTGGCGCCATTTCCGGTGCTTCCATCGTTACCCTGGTTGCACTGACTGTGAGCCCTACCACCGCAATCGTGGTTGGTATTTACTACCTCGTTTACATGCAGATCGAGGCTTATGTAATTAGCCCTCGCGTGATGAAGAAGGCAGTTTCTGTGCCTGGCGGTGTGGTTGTAGTCGCAGCCATGGCCGGCGGTGCATTGCTTGGAATCATGGGAGCTTTGGTTGCGATTCCAGTGGCTGCTTCGATCATCCTGATTCTTCGACAGGTCTGGATGCCGCGTCAGGACGCTCGCTAAATAACCACCGAGTCCGGAAGTGGGTAGCACTCCGGACGCACCACTCTGATGATTTCATCGAGTACGGTTTTGGTTGCCTTCTCCCCAACCCATAGGTGCTTGGCACCTTCGATACCGATTACCTCGGCATGTGGAATCAGAGAAAAGCGTTGCTTAGCTTCGGCGGGCTGTAGATAGTCATCAAGTTCAGGAATCAAAGCCACCAATCGCTTGGGGTTTCCAACCCAGCGCTGCAGGTCTTCGTTGGTGGCTCGGTGCAACGGTGGCGAGAGCAAGATTCCGCCCAGCACCGGCTTGTCGAAACCGTACTTGAGGGTCAGCTCGGTACCGAACGACCAACCAACCATCCAGAGGTTTGGTAGACCTCTAGAGACCGCGAAATCGATCGCCGCCTCAACATCAAAGCGCTCGGTAATTCCCTCACCGAAGACGCCTTCGCTGGTTCCGCGGGGCGAGCTGGTGCCGCGCGTATTGAAGCGAAGTACGGCAACGTCGGCAAGCGCTGGTAGCCGGTTGGCCGCCTTGCGATAGATGTGGGAGTCCATGAATCCGCCGTGGGTTGGAAGTGGGTGGAAGGTAACGAGAGTTGCCGCCGGCTCCCGGTTCAGGGGCAGAGCCAACTCCCCCACCAGAGTGAGCCCATCGGCGGTATGTAGCGTGATCTCTTCGCGACGTGATGGAAGCTCCACGCCGGAACGTACTTCAATCACTTCGCTCAAAGCAGGGTTCCTTGGAACTTGCTCCAGCAGGTGGTGTGGAAGTGTCGTCTGGTATCGACACCACGAACTTCGTCCCAGGCCACCAGATGACTAACGCCGGGAGTGATGGTGAGATGGCAGTTAGGGCAAATCCACGACTTGTCTTCATCGGCGTTTTGGCCCATGGTTGGCTGGACCGTGTAAGCAACACCGCGTTTGAATTCGGTGCGTCTTGATCCGAATCTAACCGCACCGAGATTTAGGTCTTCCGGTTCCGAGCGCTTCGAACGCTTCGGACGATTGGAGCGTGGCACTAGTACCAGCCGACTCGGTCGGAATGCGAAAGTGCGTTACAAGGTGCGTTGTAGCGGGCGTGAATGTAGTCGAGACCCCAGTTGATTTGGGTTTCTGGGTTGGTCATCCAGTCTGGGCCAGCGGTAGCCATCTTGTTACCTGGAAGCGCCTGCGGGATTCCGTATGCTCCAGATGAGGTGTTGTAAGCGTTCACGCGCCAGTTGGACTCACGGTTCCACAGCTTCACCAAGCACGAGTACTGCTCGCGACCCCAGCCGTAGTTGCCTAGTTTGCGGTAGGCAATGGCCTGCACCGAGCCCTTGTCGGGAACCTCGGCAAGTTCAACGAAAACCTTGCTGGCAGCCGAACCGGTAACCACTTCGTAGCCGCCACGGGTAAGAGAAACCGAAACCGTTGGTTCGGATGGATCCTGCTCAAAGTAATTTACGTAGGTACGTTCGCTGGCATAGGCGGTTAGGGTGCCCGAATATGGGTCAACCACGGTCACTAGAACCCATGCGGAAATCAGTGCAAAGCCCCAGTTGCGGCGTGAAGGAACTCGTTTCGCCAAAGCAGCGACACCGGTTATTTGGGCAAGACGAGTCAACGGCGAAAGTGCGCGAGCGGCAAGCGAAGGTCGATAGGCTTCGTGACGACCCATTTCACACCTCCAGGCACTAAATCACAACAAACTTAAATTTTAGCGATGCCTGCAAACTAAAACTAGACCCTACTTAGTTGGCAGGTTCTGCTTCGGGCAGCGCGTGAGCACCCGAATCATGGAACTGCGCTCAGACGAGGTGACCCAGAGGTGATACTTTCGTTTGACCGACAGTTGCCTCGCCACGTACTTGCACTGGTAGTTGACCATCGGCGGTAGGAATTCCGAGGCGTCGCTGTCGCTCTTAGAGCCGTTGGTCGGGCCATCCACGGCTAGTAGATTCATGGGGTCATTGGCGATTTGATAACGAGTAGCGACGGAGAGTTTTTGAGCACCAGTACTCCAGGCGTTGCTTAGTGCCACCACGTGATCAATCTGAACCGCGTTTGAGGTTCGAACCCCGCGCACAAAGTGAATCAGGGTGCCGGTGTACGGGTCTTGCAGGTCTCCGGATTGAACAATGCACCAGTCGGAGCTTCGGCGCACCACCTTGGTGAGGTCTCGCTGTAAAACGTAGTTACGAAGATCGCAGGTGCGGCTTACTCCCCCGACCTTCCAGGTGTAATCGCCCCAACCCGAGGAGAACTTGGCACGAGTGTAACCGTCGTGGCTGGCCCAGGATTTTGGAACTAACTTCTTGGCGTAGGAAAGCGCATTAATAGGCTGGGTCGATTGGCTCGGCGGGATAACCGTAGCCATAGCCGTGGCCGGTGTCGTAGCTGGCAATAGGAGCAGCAACAACAGGCTTAGCGAAGCGCTTCTCTTGAAGTAACTCAACCAGACGGTCGATAAACGCATCGACTTGTGCTTCACTGTAGCCTCCCCGAACCACTCTAAACTCAAGACCTCTAACCTCGTCCACCTCAAGAGTTTCGTCTCCGGCAAGGTAGCCGTCGACGATTTTCAACAAGGCTTCAACTTCGCGCACCGAATACCCGAAACCAAAGAGCCCGGAGCGGTCGAATCGCTTCTTGGCGGCCCGAGCCAAACGCCCTCGAATCAATCGATTCAAGGAATCGAGGTTTTGAAAGCGAACTGAGAGTTCTCGACTGGCGAAAGTGTCCTGAAGTTTGTCGATGGCCGAATCAACCGCCTGCGGCTCGTAACCGCCCTTTTCCAGCGAGAAGGCGTGCTTGGTTAGGTCACGCCAGTCCAGCACCTTGGCGCCTGGCTGGTTGTACTGATCGCGAGCGATGGCAAGCAACTGGTCTACTTCGGAAACCGAGTAACCCTGCTTGCCCTTGGGAACGCGCTTGATGGCAGCCATTTACTTCCTAAAAACCAAATACCGTTACGAACACATAGGTTACCAAGGCTGCCGGTAGTAGAGAGTCGAGGCGATCCATGATTCCACCGTGACCTGGAAGAAGTTGAGACATGTCTTTGACACCAAGATCGCGCTTAATAAGCGATTCGGCAAGGTCTCCAAACACTGCTGCCAGAATAAGCACGGCTGCCAAAATCAAACCGAAGTACCAAGCCTGATGTGCCGCAAAAGTAACTAAAAGCACCGACGAGACAACGCCGGCCACGATAGAGGCTGCCAGCCCCTCCCAGGTCTTCTTTGGGCTTACGCCAGGAGCCAACTTGTGCTTGCCGAGCTTGCGGCCAACGAGATACCCGAAGGTGTCGATAAGAGCCACCGGAACCACGAAGCAAAGCACCCAGGCGGCGTCCTTACGGAGTAGCAAGATGGAAAAGCTTAGGGTCAGCGGCAGGTAAATGATCACGAATGCCGCGGCAGCTAGATCGCGTACGGTTTCCCAGAAGGTCTGCTCAACGCTGCGACGCTTCTCCCAGAGGATATGCACTAGGCGCCAAACCATGAGCGAACCAGCGGTTGCCAGGGTGGCAACCCATTGCCCCTGCAGACCCCAAATGTAGGTTGCCGGCATTACCAGCATCGAACCCACTACCGCAGGCACACGTGGGACGTACCAGTTCTTGAGTCGGAGGACGGTAGCCAGTTCCCAAGCGCCAAAGCCGATTGCGGCCATGACCAGAACTACAAAAAGTTCCTTTACGAACAGAATCGAGAGTAGGAAGGCAACCCCAAGCAGAATTCCGTAGAAGACTGACTTGGAGAGGCTACGGCCACCCTCGGTGCTGCTGGATTCGGACACTAGACCTCGAGAAGTTCGGCTTCTTTTTTCTTCAGTGCTTCGTCGATTGCGTCGACGTGCGACTTGGTGAGTGCGTCAAGTTCCTTTTCGGCACGAGCAAGGTCGTCTTCGCCAGCGGCGCCGTCCTTCTTTAGCGCGGCTAAGTCGTCGTTACCCTTACGGCGAATGTTGCGAACCGCAACGCGAGCGTCCTCAGCCTTTCCCTTAACGAGCTTCACGTAGTCCTTGCGACGCTCTTCGGTTAGATCTGGCAGCGAAGCACGGATGGTGGTTCCGTCGTTGTTCAGGGTAGCGTTCAGGTTTGGCTCGTTACGGATCGCGGTCTCAATGGTGATCAGAGCGCTCTTGTCGTAAGGGGTGATGGCTAGGGTGCGAGCCTCAAGGTTCTGCATCGAAGCCAACTGCCCAAGCGGGGTTCCGGTGCCATAGTAATCAACCATGATCTTCTGGAACATTGCTGGGTTAGCGCGGCCGGTACGAACCGACGAAAAGTCGTCCTTAGCAGCCTCTACGGCCTTGCCCATCTTGTCTTTGGTGCTAGCGATGATTTCCGAAATCAATTGATTCTCCTTGTTTGAAAAAGTATTAGGCCGAAACGAAGGTTCCGATGGACTTGCCCTTGATGGCGTCCGTGATATTGCCCTTGCCCTGCATTCCAAAGACGCGCATCGGCATCTTGTTGTCCATGCATAGGCTGAACGCGGTTGCGTCAACCACCTTTAGACCCTGAACCAGAGCCTCCTGGTAGGAAATCTTTTCTAGGCGCTTGGCTTTCGGATCCTTCTTCGGGTCGGCCGAGTAAACGCCGTCCACGCCGTTCTTGGCAACCAGAACCTCGTCGGCGTGAATCTCAAGTGCACGCTGAGCGGCAACCGTATCGGTCGAGAAGTAAGGCATACCGGCACCGGCACCAAAGATCACGACTCGACCCTTTTCAAGGTGACGAATGGCGCGAAGCGGAATGTAAGGTTCGGTGACCTGCGACATGGTGATGGCCGACTGCACGCGGGCATCGACGCCGGCCTGCTCTAGGAAGTCTTGGAGAGCAATGGCGTTCATTACGGTTCCGAGCATACCCATGTAGTCGGCACGGGAGCGGTCCATGCCGCGTTGTGAAAGCTCGGCACCGCGGAAGAAGTTTCCACCACCGACCACAATTGCAATCTCGGTGTTCTTGGCGCCTTCGGCGATCTCCTTGGCGAAAGCCGAGACGATGTCTGGGTTTACACCCAGGGTGCCGCCACCAAAGGCTTCACCTGAAAGTTTCAATAGAACTCGACGCTTCTGTGCCATGGCTTCCTCCTAACATCCATCCTATTTGCGACAAAGGAAAAGGCCCGACCCAAATGGCCGAGCCTTTTACCTTTTTTAGTTTTTAGGCACCAACGCGGAAGCGTACGAATGCCGAAACCTCTAGACCAGCGTTCTCTAGAACCTTGGCAACCGAGAACTTGTTGTCCTTGGCGAAGTCCTGCTCTAGAAGCACGTTCTCCTTGAAGAATCCGGTTACGCGGCCTTCAACGATCTTTGGAAGGGCGGCCTCTGGCTTACCTTCGTTACGTGCGGTCTCCTCGGCGATGCGGCGCTCGGTTGCAACAACCTCGGCGTCTACGTCGTCACGGGTTAGGTGGTTAGGCGAGAACGCAGCGATGTGAACCGACACATCGTGTGCGGTCTCGTCGTCGTTACCCGAGTAAGCAAGCAGAACGCCAACCTGTGGAGGTAGGTCCTTGCTGGTGCGGTGTAGGTAAGCGTCAACCTTCTGACCCTCAACAACTGCTAGGCGGCGAAGTTCTACCTTTTCACCCATGATTGCAGCTTCGTCGTTGATGGCGTCGGCAACGGTCTTGCCGTTTAGGTCGGCAGCAAGAGCTGCGTCTAGGTCCTTCGCACCGGCAGCAACGACTGCGTCGGCGATCGACTCGGCTAGCGAAACGAACTTCTCTGCCTTGGCAACGAAGTCGGTCTCACAGGCTAGCTCAAGAAGGTAACCGGTTCCGCCCGAAACACGAGCAACGATTAGACCGTTGCTGGTGGTGCGGCCTTCACGCTTGGTAACACCCTTCAAGCCCTTTAGACGTAGAACCTCAAGAGCCTTATCAACGTTGCCATCGGCTTCGTCTAGGGCGTTCTTGCAGTCCATCATGCCAGCGCCCGAGCGCTCGCGAAGTGCCTTTACGTCGGCAGCGGTATAGTTAGCCATTATTCAGCGTCCTTCTCTGCTGGAGTTTCTGACACAGAAACCTCTGGGGTTTCTGCTGGTGCCTGGTTGTTTAGAAGTTCCTGCTCCCACTCGGCTAGCGGCTCGACCTCTTCAGGCTTCGAGTGCTTTGCCTTTAGACCCTCGGCAACTGCATCTGCAATTACGCGGGTTAGAAGAGCGATCGAACGGATTGCGTCGTCGTTTCCAGGGATACCGATGGTGACCTCGTCTGGGTCACAGTTGGTGTCGAGGATACCGATTACTGGAATACCAAGCTTCTTAGCTTCGGTGATTGCTAGGTGCTCCTTGTTGGTGTCAACTACCCAAAGAGCCGAAGGCTGACGGGTTACGTTGCGAATACCACCAAGCGACTTCTCTAGCTTGTCCTTCTCACGACGAAGAATAAGTAGTTCCTTCTTGGTTAGACCGGTCTTGGTCTCGCCCGAGAAGTCCATTACGTCAAGTTCCTTTAGACGGGTTAGACGCTTCTGGATGGTCTGGAAGTTGGTTAGAAGTCCACCCAACCAACGCTCGTTGATGTAAGGCTGACCAACGCGCTGAGCCTGCTGAGCAATGGCTTCCTGAGCCTGCTTCTTGGTTCCAACGAACATGATAGAGCCACCGGCTGCTACTAGGTCCTTCACGAACGAGTAAGCCTGGTCGATGTGGGTTAGCGACTTCTGAAGGTCGATGATGTAGATGCCAGAACGGTCGGTCAAGATGAAACGCTTCATCTTTGGGTTCCAACGACGGGTCTGGTGCCCGAAGTGCACGCCGCTGTCAAGCATCTCGCGCATAGTTACTACTGCCATGGCAGTTTCTCCTTTTGGCACAAATGTGCCACTCAGTTAACTGTTTCCAGCGGTTGCTGGTCACACCTGGTGTCGCACCGAAATACCGCCAGCAAGCTGGACCGAGTGGATTCGATGGGGTTCGACACGCGAAGTCAACGC
>JBEGPG010000037.1:0-22786 GCA_041181585.1 Actinomycetota bacterium
GTGCCGACCCAAAGGAGCTCGAAGTGAAGAGCATCGTTGATGTCTATGAGTTGAAAGAGTGTTTGCTCGTCTTCCCCGTCTAAGTTTCTAGGACAAACAATAAAAGACCGTTCGATCTTCATACTTACCACCCCTTCACTTACAGAGTACGGGTAGGGTCTGACCATTTGGCAATTGTTGATACCACCAACGCCCAGGTCTCCGGGGTTTCCCTGAGCGGTTGATACCCGCCAGCACCGCCGATGAGCACACGGCCTTGGCTGTGCTTGGCGGCTTGCTCTGCAACCATCTCGGCCGCGTAGCGGAATCCCACGGACGTGTAGTTGTTGTTTGCGCCTAGGTTGTTCGGACCTTCGTGCCCATCGGCTCCCGCGGCAAGCAGAATCACGTCTGGTTTATACGCTTCGACGATTTCTCGAGCGCGATCGATTGCGTCCATGAATACGTCATCGCCATCGCCGTCGAGAACGTTGAAGTTGTAATTCAGTTCTTCTTCATCCACGATTTCGCGGCGAGTGCCATCGAGCGACTGCAGCTCTCGATCCATCGGATAACCGGAACCGTTGTGAATGGAGATGGTTGGGATTTGCTTGTTGGCCAGCATGTGGTGCACGCCGTCTCCAGCATGGATGTCCCAGTCGATATAGAGCGGGCGCAGCCCAGACTTTTGTAATTCAACTGCGGCATAGGCCATGTCGTTGAAAATGCAGAAGCCCGATCCGTATCCGTAGCGGGCGTGATGCTTAGCCCCTTGCGGGTTGAAGACCACGTTGGCCTCTCCGCTCTGAATCAGCTCGAGTGCGCGGATGGTTCCCTGAAACATGGCAAAGCCGGCTTCGGCAACCGCAGGTCTAGTGCCATACCACTGGGGGTTATTGCCCCTCAGGGTTTCGGCAACGTATTCCGGGTCGTGGAATTCGGTCAAGGCGGCTAGGTCGTGCTCTCGCATAACGGCAGGGTTTGGTTTCACTGTGACCAACTGGTCGCCGAACTCAGCCTTGAGTAAGTCGTGCGCCAACTTTGCTCTTATCGGATTGGTTGGGTGAGAGCCATCGCCCGCGCCCAGTATCCAGTTGAGATAGATGTCGTCGTAGATCACATGAGGTTTCATTTGCATTTTGTGATTCGCTTTCTGGGTCTAAAAGTGTCCGAGTGAAATGGCCATGAGAATCTCCTCATCGGTCCAGTCATCTTCGCTTAGGTTCCAAACCTTCAGGAACAGTTCTCGGTCTTGTGGACTTAGCTTCTCTTCCATGAGTTAGTCCACTTCCTGGGCGTGACGAATGGTGTTTCGCCAGCGCACGATGGTTCGGGTGTCAACGTCGTAGCGGGCGGCCACTACCTCGGCAGGCTGCTCGAGGATGAAGAACTTCTCTTCGAGTAGGCGGTCGATGTCGGTTGATTCGAATACCTCTTTATTGCCGCGAAGTTCGTAGCGGTCGGCCGGCGAAAGGCCACCCCAAACTCCGTGGTTCTCGTTCTTCATGCCGTAGTCGCCGCACTGCTGGATCAGTGGGCACTGCTGGCAGACCGCCTTGGCGAATGCAATGTCTTCCGGTTCATCGCTGAAGAACAGATCGGGGTCGTCGATTGGTAGGCAGGCTTCGAGGCCGGTAACCACCGGGGCGCTACCGAAGTCGTTTAGGAAGTTGATGTTCTGCTTGCTTGCAAGCTCAACAATTTCTGGGCGTTTGGTCATCTGAGTCCTTTTCTAAGTGGGGAGAAATTAACCCCCCATATATGGGTGTTGGGACTCTTTCAATGACCCTCCTCGAAAAAGGAGGAGGGCTTTTGGTCTCGCGAGCGGTTGAAAGGAGGAAAGGGCCGCCCGCGAGACCGCCGGCGTTATGCGTCGAAGAAGTTTTTAGGGCGCGAGTTCTCGTCTTCGGTGCTGGTCATAACCGCCCAGACGTCGTGAAGCGCATTGATGAACTTACGGCTCGGGTTCACCTTGTGAACGTGGCTCTTGAAGTTCGAGTAATCCAGCTCGAGTGCTTTGGTGGCGAGCCAGTCGGCTAGCTGTTCGTTGGTAACGAAGGTTCGCCATGGGTAGTCGCCGTTCGGGGTGTTGATGATTTCAACGCCATAGTTGTCGGCGATCGTTTCTAGCGAAGCGTGGTTACGGGCACGGAGGCTAACAAGGCCAGCGTCCTGGGGTTTCTTTACGGCAGAAACAAAGCCGGTCTCTGTGAAAATCCACATAAGCTATCGGTTCCTTCTATAAGTAGTTGTGTTCGTTGTGATTCCTTTCTGGTCTTGGGGTCGGGCACCCACGGTCCTAAACGTCTGGGACCGCGAGTGTTCCCCCGATTTTCCCCTGGCCGGTTACTCTTCTTTGCGCGGGTCTGGCTTCGACTTGCGACCGCGGTTGATCGACTCGGCGCTGCGCTTGTAGAACTCGCCGTCGTTCTGCAACATGCTGAGTGTTGAGAACTCTGTACGCTGAGCCATCATGCGGTCGTAATTACGTGGTGAGATCATGTCGAGGTTCTGCAAGAACTTCTCGAAGTCTTCACCCGCCTTGCGTAGTAGTTCGCGGGCTTCTTCGCCGCGACCAATCTGCATCAGGCGAACCGCTTCTTCCTTCAAGTCCTGCAGGCGCAAACCCTGAAGTTCGGCAACGATGTCTTCGTCGTGGGCCGGCTCAACGTAGTCGTTAGCGGTTGCCACGGTTAGCTCGAAGCGCTGACCGCCTTCGATCTTGCGAGCGAGGATTAGGTCTTCGTAGAAGTAACGCACTGAGATTGCCTCGAGAACCACGGTTTCGTCCACGCCAACTCCGGGCAGCGTCACTTCGAATACGAAGTTCTTCTCTTCCTTCGAGGCTAGGTCGCCGAGGTTGGCAATTGCCTTGCCAGGTAGAGTCTTGAAATCGCGGAGGTACTGGGTTTTGCGAACCTTGAACTGCTCGGTATTGAAACGGCCGATTGCCTCGATCTCGATCTTAAGGTTCGAGATGGTCTTCTTCAGCATGCCGTCGATTTCATCGTTCAGACCGTCCACGGCCTCTTCTAGGCGGTAGGCCGCGAAGTGGTTTCCGGTTCCCGAGATCGCCATGGCGTTCAGGATGGTTTCGTCGTATCCTTCGCCAATTCCAATGGTGGAAGTGGTGATGAGGTGTTCGGTAGCACCAGCTGCAATCTGACCGAGTGCTACTGCATCCACGATTCCGGCGTTTGCCTCACCATCGCTCAGCAGCACCAGGGTGGTCTCCACTCCGCTAGGCGCCTTCTTGGCTTCTTCGATGCCGTTTAGGTAACCAACGTGAAGGTTGGTTGAACCGCCTGGCTGAATGTCGCCGATGTGTTTGCGGAGGTCGGCCAGCTTGGTCGACTTGATTTGGGTGAGCGGAAGCTCGACCTTGGCGAAGTCGTCGAAGGTGACTACCGAAAGGTAGTCCTGCTCTCCTAAGCGAGGGAGCATATCGACGATGGTCTGCTTCACGAGTTCGAGTCGGCCGCCGCCCATGGATCCGGAGCGGTCGACTACGAAGACGATCCCCTTTGGCTCGCGAGCTTTAGGAAGGTCGTCGGCTGGGCTCTCGGGTGCGGTGACCTCGAGCATTAAGCCCAGTGCGCTTTTCTTACCTGCCAATAGGCAGTTGTATTCAATCTTGATTTCCATCATTCTGATTCCCCTTCCTAATCTCATAGCCACGCAAACGTAGCACATCAAATAGTTATTTTGCTCAAATTATTCCCAAATAAGCGTTTCATCCGTAAACTCATTTGGGGACAAGGAAAACTATAAGAGTGACCACTGACATTTATCCAAGAATTGCTGTCGACGTTGTGATCTTCACCGTCGCAAGCGAGGAAGAGCTGCAGTCGATGCTCTGGGACGAGTCGCTGCTTTCACCCCAAAAAGAATTCCGCGGATTGAACAACGGCCTCTCGCTTTTGGTGCTAACCATGGGCCACGATGGCAACACCGAGCGCATCCTGCCTGGCGGTTTCGTGCAACCGAACGAACGCATTGCCGAAGCGGCCAAGCGCGTGCTCCGCGAGCGCATTGGTCTCGACCTGCGCGTACCTCTTCGTGAGGTTGGAACCTACGACGATCCATCGCGCGACACCGAAACTCGAACCATCTCGTTCAGCTACTGGGCCATGGCCGACTTCGAAGACGTTCGCAAGATTCTCGGCGGCAAGGACCGCGTTGGTTTGGAGCTTGTGAATTCGTCGGGGTTCATGGAACGCTTCGAAAAGGAAAACGGCAGCCTTACCAAGTTCGATGGCGTAAGCCGCTTCGGCTACCGCATCATGCCGAAGCACTCGCCAAATCGTCGCCACGAAAAGAAGCTTCCGGTGGAACGCGGCGAGCGCTACCTAACACTCGACCACGACCAGATGGTGTTCTACGCCTGGCGCAAACTTCGCCATGCCTTCACCGGCAAGCTTGACCCGTTCAACTATTTGGGGCTCAACCCGCTTGGCGAAGCATTCCGCCTGAGCGACCTGCAGGAGTTCCAGGAAGTTTGCCGCGGTGAGCAGGTTCAGCGCGATCTGTTCCGTCGCAGCATGACCTCTGCCGACAGCTTCGTTGAGCAGACCAACATGCGCGACTCCTCTCGCCCTGGCAAGCCAGCTAACCTCTACACGCTGCAGTCTCCGCCGGAGGCAGCGCCTAACGACTCAACCTACGAGCCGTAAAAATCTGTCACCTAATTGTTTAGGATTGTCAAAGGAAATTAACCAGCACCATAGGGGGAGCAATGCTTTCTAATCTCGTCGAACGTTTTATCTTCTGGTCGCGTTGGCTGCTTGCCCCGCTTTACATCGGCCTCATCGGCGTCCTAGGTGTTTTGGTATACAAATTTGCCGTTGAATTCTGGGCATTGATCTCACATGCAACCGAGGCCGAGGGCCAGCAGTTCACTTTGGACCTGTTAGCACTTCTGGACATCGTGCTGTTGGGCAACCTAATCCTGATCGTGCTTTTCGCCGGTTACGAGAACTTCGTATCGAAGATCGAGACCGCCGAGCACAGCGTTGACCGCCCGGCTTGGATGGGTCACGTTGACTTCTCTGGTTTGAAGATCAAGCTAATCGGTTCGTTGGTTGCAATCTCGGTTATCGAGCTACTGAAGGACTTCATCGAGTTGGCCTCAACTCCTGAGAAGGAAATTCCGGTACACGCCCTAACCTGGCGCGTGGCCATCCACCTAACCTTCGTAATCTCTGGTGTTCTATTCGCCGTGATGGACTGGATCTCAGACAACCGTGTGCTTCGCAGCCTCGACATGGAGCGCCACACTCTTACCGCTTCCGAAGAGCGCAAGGTCAAGAAGACCAAAGCGAAGCTCGCCGAAAACGCTCAGAGCGCTACGGTTCTCTAGGTAGCTTTGTCGAACGACTGGGGATCGGATTCTTGGGGCGGAGGCTCGTTCCAAAACGAGCAGCCACCTGCGCCTAAAAAGAAGTCAAAGACCGGGCTCATTGTTGGCTTAAGCGCGCTGGGGCTTTTCGTATTAGTTGCCGGTGGCTCGATTCTGGGCGGCCTGGCAGCACTCAACGACCAGGGTTCGGGAAACAAGCCTTCCACTCAGAACGATAAGCCTGAGGTTTCGAGCCAGTTCAATTCGAACGATCTCTACTCGGCTCCAAAAGACATGGAGAAATTCCTCGACGCGGTTGGAAGTGCAACCGTGCGAGTTGAGTGCACCGATTCGAGTGGCGGCGGAGTAAGCGGAACCGGCTGGGGAATCTCGCTCACCGACAGCGCCACCACAACCGCCGACGATTCCGAACCATACGAAATCATCACCAACTGGCACGTCGTGGATGGTTGCCTAGACAGCAAGACCGTCTCGATCTTCCTTGCCGATTCACCGAACACTCCTCACGTTGCCCACGTGTTCAACTACGACAACAGCTACGATAGCGGCAGCGGAAACGGTGACTTCGCCATTCTTACTACTGCGACCGAGGTGCCGACCCTGGCCACCGCGAAGGTTGCACCGAAGAAGGCGCAGTGGGCGCTAGCAATTGGTAACCCGGCTGACGCCGATGGCAATACGTTAGAGAACCACGTGAGCATCGGAATCATCTCCGACTACCAGGCAGACAAGCAGTGGGTTGTCACCTCGGCCGAGGTGAACCCTGGTAACTCGGGTGGCCCGCTGATCAACAGTCGCGGTGAAGTGGTTGCGGTGAACACGTTCGTGGACATTCGCGAAAACGTGAGTGGTCTCTATTACTCACTCGCGGTGTCGCAGTTCTGCAACCACCTGATCACCTGCAAAGACAGCGACAGCCTCAACTGGTAGCTAGCGCTGAATCTCCAGCGTTCCACCGAGATAATTCTCGAACTTAGCAATCTCAACCTTGAACTGGCTTGGTGCCATTCGATTTGCTGATAATTCGATCGTCCAGTTCTCGTCGGTGAGCGTTGCAACGCACTCGGTTGCCCCGTTGATTTGCACCTCTTTGCCAGGGACGCCCACGTAGATTGAGCCGCTGATGAACACATCATCGTTTCCAGCGATCGGGTAGTAACGGAAGAGTGAGCACTCGATTCCATCCTCGAGTTCACTTGCCCAGGAGCCAGGGAGCTTGAACATTCTGATGTTGAAGCCAGTGCCTCGAACCTGGGTCAGCAGCTCTTGGGAAGTTCCGTAACTGAAAACAAGTTCCTCGAGGGTTGAACTCTGATCGCCCATAAGCACTGTTCCTGAACCGCCTAGAGCTTTCTCCAAGTCACCGATGCCGTTCTCAAGTGAGATATCTCTGGAATAGTCCGCAGAGACGAATACCACTGCTTCTGAGTTCACTACATAGCCCAGCAGATTTCCTTCAACCACTCGATTGAATGAATCAATGGTTTCTGAAAGGTTGTCCAATCCATCCGAAATCGCAGTGACTACGAGTTTAGGTCGTTGGTCGAACGGATCGGTATTGAAGTCTGTCTCAGCCTGGGCGTAGTTTCCCGTCGCAACAAGTTCGGATAATTTGGCTTCGCCATAGGTGTTAGGAGCAATCATCCCGGTCAAAATCTGCCGATTCACAAGGTTTTGTAGTAGATCTCGAGCCGGCGCAGCCTTTATTGCACTGGCCTGCTCAACGCGGGCACCACAGTTATTACAGAATCGAGATCCTTCAATAAGAGGCTGAGTGCAGTTGGTGCAATTCATGAAACTTACTTACCTACGACTACTTTGCCGCCGTACTTCACAAGTATGGCCTGGACGACGGCGTCGTCCTTAATGTCGACTTTGGTTCGATTCTCGTTGAGGAGAATCGTTTTATCTGGGTTGAAGATAGCTACCGTTCCAGCTGGGACAATCCAGCCATCACCATAAGTTGAGAGAATCTCTGCGCCGGTAAGAATCGTGACCCAACGTGTTGGAGAGTCAGCGGTTCTATCCACCTTGCAAGTACGGAGAGAGCCATCATCCCAATAACTCGATGGGATTCCCGCAGTAGGCGACTCGGCATATTCATCAACCGACCAGGCTGCGGTGCAAATGCCGCCATCAATGAGTTCGTTCGAAATGGTTTGTGCGGCGCCAGCTTCGGGCGTCGGAGTAGGTGTATCAGTTTTTGTAATTCCACCCGGCTGCTGGGATTGAGTTCCTGGTCGAACAAAAGCC
The DNA here is from genome assembly GCA_041181585.1 of Actinomycetota bacterium. Taxonomy (GTDB): domain Bacteria; phylum Actinomycetota; class Actinomycetes; order Actinomycetales; family Microbacteriaceae; genus Rhodoluna. The sequence goes on from JBEGPG010000037.1 coordinate 7,592, forward strand.
AAGATTACGACTACCGCGAGAATCAGGGCAACGAGGCTACCTCCAGCGATAACTAACCAAGTTGGAATGCCAGACTTCTGATGTCTAATCGTGCCGGTTACAGGGCGCTCTACGAGCTTGATTGTCTGCCCACAGCCGCCACAGAACACATCGGTCGGTGAGGCTGGTGGCTCATTACAGTTTGCACATACAAGCATTGGCTAGACCCCACTAATTACCGGCAAAGACTTAAGTAATTCTAGAATCTCAGGACCTCTAGAGGATTGGTTGAGAAGTGATGAAGGGTTACCGAGAGTTCCGACAATTGCTTCCCTCTGTTTTGAAGTCGAGAATGCCACTGGCCAACCAAGTTCATTCATAGCCGCAATCGCCTTGTCGGCATATTCGATCTCACTCGTACCGAATGTTGAGGCCTGCCATCTGAGCGAGGTGAAAAGCACAGCAGACAAAGAAATTCTAGAAGGAGGGACTTCGCTACCGAATTTTGCGGGTTCCGTCGCGCTGATTGTCTCATCGAGTTCGACTAGGAATGTCTCATCTTCGTAGTTCTCGTAAATTGTTTTCACCAGGCTTGCCCAAATTGCGGCTGCTGGGGAAACTTGCCGCACAGGCAAGCCCTCGGCAAGATCGATTCGAGGTAGCCCTAGGCTTTCTGCCGAACGAGCTGGCCCGCCTCCAAGGCTGTTGAAGAAAATTCGCCAAGCCATCCTTTGCGGCACGAGGTGCGTCAAGAGCGAGACCCAGTTCATGAACAAATCATGGTCTGCACTAGGCAGAGTGAAATCGCCACCCTGATACAAGGCCTGAGCAAACTGATAAAGAATCGCACTCGAGGTTTCAGAAGAGTCAAAGGCGAAGTGTTGTCTGATTGAAAGCTCCGAGGAACTTAACTTCGGATATGGAAAGTTCGGACCGATTTCCGCTGCATTGACCTGAGACTCGCCTCGGGCATCAAGCCACTCATCGCTAAACGCAAAATCGGCAGGCCTTGGGCGAACTCCAGGAACTACTTGATTTGCGCGAGCGATTAAGGGCTTCACGTCATCCTCGGTGCAAATGAAACCCTGGTGGAATGGATTCGCGGGACGTCCGTGATTCATTCCACTGGTAAATAGGCGAGCAAAGGAGGTGACCTTTGAACTGTTGTGGCTAAAGACCCAGTCACGAGGAACGCGAGCGTAGTCATCATCCTTAATGAATGCATCAAACGTGGGAGCCTTGTAACTAGCAAACTCAGGCATGACCGAGATCAGCAATGGCTCGCTTGCAAGAATTGCAGCCGAAATATCTGGGGAACCGACAATTGAGTCAGTTGGCACAACCACGCACTTGAATTTCGAACCGCGAACCTGAGTGAACGGCCCTGGAGCGTCCGTTTCAGTGTTCAAAAACTGGAAGATCATACTTATCCAGCTGGCTGAGTAGTTGCAGGTTTCATGGCAACCCAAAGCAACGGGTCAGACACTCGGAACGAAGTCATACCTGCCTTGCTGATGGTTGGACCAAGTTGGTCGTGTCCAAGTGCGCTTACCACGAAGAACTTGACCGGGCATTCCACAATCTGCTCCTTGGCATAGGCAAACAAAGTACCAATACCTAGGAAGTTACCGATCGCCTCGGTGATCTCTTCTTCGATCGCCTGTGAGTCGACCTCGTTGAATGGTCTGGTTGACCAAGCATTCGGATCGCGGGTAATCGACATTCCACGCACAACCGGAGAGGGCTGACCGCCATTACCTTCGGCAATCTTCTCCAAAGCGGTTTCCAAGAAGTCGAACTTCGAGACCACGAGCGCGATGCTCTGGTTTGGGTTGCGAGAAGGTTTGCCCTTCACCAAGTTGTGGATGTTCTTAAGCACGTCAGTAGGGTTTGACGCCTGCGGAGGAATTGGTTTACCAGCAAGCACGTCGGCGATCACTGCGTTCTGAAGTGGATCGAAAATGTAGATGATGAGGTCAGCAGCCAAGAAGTGCTCTTCGTAGTACTTGGCCATGTTTTCAAAACCACGGTCCATGTCTTCGCCGGCCACGTCGATGATCTCGAGTGTTCCAAACGGCTTGTTCGGGCCACCGTTAGCTAGCTCAAAAATAATTGGCTGGCGAGGATCTTTTGGATCATGTGCCTCGAAGTCAAAGTCAGCTGCCACTGGAGTGAACTTAGGCCGTTCACCTGTCCTTAGGAACTCGTTAAGTTCTTCAAGGCGCCACTTGGCCGATTCCGACTTGGCTTGAAGGTCAAAGCGGAAATTTAGAGCGAACTGGTTCTTGAGCTGGTTAATAAGTGCCTGTACGTAGGTGGTCTTACCGCTCTGTTTAACACCAGCAATTACAACTTTGATGCGTCGGTTCGGGTCCACGGCAAGTGGAACCGACTTAAGCCGTTGCTTTTCGATATCGACTGCTTCATTGATTACGAATATAGGGATGTCGATATATTCCGAAATAGAAGGGCGGATTCGAACCTTACGTCCCTCGGGTTGTATCAAAGGTTTCTGTGCTGCCGAGTCGCCAACCATGAGCGGTTTCCAGTCTTTGTATTCACCGAGGTTTAGGTCGATGACTCTTTCTGCGGCACCCTCATTGGCCAAATCAAGCCCTTGATTCGCGTTTGGACTCAGCAATTCAGCAATCAGCTTGACCGTGCCCTGAACGGGGCTAACTACCTTGACGTGAATCTGATTTTCCACACCGACAACTTGCTCGGTTTTACTGAGCCCAAGGAAACCACGCGATTCAGTTCGAATTTCAAGGGGAACCAGTTTTACATGGATCTCGATTCGCCCTGGATAAACCCTCGAGGCACCTTCGCCTGGCGAATAGCTCGTAGTTCCGTCGAATTCAGACTGCCCGCGAGTGAACAATGTCATTGGATCGCAGCCGAGTGCCGGAGCCGCATCTAGCGAGTCATGGAACTCGGTGAATAAGATTCCACCATTTGGGCGGTAAACGTCCGCAACGCGGACTAGGCGGTTACGTCGTTCTTGTGAAGTTTCGGCCCACTTAGCACCTGGCAGTGCCTGCCAAAGTTCAAGGTTTGAAGCCCCTTCGGGAATTTCCACTCGTAGCAATTGATAGTCGTAGCGATCGATCATCTCTGTGCCACCCATAGGTGCAATTGGATTTAGAACTCGACAAGAGTCGATTCGCGCCTGGTTACCGACTACTACCACAGCAACAAAAGTCCTGAAACCGAACTCATCAATTTTGATTCGGTTATCTGGGATTGAGACTTTGCCGTCTTGGTCAGGCTTAGCATTCTCGAGCTGCATACGCTCACCGATGATGCGCTCAAATTCTGGAGTATCCAGGTCTTCGGTAAGACGCACACGGCTTTGCTCATCGTGAAGCACCTCAAGTAAGGCGGTGCTTGGTCGATCGTTCACCAAGTAGACCTTCACCTGCGCACCTTCAACACTAGGTTGCTGATAGATGAAATCGACCAACCCAGATTTACTGCCAGCCTTTACTTCGAAGTGTTCAAGAGCCGGGATTTCGGCTGCGATTTCGACCCGCTGAGTGAGCGTCTTCGCGCTACGAGAAGGAGAGTTGTCTCCAGACTGTTTCTCAAGCCAAACTCGGTACTCATAGCGAACACCCATTTTTAGATCTGAGTCGGTGTCTCTAAATTCTTTGGCTGGGATAGGGTCACGCGAAAGGGTCTTGCCGACCGCGTCACGCGTATTGCCGGCAGCATCAATTACAAACCGCTCGATGAGAACTTTGGCATCAACGTCCTGGGTGTCCCAGCGGAGGTGAACTTGGTCTTTGAAGGTCTTTACCTTCAAGTTGTCGATGGTTCCTACGAACTCGGCACGACCAAAGACTCGGTTCTTTTTGGTTACGGTGTCGCCCTCAAAAACTACAAGGTGTTTCTTGCCTACGGGCACAAATACCGAGGAGCCCTTTGTCACGAACTTCAGATCGTCGGTGCCTGCTTTTGACGGAGTAGCGACCGGATGGATTGAGGCAACCACCAAGTAGACCTTGTCACCCTCCGAGCTTGGTTTCCAAGAAACAGTGAACTCGTTTTCTGAACTGGCAACGATATCAATCGGTTTGTTCTGGTGATCGGTCTGATAGCCACTCCAGTCCGATAGAGAGAAACTTAGTGGAGCTTCAACTTTTGGCACCCGGGGTTCTTCAGCAACCACTTTCGGCTCCGTCTCTGGTTTAGGTTCTGGCGCGACCGGCTGGATTGTGTCCTCATCAACCCCGTTGGATTCAGGAACTACGGTTTCCTCTGCTTGCGCGGTAACAATTACAGTCGCTTCGTCTAGAACCGCATCAGACTTAGGGCTTACTTCGGTTTCGCCCAGGGCCTCGTTAACCACATCTACAGCAAGAATGTAGACACTTTCAGGTACATCCGGCTTACGTGGATTTGCCTTTTGAACTTCGTCGAAACGTGCTCGAATTTCTTGTGGAGTGAGTGAACTTTCGGCTCCGGCGCATCCCTGGAGTACTCGACGAATCAAAACTTCCGTGTACTTGGGGTCGCTGGCGCAAAGACGATCCAAAGCTGCATTTAAGTCTCTAGGTGTTAGCTTCAAAATCTCCCCCAAGGCGTTAGTGCATCAAGTCTAAAGCAAGTATCCGATGCTCAGGCAAACTCGTTATTGGTAAACTCATGGCAGGTCTTAGAGGGGAATCATGGCAATCAACGACATTGCAATCGACGCAGTGAAGCCTGTTGAAAAGGGCGTTTATCTGCTCTATTTACACAACATAACTTCCTTAGCCGATGTCTCTATCGAATACACCAAGGTGGTCGATGAGAACTTCGAAACGCCTTCAGATGTTGACGAGACCATCAAAGACAAGACCGTCGAGGTTGAAAAGGCTCACATTCCAGGAATTCAGGCCAGCCGTTTTGATAACAGTTTCACAATAGAAATTGATCTCGATTCCCTTACAGAGGCAATTAGCCATTTCAGTTTCTATTACCGCCCATCTAAGGCTCTCGACTTCGGCTGGACGTTGGAATGGTTGGGCGAAGGCGACTCTGGATGGAATTTCCGCCCGGAGAGAATCGGCGAAGGCGAAGCATTCAACTTCTTGTCATTCAACCATACTGCTGACGAGGACGGGTGGGAAATTACCGCCCGCCTACAAAATCAGAGACTAATCTCGGACGTTCCAAATACCGCCCCAATTGCGAAGGTGATGGAGCAGGTTCAGCAGATCAGCCGTTCGAATCATACTGGCGAAGTAGAAGAGTTTGAAGTGATTTTCGCTACCTACGACCGCATGTCTGACTTCTTACACCACAGCGAGTTCGTAGCCAACCTTCTACGCTCGGTACAGGTTCTTTCAATGTCGACTAAAGAGAGACCGATTGATGTTTCTTACTCTGGCACCTATAACGAGATCCTGAACCTCGATCAAGAGGCACTAGAGTTTCACCACAAAGCGCTCTCCGCGTACCAGAAAGAGGATCTGCAGTCTCTAGCCGACTACGTTCTGGAACGAATCGAAAAGGCACCAGCGGGTTCGGCATTCATCATTGTTGCCTCGGGCATACCGCCGGTAGGAGATTTTGAAGACCTATCCCAAAGACTGGCAATTCGCCGACTTCAGCTTCGATTCATGATCTATAACGACTTGGTCTTTGAAAGCCAAGTTCCGCGCATCAAGGTCCAGGCGCTCGCCCCCGAAAAAGAACTTCTAAATTACCTCGAGCCGTTCCTTTAGGCCTGTGAGCCGGGTCTTACCGGGGACAAAGAATCAGCCACCGGTGTCGGCTCGCTCTTAGCTTCAGCAAACACCTTCACATCTGTAGGGTTCAACAGCGAGGTAGCTTCGAACCTTAGGCCCAAGAAATCCAATTCTCGGTTAGCCGCGTTGTTCGGTTCAACTTTAATTTCACGAGCGAATTCACTCTTCAGGCCAAGACGGTTATCGAATGCGCAAACAGAGTGTGTCTCATTCAACTTGGCCGCCTTGCCAACTGATGCCTGTGCGGTGAACGTGGTGTTTGAAGGCATAAATTCGGATCCCGAAGCAAGCTGACCAATTACTTCTGCGCCGGTCTCAATCTGTTCTTCACCGATGGCATTGATTCTCTTCACTCGCCAGTCGCGGTAAGCGGTACCCTGAGTGGAAAGCTGCTGTATCTGCATAATGGCATGTGCTTGAACGGCACCAGAAACGTCTGGCCCACTTGCCCAGGCCTGAGCACGACCAAGAGGGTCATTCGCATTCGCGAAGTTGTCTGCAGTAATCACGTTGTACTCTGCGATCGATTTGGCGAGAACGTCTTGCATTAGCGAAGTTAGCCAACCAACGCGGTAATACTTTGAAGCAATTTCTCGAGTGAGGTCTTGACCAGTTCCCGAAGGATTTGGAAGGAGGGTAGCCACGGTGATTGACTGGGGAGCAGATTTACCGAGGCTGAGTTCCCCCGATGCTCCACGTTGCTCTTTGTCATTTGCGTGCACGAAACAACTGATAATCGATACCCAAGCCTGATACTGGCGGTAGTACTGGGTTAGGTTGGTAATCTGCTTGAAGATGTGAGTTTTCTCACTTTCATGAGCAGCAACCTCATCAGACTGCAGTTCGTGTTCTAGCTTGAAGAACTTGTTTACGGCACCCCAGACCATTGAGATACCCAAAGCGTTCCAAAGGACCACTGCGAGTGTGACCCAACCGACAGGCTTTGCCCACCAAGGCGCAATCGGTGGCCAAACATGGGACGTGTTGAAAATCCATAGAGCCTGGCCCAGCCAGATCAGCAAGGCCGCACCAATTAGACCAAATGTGATCAGGAATAGCCGAGTAAGTGCCTTTTGGGCTTTTAGCTCAGCCTTCACAAGTTCTGAGTCGTCAACTTGCTGAGCGCGGTGGCCCAGTGCCTCCCAGTCATCGAGAGCATTAGAAATACCCGCGGCAATGATGTCGCCAACTGCCCAAGTGAAGCTCGTGTTCGACTGTCTCCACTGCTCAAGTTGCTGGCTGAGGCGGCTCACCTCAGCGAGGTTAGTAGTGGCTCCAACTCCCCCGCGAAGGGTCTCGTCAATGCCCTTCTGCACCAATCTGGCAGTGAGTGGATCATTAGGTGATAGTCGGTGACCCTTACAAGGCACGTTCAGGTTTGCAGGAATCGAAAACTGATTCTTACGGAAGTTCGGGCTCACAAGATACGGGTCGGTAAATACTCTGCGAGTGATTCGGTCTTCCTCTACAGGAAGAATGTCTCCGTACTTGTCTGGCTTTGAACCATCAAGAAGTGCGGTGGCAGCTTCCGCGAAATTCTTCCAAAGATCCTGCGGGCGAATAATCTCCGGTGCCACAAGTAGGTTGCTGTTTTGGTTGGCGAAGGTCTCCATGATGACTTCGTTTGCCATCGGTGCCATGCCGTTCGGGTTGTCGTGTGCCGTGCGACCGCCAACTTCCACCATGATCCTAGAGTTGGTTCCGATCATGCCCTGGAGTCTCTTAGCCGCCGATGCCTTTAGGCTTTCCACCTTCTGCTGCAGAATTGCTTTCGGTTGACGACGAATCCAGTTCCATACCCACTGGAAGTAGTACTGAAGTACCTTCAAGAAGTTGCCAGCGGTAGGCCCATCGCCGAACTTTCTATCAAATTTCTTGTAAGTGATCTCAGGGTGGTTGGTTGCAAATGTCTTTGCAACCTCCTGTGCTGTGGCCATAGCGGTAGGTCCAGAAATTGTGTTGAGATGTCGATTATCGGCCTCGATGGGGGCAGGGACAGACTTACCATCCCCGTCGATGACGTTACTGATAACCGACTTCACAAACTCAGATGCATCCACGTAGCGAACGAACGTGCGCTCAACCACGACGTTTGCAGACGAGCCCGGTAGAAATTCGATACCGTCGAGCACGGATGAAGTCTGTCCTGGCCAAAGTCCAACGATTGTTGAAAGTTCCTTGGCACAGTTAGCGAAGTAAACGCGAGACTTGGAGTCAATCGGCTCCCCATTGCTGTCTGGGTTAGCCGCATCGAATGCCAGTGCAACCAGGTTTAGCTTGGTAGCGAAATACGATGCTGGATGGCTGTCGGAGTCGGAGACAGGGAAAACCACGTTCACAAGTGATGGGATGGAGCCACGGAAAGCGCCAACATTGTCTAAAGACTGAGTAACTTCTTCTAGAGATAATGCAGACTTAGGATCTTTCAACACCTGCATGGCAAAGAACTTCGGAGTATCGCTGATTGTGGTTGCCCATGAGCTTGCAACGACGGACGTTACCTCGCCACCACGAACCCGCAGGACGGTATTTGGATCATCGATGTCGAGCCATAGCGACTCGCGAATTAGACCAGAGACGGTCCAATCGCGAATCATTTGGAAGACTGCGTTAGTCGCCTGATTCTTTAGTTTGGCAACGATGATCGAAGTCTGCATGTTTCCCCTTAGGCGATTGAGCCTGGCTTGATTACTGAGTCATCCCCGCCGGCTGGAAGCTGCCCACTGAGTGGCTTCGCCGTCGACGGCTTGATTCCTAGGTCACTGCGGTTCAGTTCCGACTTCACTAGTGTTGCAGCATCCGCGATCAAACCGATGATCTCGTAGACCGCATCAATGTTCCAGAAGTTCAAGCCGTTAACTTGAGCCTCGCTTAGTGCCTTCATATCCTGCAGAACGCTATCGATCCATGCCTTGGCCGAGTCAACATCGGTGATATTTAGTTTCGGGTCAGTCTGGATACCAAGCGATGAATCGTAGCCGTTCAACCAGTTGTCTAGTGCTACCGGCTTGCCGCCAGCCTGACCTAGGCCAGGAATGCTGTACATGCTGGTGCCGAGGCGAATGACTTCGGCGTAAGGCTCCCAGTCACCCATGTTTCCAGCCGAGATACGGCAAAGGGCTAGCGACATCGACTCGAGCAGGATTGCAGGAATGTTCCAGCCGGTCGAGTCGGCACCACCGGTAGGGTTGCTGATTCCAAGAGCTGGGGCTCCCAGAACTTCACTCGAGAATGGAAGCCATGCTCCAGGAAGCCCGTTTTCGGTCTGGTCACGGTAAACGCGAACCTCTGAAACATCAGGATTGCGAGCTGGGCCAATCTGAATGCGGCCGGTTAGACGACCGATAATCCAACCACGCATGAATGCCTGAACGCGGTCTTCGGCAAGTGGAACGAACTGGGTTAAAGTGCGGGCACGCATGTTGGTCCAGAAGGTTCCTAGACCCTTGCCATCTGCCTTAAAGCTTTCGATTGCCGAGTTCACCGGAGCGGTGATCGACTTCGAAGCCCAAGGTGAGTAAGGGGCGGTCTTGCCAGAGATCGAGATCGTCTGGGCGATCGACGCCGGCTTGCACTGACCGATGAAGTTGGTCCAGTTCTGAGCTCCAGTGCTTCCAGCGCTGAGCTTGTTCTTAATCACGCTTGCGATTGAAGGAAGGGAGCCATCCACTGGGATTGCCGAGAACTCGTAGCTGGTTCCAGGGTGGTTGGTTCCGTGCAACTTGCTAATTAGGTTCTGGTCCAGTTCAACTAATGGTGAGGCCAGAGTGATGGTCTCAGATAGTTTCTGGGTGAACAGGTCTGCGTTCTGAGGTGCACTGTTGATCCAACTTGCAATGTTTAGGTTGCAGGCGATCTCAAACGGGTTACCAGGAATGTTCAACCACTGAATTGCTAGCTCGCGAAGCTGAGCTGGCTCGAGCAGAATCTCCAACTTAGGGTTTGCGTTCTGGGTTGGGCTCAAACGAGCTGGCACCCAGCTTTCCGAAACACTGAAGTGAGGGTGGTTTCCCTTGGTGTCGCCGTCCTTCCAACCGTTGATTGGGCCGTACTTCTGAGCGCCATTAACCTCGACGATTTCGCGGCGCGAGATGACACGCTTGGCCGCAACGGTTAGTGCGTCGTCCTCGTTCATGGTTCCGTTGACCGATGCCACGATGTCGCGCTTGAAGTCGCTCACGAAGTTAGAGATTGGGGTTAGCAATACTTCGTTAACGGCAGGGTTGAAGTGTTCTGGCATGGTGTTGCCAGTTGGCCACGAAACTAGAGGTGCTTCGCGGTAGGCAGCTGAGGTGACCGACGAAGGCAACTTGCCAAGTTCGGTCTGTAGGTCAGACTCCAGACGAGTGATCTCGCGGCGAAGGTTCGATGCGAAGGTTGTCTGGAATTCGCCAAGCGCCTCTGCAAGCGCACGGTGAATCTGGATTTCAAGCGAGCTCTGAAGGAACTGGCTGAACTTGTTCTTGAAGTCGTTGATCGCTGGAGGAGGTACGTCCTTCTTGATTCGACCGATTTCTTCAATTGAGTTTTTAACCGCCATGTTGTTGGCCTGGTTTGGAATCGCCTTTAGAGCGTTTACCAAGTTTCCGATCTCGCCATTTAGAAGTTCCATAACTTCGTCTGCGGTTGCCGCACCAAATTCAGCCAATGCAAGAATTAGGGCTTCCTGAAGGTCTTGAACCATCTGCTTACCCCATGAGACAACCATGGCATTGGCCTGGTCGGCAAGCCCCTTTGAGCGCTTAGCTTCGGTCTGACCTAGAACTACCTTGATGTTTCCGGCGATGGCCTGACCATCTCCGTTGGAAAAGACGTTCTTTAGATCTGCCAGGTACTCCTCGGCAAACTGAACATCATTCTTGCCGCGGTACTTCTCGATGATCTTCTTGCGAAGCGCGTGTGGATCGAAGCCACCTAGACCATCAAAGTTGAGGGTCTGCTTGAAGCGAGGGTAAACCTGGCTGGCTGCAGCTTGTAGCTTGGCAACGCGAGTGGTTGCCTGACCTTCGGCCTGAACCTGCTCGAAGCCCGAGTAGAGAATCTCTGCCGCACGACGTGCAATTCTCTGAGCCGCATATTCCTTGTAGCGGTCTCGACCGGTAGAAAGCGTTGCGCTTCCGAAGCCGCCGAATAGCGAGGTGTAGCGTTCAACCGCAGCTCCACGCTGAACCACTGGAGTATTTAGTCCAAGGGCGTCGCCAACAACTGCAATCTTGTTACCCCAGTTGGTACGTACGTATCCCTTGAATTCACCCTGAATGTCTTCGCTAACTAGTAGCGGTGCCAGCACGCGTGAGAATCCGCGGTAGATCTCTACCGGGTTCTCGCCGAACGACTTGCCGTCTACCTTAGAACCAACAGGGAAAATCACACGAGGACCACGACCGCGGTATTCCTCGGTAGGCGCTACACCAGCGGCAACCAACTGCTTCCATTCCTTGGTAGACCAGGTGTCGGCAGTGCGAGTAAGAGCGTGAAGAAGTTCCGAAACGGCACCGAGAGTCTGGCCGCCGGCACGCTTGTAAGTTTCGTGCCAGCTCTCAAAGACGTCTGCGGTGTACAGGAAAGCGGCAGTTTCAGAACCGATGAACTTTGGAACGTCTGCAGAGAGACCGTTTAGTAGATCTGCGATATCCAGAATCATCGACGAACCGGTTCCACCGGCCATGCTCGAAACAAGGATGATTAGCGGCGAGTCACTGGCGTCATAGGCTGCGCCGTCGCCGATTACGCGAGCGAGTTCAACGCCATCCTCGCTCGAAACGTTCATCAAGTTCGAGACGACTGCCTTGAGTTCCTTGTAAAGGCTGTCACCGGCTGCAAGCGTAAGGGTGCGGCCGATGGCACGGAAGGCACCGGCACCACCGGTGATGTCGATGGTGGCAGCGATGCCGTCTGGGTTCGGTCGCCACTTTAGAAGATCACGCAGACCCTCGGAAGAGTTCGATGCGCTGTTGCTGAACTGGTTGAAGACAACCTGGTCGATGTTGCTGTAAAGCGCGCCAGGGTTGGTGACCGGAATGTAGTGACCGAACTGGTCGGTAACGTTGGCGGTTAGTCCGGTACCCGCAACTGCAAGGTTGACGCTAGGTGGCACGTCAATGTGCACGAACGACCAGCAGTCTGGGAGGCGGTTTGACTTCCAACCCATGTCTTTGATCTGGGCGAGCGCTTCGTCCATGAGGAATCCAACGGTCTTACCACCGGAGCCACCTAGGCCGATAACTAGTACTTTCTTCATGAGTTTTCCTTACTCCCAAATATTTCCGCTGCTTGAGCCACCAGAAGACTGGTTTGGCTGGTTTGACGAATAGGTTCCAGTGTTGTTGGTGCCACCAAAGGTGTTGTTCTCACCCTGGTAGAACTGAGTCTCCGGAATCTTGATCTGCTCCAAGAGGCTGCGAAGTGCTGTTCCACATTCGCGCTCAAAATCGTTGATTAGGTTGTCGATTGGCGCCAAGTCTTCAGGGCGGCGAACCAATAGAACTGTTCCGTAGCCGGTAGCTCCCTGCTTCACCTCGCGGAGGCTTGCTGGGTTGGTCTGGAAAGCCCACGAGGTGGTTAGTGCCAATGGAAGTTCGGCCGCATGCGGGTTGTTCGAAGACATACCAATGTCGGTGCCAATGTCGAGACGAGCAGCGCCGACCTGGCTCAGCTTGAAGCCACCGCCGGTTACCCGAACCTTGCGACCGCCTAGGTCTAGAACCTTACGGCTGTTTCCATTGCTGGCAAACTGCCAGTTTCCAACCTGCTCTGCGGCTGCGCGAATTGCAGGCATGTTCACGAAGGTGTCCTTGGTGAACTGCACGTCCACGAAGAGGTACTGGATTGAGTACTTCTTTGGAAGTTTGTTGAAGGCCGCGGCAACGCGGTTGATTACAACCAGGTTGATTCCGATACCTAGTAGTAGGAACAAAATCAGAAGAATTGTGCGGAACAAGCTGTTGGCGCTCGCCTGCTGCTGGCCCTTGAACTGGCCAGAGATTACGACCGGGGTTTTCTCCGAAGCAGCGGTGGCGGCGATGCTGATCTTCCCACCAATTGGCTGCTGTGCTCGAACTTCACCGTTTAGGTTCTTGTCGGTTGGTACTGCCTTGATCCAAACCGGAATCGAAACGGTTTGACCCTTAGGAATCACGACCGACTTCTTGTCTTCACCGGTGAATGCAAAATCGTACTTCACGCCGTCGGGAAAAGAGGTAGCGGCTACCAGCGACTTGGCGTCGGCGAAGTTGACCGTGTAGTCCTCTTCAGGGGAACCCTGAATCTTAATGGTGCCCTTGGCGCGATCGGTGCCCTTCAGGATTCCGAAATCAGTAATTCCAACCACCGACGGAGTCTGCTTGGCTGAGCGCACCTGAACCACGGTCTGAGTGGTGATTGGCATTAGCTGGTGGTTGAAGCCAGCAACCTTCACGGTGAGGCGAAGGACGAGTTCGTAACCACCCATGGCAACGGTTGATGGGGCCTTTAGAACGCGACCCTCGGCGATGCCTTTACCGGTTAGGGTGAAGCCTTCGAAACCTGGTTCAATCTGCTTGGTCTCAGAGCTACGAACAAAACCCTCGAGAGTTAGCGCCATGTCCTTGTCGATGTCGGCGGCAGGAATTTCGTTGGCACCCTGCTCGCTCGGACGGCTTAGACGAATGTTGTAACTGCTGCCCTGGTCGTCACCTGGGACAACGTAAGGCGAGTCGCTTCCGAAGACCGGAAGGGCCTGAAGGTCGGCTTCAAAGTAAAGGTTTGAAACAGCGCCGTCACCTGGAACGAACTTCCACTTGCCAACCCAGCAACTGTCGTCGGCCATGTTTGAGTGCTTGAGCACGAGGCTGAAGGTTTCGAGGTGCTTCGCGTCACCCATCCACTTCGCGGTTGCATTCACGCTGCCGCCGATGGTCTCGTCGCGCTTTGGCTCGCCGGCCTTGAAGACCAGGTCTGGGCTCTTGCAACCCTTCGGTGGCTGAACGGTGTAGCTCTTCGAGTTAACTCCAGCCGAGATGATGCGGATGCCCGAAAGTGCGTGCTTTAGGTCGAGCTCGAAGTTGCCCTGCATGGTTTCTTCGGGAGCATTTGGATCGAGGATGCTGGCGAATTTACCCGGAAGTTCGTCGATGTTGTCGGCGGTTAGATACATACCGTTTGCAGGAAGAGCGCCGCCCTTACAGCCAGGAGTTGGCTTTCCTTCGATGACGGCTTTGAACTTCTTGAAGCCCTCTAGTTCGGTGCGACCTGCTGAAATTCCAACACCCACCGAGAAGATGTTCTTGTCGGCGCGAAGCGCATCGGCCAAGCCACCATCACGGCAGATTTCCTTGACGGCTGCCTTGTTGGCGGCGTCGATCTTGCCGGCGTCGAGAAGTTTGTTGATGTCGTCGTAGCCTTCAACCGGCGAGTGTTTGCCGACCTTTGGGTTGAACACGTGGAAGTCGTTGCCGTCTTTGAAGAACACGAACAACTTACAGCTCTCGGCAGGTGCAGTGAGGAATGCATCACGAGCACCAGAGATTGCACTTACGAGGTCGGTCTCGCGGCTGTTGCCAAGCTTCGACTTGTCGGCCCAGATGTTGGTTGCATCGGTAAGAGTCTTCAGCGAGGTTTCGGTCTTTGGCTTGAGTTCGACCCAACCTGCGTTTGGGCGCTCAACAAAGTTGTCACCGAAACCGGCAAGCTGCACATTTACCGGCTTGTCGTAGGTGTCGGAAACAGCCTGCAAGCGATCGAGCAAAATCTGAGCACCTGCAATACGGCGGTTGTTTGGGTCGGTTGCTGGAGAGTCTTCGGTGCCGTAAACGCTACCGCTCTCATCCATCATGAGCACAACGTGACCGACACCCTTTTCCTGAAGACAGGATGCGAACGAGTACTTGTTCTCGGCAGCGTCAGCGGCGGTGATTGATACTGCAGTGAGTGGAACGAACGCAGTTGCAATTGCCGCGATAGCGGCAGAAATTTTTCGCGAAATTATGCTCATGGTTAGTTCACCGAATTCAGGATGCGGGAAATTTCGTCGGCGACGGCGTAGACAAAGAAGCTGCTCATGAGTAGCCCGAAGATCAGGTAGATTGCACGAGCCATCTTCACCGAAGACGCGCTGGTGCGGTAATAAACCGAAGCACTACGGGCCTTTAGCTCAGAGGTTATGAACAAAACGAATGGCACAAGATAAGCGGCCATCGAGACGAGCCAGTAGGTCAGATTCGGGCCAATGCCTTCAGGCTTCAGAAAAAGTGAAATTACAAAAACAACGACGGTTAGGGCGGCACCGATAAACAACCAGAGCCAAGGAGCCGACGAAGAAGTATACGAACCACCGCGGCTCGAGGAGCCACCGCTCTGAGGAGTGGTCGGGCCACCTCCCCACATATCTTGCCCGTTACTCGACATCCCTCTTACCTAACTACCAGACGTTTCCAGGAGTGTTGTTGTTTGGATCTGAGTAAGGCTGAGGAGTCGGGTTGCCGTATGGTGCTGGCTGTGAACC
>JBEGPG010000038.1:0-11501 GCA_041181585.1 Actinomycetota bacterium
CTCCACTGGGCCATCGTCGGTCTCCAAGATTGCCGAACCGGTGATGGTGGTCTTGGCCTTAGGCAGCAAGCCCATGTAGGCCAGGTTGGTGACCGACTTGCCCGAACCCGATTCACCCACGAGAGCCAGGGTCTCCCCCGCCTCAAGGTTGAAAGTTACACCGGCAACGGCCTTCACCACGCCGTCTGGAGTCTTGAATTCGACTCGAAGGTCTTTTACCGAAAGTAGCGACATTAGACTCTCACTCTCGGGTCTAGGAATGCATAGACGATGTCGAGGATCATGTTGATGACCACGACGATGGTAGCCGCCAGAATCGTGGTTGCCACAATCACCGGAAGGTCGATGTCAACCACGGCGTTCAGCGAAAGGCGCCCCATACCTGGCAGGTTGAAAACCGCTTCGGTAAGAATTGCACCACCGAGTAGACCGGCGAAGTCAAGACCGGCCATGGTCACGATCGGCGCTAGGGCTGCTCGCATAGTGTGCTTGAACAGGATCACACGATCACCGAGGCCCTTCGCACGCGCGGTGCGAATGTAGTCCTCGGTTGAAATCTCAAGAATCTGGCTACGCACGAATCGGGTGTAGATGGCCGAGTAGGCGAAAGCCAGGGTGATCCATGGCAAAACCATGCTCAACAGCCAGCCACCAAAGTCATCCTCAGGTGCGGTGTAACCACCTGCAGGGAACGGCGACCAGTCAACCTTGATGACCAGGAAGACGATCAGTACTAGACCGGTAAGGAAGGTTGGAAGCGAGGTTCCAACGAGAACGAAAGCGGTTGAAAGGGTGTCCCAGATCTTTCCGCGGTAGCGGGCGGCGATAACACCCAGACCCACACCAACAATCAACCAAAGAATTAGAGAGCCGACAGCCAGGTAGATGGTCACTGGAAGGGCATCGACGATTAGGTCGGTAACACAAGCGTGCTGAAGGAATGAATAACCGAACGAAGGCGCGGCGCAGAATAAGGCAGCCTGACCTTCACCGAAGCTGCGGCCGACAAATAGGCCCTGCAAGAAGATCCAGTACTGCTCCCAGAACGGCTTGTCGTAGCCAAGGCGAACACGGTTGGCTTCGATGATTCCCGGGTCGTTACAGCTCTTGCCACAGGTTAGTGAAGCAGGGTCGTAAGGAAGTAGGGAGAAAATTACGTAAACGGTGAAACTAACGGCAAGAAGGATTAGCAGCGTGATGCCTAACCTGCGGCCGATGTAGGCCAATAGACCGTTCATCATTTTCCTTTCTTGACTAACAAAGAAGAACTAGTGGTCCGTGGTGTTGGGGCGAACCCCAACACCACGAAACAACTAGTTGGGTGTTACTACTTTAGGTAGAGGTCACCGAACGACAGTGCGCCCTGTGGCTCCCAGAAGAAGGCTCCACCAATCTTCGAGCCCCAGATTTCCTGAGTCTTCGAGAAGGTACCTGGAATTACCCACATCTGGTCCATGGCGTACTTGTTTAGCGCAGCCCACTCCGCACCCTGCTTCTTACGGTCAGGTTCGGCTAGGTTAGCGTCCGAGCGCTTCTTGAACTCGGCGTAAGCTGGGTCACCCCAGTTCTGCGACATTGGGAATCCACCCTCCTGGGTGAATAGCTCAGGGATAACGGTCGAAGCGTTAGCCCAGTCTGGAGCCCAGCCACCGGCCGATAGATCGCCCTGCTTGGTTGGGTCTAGTACTACCGAGTAGTACTTTCCAGCCTCAATGAAGTTGAACTTGATAACGATGCCAACCTTGGCAAGTGCCTCAATCCAAATAGCCGAACCCTTCTTGTTGGTCTCGGTGTCTGCGATGTCATAGGTGATACCGCGCTTTGGATCGGTTGCACGAGCGTATAGCTCTGGACAGGTAGTCTTGGCTTCGTCCATAAGGGCCTGAGCCTTCTCTACGTTACCTTCTGGCTTCCAGTCTGCGTCGTTAGTGGCGTAGCCGGTCTTAGCGTAGTCAAGACCCATAAGAGGCTTGATAACACCGTCAGCTGGGTCACCGTTGAATGCCTGACCACCAGCAAGGGTGATTAGAGCCTGGAAGTCCTTCGCGTAGTAAATAGCCTTGCGAAGAGGTAGACAGTTCAGCTTAGAAACGTTGACAGCAGCGTAACGAACGTATGGGTCGTAAACGTTGATGGCGCGTCCCTTGTACTTCTCTAGTACGTCACCCTTGTCGTCGAAGACGGCAGAAAGGTTGGTAGGTAGCAGAGCGTCAAGCGAAACTGCAGTCTTGTCCTTGTCGGCAAGCATGGTCTGGTCGCGAACTTCCTCGGCCACACCGAACTTAACAACGATCTTGTCTGGGAATGCACGCTTTGCACGTAGAGGGTCAGATTCTGCCTTCCACTTGTCGTTGCGTACTAGAACCATCGAGTCGTTGGTCTTGTAGGACTTGATCTTGTATGGGCCCGACGACACTGGGTGCATGTCGTACTGGTCACCGTCGTCCGAAGCCTTTGGCACTGGGCTAAAGGATAGGTAGGTAACGGTGTAGTTGAAGTCACCAACCGAACGCTTCAGGTTGAAGGTAATGGTCTTGTGGTCTGCCGAACAAGTAACTGCCTTGTCAAACGAAGCAACATCGTTTGTTGCGTCGGTGTTGTAAGGGCCCTTGTAGGTTGACGAACCATCTTCGGCACTTGGGATGTCAAGCATTCCAATTGCATAGGTAGGACCATCGGTGATTACATCGGTAGCGAAGGTGCGCGAAACACCGTACTTGATGTCTTCACAGGTGATTGCGGTTCCGTCTTCGAAGGTAACGCCATCGCGTAGGGTGAATTCCCACGTCTTGTTGTCGTTCGAAGCCTTACCGGTGTCGGTTGCCAGGTCAGGAACTACTGCCGAGCCCGCAGCACCAGGTGCACGGTCGTATGCAGTCAGGGTGCGGTGCATGTATGAACCGAACCACGCGATGTGCATACCGGTGTAGTTACGCTGTGGATCCGCGTGGGTCCAAGCTTCCGAGTTGGTTAGGTACGTTAGGGTACCACCGGAGTTTGCTGGAGCGCAGCCGGTTAGGACTGTTCCTGCAAGCGCCGCTGCCGTAAGACCAGCCATAGCTAGCTTTAGGCTCTTCTTGCCTTTCAACATTCACCCTCCTTGGTGTGTATGTTTATTTATTACTCCGGGCGGAGTAAGTCTTAGTTCTCACTCTTCGGGTCAAGCGCATCGCGCAGGGCATCTCCGAGCAAGTTGAAGGTCAGCACCAACAGAATCAGTGCCATCGACGGGATAAAGAAGAATGTCGGGTTGTTCATCATGTACTTCGTTGAGTCGGCGATGATCGTTCCCAAGGTCGGCATCGGTGGCTGAACACCAATACCTAGGTATGAGAAGACTGCCTCGGCAGTTAGATAACCAGGCAACGAGAGCGAAACGTAAATGATGATCGGAGTCCACACGTTTGGCATGATCTCTTTGATCAGAATTCGAAGGTTGGAAGTGCCTAGCGCCTGCGCCGAAAGCACGAAGTCGCGCTCACGAATGGAAATCACCTGAGCACGGATAATTCGGCTTAGGTATGGCCAACCAAAGATCGCGAAAATAATGATCAGATAGAGGATGCGAGCTTGGTTGCCATCGGCCCAGCCCGACTTCTCAATGCGGTCAACGGTTGGTGCCGATAGCGCAAGAATCATAAAGAAGGTTGGGAACGCTAAAAGGAAGTCTGTGAAGCGCCCGATTACGCCATCAACGCGACCACGGAAGTAGCCACCCACCACACCCATCACAAGACCAATGAACACGGTAATCACGGTGGATGCGAGAGCGATTAGGAATGAAACGCGAGCTCCGAAAAGCATTCTTGCTAGAAGGTCATAGCCGATACCCGGAATTACTCCAAGCGGGTGCTTGGCGCTAATACCGTTCCAATCGCCCGCAACTTCACCGCGGCTGTCTAGCGCGTTCATATCGCGAGCCTCGGGATCGATACCTAGGAGCGAATAAATAACCGGTGCAAGGATTACGGCGAGCATGACAAATAGCGCTATGGCCAGGGATGGTATGGCGACCTTATTGCTTTTGAACCTACGCCAGGCCAATTCCCGAGGGCTGTGGCCTTGCATTTTCTGTTCGGCTTCCTTGCTAAACACTCCCCTAATCTACCGCTTTGGCATTTAATCTGAGGGTCTGTTTTTGAAGGTAATTGGTAACAAAATGGTAAATTCTGCCAATTTATCGCTTCACCGAACGTTTCCAAGTGGAATTGTCGGCCGATTCAACCAAACCAAGCAGCTGCAAACCACCTAAGGCGATCGAGAAATCGGTTGAATCTAACCCAGCATCGGCTTGAAGCAGTTTGGCTTCCCTGGGCCTTGACCCCAAGGCGTCGAAGAGTCGAAGTTCTAGTTGCCCCATCGACGAT
Organism: Actinomycetota bacterium; assembly: GCA_041181585.1. Taxonomy (GTDB): domain Bacteria; phylum Actinomycetota; class Actinomycetes; order Actinomycetales; family Microbacteriaceae; genus Rhodoluna. The sequence goes on from JBEGPG010000038.1 coordinate 4,368, forward strand.
TCCGCGGCACTCGAAGGTTTTCGCCATCCAAGTTGCTCCGCAAAATCGGATTCATCGATGAGCATCTGCGCCATGCCATCTCGCATGAGGCGGTTACTTCCAGCCGAGGTTGCCTGATCGATTGGGCCTGGAACTGCAAATACCGGACGGCCTAATTCGATTGCATGGTTCACGGTATTGATTGAGCCCGAGCGCCAACCCGCCTCGGTGACCAAAATCGCTTGGCTACTTGCCGCAATTAAACGGTTGCGCTGAAGAAAGCGCCATCGCGTTGGTCTGGCGCCTGGGCCAAGTTCGGAGACAAGCAAGCCACATTGTGAAATTTGCTCAAAGAGCTCAAAGTGGGAGGCGGGATAAAGGTTGTCGAGACCACCGGCCATGAAAGCCACCGTGACGCCGTTCGCGGCCAAGGCTGCGCGATGAGCAATGGCATCGATTCCTAAAGCACCTCCCGAAACCACCGCTGCGCCCTCTGAGATTGCCAACTGGCTCAGGCGGTTGGTGACTCTGGCCCCATAATTACTGGCAACTCTCGAACCCACTACCCCCACAGATTTTGAAAGATTGGCGAAGTTCTCTGGGTTACCGCGAAACCAAAGCATAATCGGTGAAAAGGCTGCAAGGTCGCGTAATCCCGATGGCCAAAGCGGCGAGGATGGAAGCAGCGGAGCCATGTCAAACCTCTCAGCCTGTTTCAGTGCTTTTGTTCCTAGATCGCTTTGATAACGCGAACTCCAGCGTTCGAACGCCCTGGACAATTCGGCTCGAGAAACATTCGGAAGATCGGGCATGGCACGTCGCTCAAATACCTCCTTGGCTTCTGGCGCGCCAAAGTGCTCCACCAATGAGCCTGCGATGCGGTCGCCAGGCTCAACCAGCGAACACCAAAACGCTCTCGACTCGAGGCTCAATTTCCTGCTCCCCTGAGGTACACGGCCCTTGCCACCTCGTTTTGCGTTGGCGCATCAAGCCCGATATGGTCGGCAATGCTCCAAGCAATTCGAAGGCAGCGGTCATAGCCTCGCATGCTCAGATAACCTGACTCGAGTGCCTGATCTAACTTCGTGGTGACTGAATTCGCTAAGCGGAGTTCTCTCCTAAGAAAAGAACCAGGCACCTGGGCGTTTAGGCTCCATGGGGTTCCCTCAAGCCTCTTTGCGGTGCGTGCTCGCGCGGTTTGTACCTCCTGTTTTGCAAAGGCTGACGTTACCGATGAACGTTCCATGGAAGTAGCCAACTTGGCATTCACCTGGTTGAGTTGCAAACGGATGTCGATGCGATCGGCAAGTGGGCCAGAGATTCGATTTAGGTAGCGGCTCTTGGCTACTTGGGTGCAAGTGCAATTCTTTGCCGTGCCAATGGCGAAGCCGCAGGGGCATGGATTGGCTGCAACTAAGAGTTGAAACCTGGCTGGGAAAACCGCATGCCCCGATGCCCGGGACACCGTAATGAGGCCACTCTCCAGTGGCTGTCTGAGTGACTCTAAGACATCGGATTGAAACTCGGGCGCCTCGTCGAGAAATAGCACGCCGTTATGGGCTAGCGAGATGAGCCCCGGTTTAGGTGATGCCCCTCCACCACCAATGATCGATACCCGCGAGGCCGTATGGTGGGGTGCCTGAAACGGAACGACGGTAGGTAATCGTTGAAGCTCTAAACCAGTCACAGATTGAACGGTTGCCAACTCAATGGCCTGTGATTCGGTTAGGTCTGGGAGGATTGCCGAGAATCGACTGGCAAGCATGGTCTTGCCGGCTCCGGGCGGACCCAGCATCTGCAAATGGTGCCCGCCAACCGCGGCAATGATGAGAGATTGAATTGCCTCGTCTTGGCCCAAAACCTCCGAGAAACAGCCTTGCTTACTGGCTTCCGACGCTGGAGGTCTGGTGCTTGCAGAACCTGAAACCACGTCAACTTTTCCTCCGAAGTGGGAAACCACTTGGCTCAGATGAGAAAACCCTCTTGCCTCAATTCCAGTAATGAGGCTAGCCTCATGGGAGTTGGCCTCTGGGACGATCATGTTCCGGATCAGATTTCGCTTAGCAACTATGGTTGCGGCCAAAACGCCTGGCACCGGTTTGATTGAACCGTCGAGGGCAAGCTCACCGAGAAAAACACTTGAATCAAGGTGTGCCTTTGGAATCAGCCCGGCAGCTGCAAGTACCGAGACGGCGATTGCGAGGTCGAAACCAGAACCGTGTTTTGGTACCGATGCTGGAGAAAGATTTACCGTGATCTTTCGACCGGGCAGTTGAAGCTTGGAATTGGTGCAGGCGGCTCGAACACGGCTTGCAGATTCTGAAACCGAAGCGTCTGGCAAACCGACCAAAACGAATGCGGGTAGGTTACTTGAGATATCGGTTTCAATCTCAATTAGCCGACCTGCAAGACCGTAAAGACTAACCGAGAGGCTCTTTGCAAGTTGCAATTAGAACACCTGCTTTAGATGCTCGAGCTGTACCTTGCCGCGGTCAACCACAACCGAAACCGCATCGATTCGGACATCGATTCCACTGAGTTGCCTAGACCGACACCATTCGCATACCAATCGCCTAAGCCTGGAAAGTTTCTCTTCTGTGATTGCCTCAAACGGATGACCATAGCCATTACCGTTGCGAGTTTTCACCTCTACAAAAACCCACCGAGCCTTATCACGAGCTACCAGATCGATTTCACCGATTGGGCAACGCCAGTTCCGTTCGATGATTTCGTAGCCAATCGATTCCAAATAGCGAGCGGCTAATCGTTCACCGTACAGCCCCAAAACGTGGCGGCGAGTGCGAGGTTTTGTCATGGCACAAGGATGCGCCACCGAGTGACTTCGAAACGAGGGAAGTTAAAGTTGTGGAAAATTACTCGCCGACGGCAAGTTCCTTTGGTAGTTCGTATGCCTTACCCGAAAGCTCTTCAACGTTTACGTCTTTGAATGTGAGAACTCGAACCGAGGATACGAATCGGTCGGTGCGGTAAATGTCCCAAACCCAAACGTCTTTCATTTCAAGTTCGAAATAAAAATCGTTTCCTGCGTCGACTCGCTTGAGATCAACCTCGTTGGCGAGATAAAAACGTCTTTCGGTCTCGATCACGTATTTGAAGGTGTCGACCAAGTCGCGGTATTCGCGGTAGAGCGCCAGTTCAGCGTTTCGCTCGTAGTCTTCAAAATCGTTCTCGTCCATGCCCTGATTCTATGCCCCTAGGATTTTTGTAAGCCATGACACACGGTGAATTTCACTGGGCCCGTGTTCACGAATGGCTTTGATGTGAGCTGCCGATGCATAACCCTTATGCCCGTCGAGTAAATAGTTTGGATAGCTTCCGGCCAGTTGAACCATGAACCGGTCACGAGTCACTTTGGCCAAACAGGCAGCCGCACTCACCGAAACGCAATCACGATCGGCCTTTGGTCGAACGGTGACCGGAATTCTGGAAACCACCGAGCTTAGCCAGTTGTGCGTTCCATCCAGCAGAATGTGAACCTGCCCCGCCGCGATTGCCTCACGCACCGTCGCGGTTTCGTTGAGTTGCGTAAGCGCTCTAACCGCCGCTTGCGATAGTGCCCAGACGATTCCCTCTCGATCGATCTCTGCGGCATCCACGAAACCCACCGCGAAGCCTGGTTCCCAAAAGGATAGTTCCTCAAAGACCGCATTACGATTCCTTTCGGTCATAAGCTTCGAGTCTTGAAGTTTTGCGGGAACGGTTTTCTGATCAAGGGTTGCTAAATCCAACACAAACGCACCGACAGCAACCGGGCCGGCTATGGCACCTCGACCAACCTCGTCGATGCCGATGATGTATCTGGCATCACCGAGGGTTTTCTCGAACTCAGTTGTTGGGAACGGCTTTGAAGACATCTGGGTAATTGTCGAGCCACTTCCAGTGACTCTGTGGGAAGGTGACCACGAAGGCGCGGCCAACAATGAACTTCTTATTTACGAAACCTTTACTAGGAAGGTCTCCGTGATAGCGCGAATCCTCGCTGTTATTGCGGTTGTCACCCATGACCCAATAGGAGTCCGCAGGAACGGTGACATCAAATGACTTTTCACTCGGCTTGGAACCCGGTGAAATGTATGGTTCGTAAATTTCGGTTCCGTTGATGGTGATATTTCCGTGAGGTGAACAGCAGACTACACGGTCGCCAGGCTTGCCAATGATTCGCTTGATCAGGTGCTGTGAAGAATCCGGTGCGATAAGTCCAAAGGCGGAAAGGAAGAAATCCACGCCTTGCTCAAACGGGTTTTTTACCTTGGTTGGCGCAGTGGTGCCTAACCAGCCGCCAGGGTCCTTGAAGACAACAACGTCCCCGCGTTCCGGAGCTATGACGTTTGGTACCAATTCATTGACGAATATGCGATCGTCTATCTGCAGAGTTTCAAGCATCGATCCTGACGGGATGAAGAACGAACGTAGTAAGAATGCCTTGATAAACAGGCTTAGCGCCAACGCCGAAATCACCACGGATAGTACGTCAACTACAAATCCCAAGAACTTGTTGCGAGTCTGAACTTTACGCAAAAAACGCCCCAAAGCCGTTTTCGGCTCGGGACGTTCTTTGTTCATCTAGAAAGACTAGTTCTTGCCAGCGCTGTTGTCGCGCTTTTCGCGAATCTTCGCCTTCTTACCGCGTAGGTCACGCATGTAGTAAAGCTTCGCACGACGAACTGCACCCTTGGTGATTACTTCGATCGAGTCGAGAATTGGGGAGTGCAGTGGGAAGGTACGCTCTACGCCGAAGCCTCCCGAGTCCTTACGGACGGTGAAGGTCTCGCGGATTCCGTGACCCGAACGACGGATTACGAAGCCCTGGAAAGCCTGAACACGGCTACGGTTACCTTCAATGATGTTTACGTTGACCTTTACGGTGTCACCAACGCGGAACTCTGGAATGTCGCTACGTAGGTTTGGGGCATCAACGCTGTCGAGGATGTGCATTTTGTTTCACTCTCTGTTCCAGCACGCAGGTCTGAAACGACATAAGTTTTTGATTTCGCCCGCTCGCTCCCCTGCGGCAGAGAACTACGTGGAACGGGCAACCTGTCTATTCTGCCACAGACCTTCGGTTAGCGCTAGTCGCTGAGCAAATCCGGTCGAACCGCCTTGGTCCGTTCAACTTGCTGTTCGTGACGCCATTTAGCAATGGCGGCATGGTTTCCGCTGGTGAGCACCTCTGGCACGTCAAATCCACGCCAGCTGGACGGCTTGGTGTAGCTAGGGTATTCGAGAAGCCCGCTGTCGGAGTGTGACTCTTCGATCAGCGACTCGGCATTTCCGATTACACCTGGAATCAAGCGAGCAATCGACTCGATCATAGCCAGGGCGGCCACTTCCCCACCATTCAGAATGTAGTCACCAATAGATATCAGGCGAACCTTGGCTTTGGTTTTGGTGTATTCGATCACGCGCTGGTCGATACCCTCGTAACGACCACAGGCGAACACAATGTGCTTGGCGATGGCCAATTCATGAGCGGTTGCCTGTTTGAAAACTTCACCGGCTGGGTTTGTGAAGATCACCACGGTCTCGCCGTCTGCACCCAGCAAATCGTCGAAGGCAAGCCCCCAAGGTTCCGGCTTCATGAGCATGCCAGCTCCGCCTCCATACGGGGTGTCATCTACGGTCTTGTGTTTATCGAAAGTCCAGTCACGTAGGTTATGCGCCTTGAACTCGATCAGGTTTTTGTCGCGGGCCTTGCCCAGCAGAGAAAGATTTAGTGCATCGAAGTAGTCGGGAAAGATAGTCACAGCATCAATCCGCATGGCTACTCCTCGATATCCTCGAACAGACCCATCGGCGGAGTGATGACCACTCGACCAGCTTTGACGTCTACTTCCGGAACAATTGCTTTTACGAACGGAACCAAGACCTCGGTTTCGCCGACCTTAACGGCTAGCAAATCCTGAGCTGGGAAGTGATCTACGCGAACCACCTCGCCGATCTCGGCTCCATCACGAACGACCTTCAGGCCAACCAGCTGGTGGTCATACCAAGCATCTGGTTCCTGAGGTAGGGCCTCGACGTCGGCTTGAACCAAGAGAATCGCACGAATCAGAGTTTCGGCAATGTTGCGATCGGTGACGCCTTCAAGAAAAATTACTGGAGCCTGGTTGTACCATCGAAGCTCGGAAACCGTTACGGTCTTTCCAAACCAAGGTGACTCTTTAGGAACCTGTAACTCAAGAACGGCACCTGGCACGAAGCGTTCATTCGGGCTGTCGGTATATAGTTCGAGTTTGATTGCTCCCTTTAGGCCGTGCGCTTTAAGCAGCCGCCCGACTCGGAGCTGAGTCTGATTAGAAATCTGTGTCCACCACGTCTACGCGAACTTTTTTGCCGTCGGCTAGAGCCTTGACGACGGTTCGCAGTGCCTTAGCAGTGCGGCCGCCGCGCCCGATCACTCGGCCAAGGTCCTCTGGGTGCACGTTGATCTCCAGTAGCTCCTCGCCACGGTTGGTCTTGCGTGCGGTTACAGAGGCGTCGTCCGGGTGGTCGACGATTCCCTTGACTAGGTGTTCGAGCGCAGCAGCTAGCACGATACTTACGCCTCTTCTGCTGGAGCTTCGGTAGCCTCTTCAGCAACAGCCTCAGCTGCTGCTTCCTCTGCTACTGGAGCTTCTTCAGCGGCAGGAGCTTCTTCAGCCACTGCCTCTGCAACTACATCTTCAGTTGCCTCTGCAGCAGGTGCTTCTTCAACAACTGCAACCTCTTCAACCTTCGCCTTCTTCTCTTCCTTTGGAAGTAGAACTGGCTTCTTCTTGGTGTCTAGTACGAACTCAGCCTTGGCTTCCTTCGTCTTTACGGTGTTGGTAGCCTTCTCGCCCTTCGATGCCTGTAGGTCACCGGTGAGCTTTAGCAGAACAGCAACCTGCTCGGATGGCTGTGCGCCAACGCTTAGCCAGTACTGTGCGCGCTCCGAGTTAACTTCGATGATCGAAGGGTGCTCGGTTGGTACGTAACGGCCGATCTCTTCGATGGCACGACCATCGCGCTTGGTGCGCGAGTCGGCAACGACGATACGGTAGTGAGGCGAACGGGTCTTGCCCAGACGCTTTAGGCGGATTTTTACAGCCACAATGCTCCTGTTATTTGTATTGGGGCGAACGTTCCACCGTGAGCGTGGGGTGCACACTCGGT
>JBEGPG010000039.1:0-6597 GCA_041181585.1 Actinomycetota bacterium
TTACTCGGTCCGAAGACGTCGATGCCTGCTTCGCGAAGTGGGTCGGCAACGCCTTCGATTAGCGGCGCCTCAGGCCCGACGATTACAAGTTCGAAGCCCTTATTTCTCGCGTACTCGGTAACCGCTGCTGGATCCATCATGTTGAGGCTAGCGTCGCAGGTTACGTCATTCGAAATGCCGGCGTTACCAGGTGCAACCACAATTCGGTCGGCTGGCGTACCGGTTCGAACCAGTGCTTTGACGATTGCGTGCTCGCGCGCACCGGAACCGAGAACAAGGATTTTCATTCTTCAAGTTTAAGTGAGTTGACTAGGCTGATTTCATGCCACAGAGACGAATCAAGCCAATCGACGGAATTACTGCCGTTCGCGCGGTGCTTGCCGATTCGTCGAAGCGCGTGAACTCTGACGCCGAGTTCAAGACCGCGGTTCGATTCCTACTCGAGGAACTGAGTTTCTTGCGCCCCGGAAAATCGGTGGAAGTGCGCGTGCCACCGCTGGGTGCGGTTCAGTGCATCGATGGCTTGGAACATCGTCGCGGCACTCCTCCGAACACCGTGGAACTTAGTAGCGGCGATTGGTTTGCGCTCGCCGTTGGCGAGGCTAGCTGGGCCGATTTGGTGGCCAGCGGAAGACTGGTTGCGTCTGGAACCAGATCTGACTTGTCCGAAGTTTTTCCAATCTGGCGCTGAGGTTTAATAGAACCATGGCTAAACAACAGGTTCGCATTCGCAAGGCTCCAAAACTTCTACCTTTCTTGCTGCTTTTTGCAGTGATCGGTTTGATTACCGCGCTTGTACTGAACTCAACGATTTCCGATGAGGTTCGAACCGCCCAGCCAATCTTTGGCTACCTGGTGGTTTGGCTCACTCTGTTCGGCGGCGTAGTCGGTTTGATCGTGGCCTTGATTTGGGATAACGTCTCTCGACTCCGAGCGAAGACCGTAGACGCCGAACGTAGCCGCTAAACTTATAGAAGTAATCCCCGCAAAAAACCGAATCGAGGGTAGCTATGCTTCGTGGCGACGGCTTGTTGAATCACGATTTGCTACCCGACGAATCTGGACCACAAGATCAGTGTGGTGTCTTCGGAGTTTGGGCGCCTGGGGAAGAAGTTGCCAAGCTGACCTTTTTTGGTCTTTATTCGCTTCAGCACCGCGGTCAGGAATCGGCCGGTATCGCGACCTCGGATGGCAAGAAGATTTTGGTTTACAAAGACATGGGATTGGTTTCCCAGGTCTTCTCGGAATCGGCTCTCGAGAGCCTAGTTGGCCACATCGCCGTTGGGCACAACCGTTACTCAACCACCGGAGCTTCGTCTTGGCGTAATGCCCAGCCAACCCTAGGGCGAACCTCGGCGGGAACCGTGGCTCTTGCCCACAACGGAAACCTCACCAACACCGCAGACCTTCTCGAACTTCTCAAGGAACGTTACCCCGACCAAGAGAGCAACGAGATTACCGGCGGTAATACCACCGACACCGCGGTGCTCACCGCGCTGATGGCTGGAGATCTCGACCACACGCTCGAGGCAACCGCACTTGAACTTCTTCCAAAGGTCAAGGGTGCCTTCTGTTTGGTATTCATGGATGAAACCACCATGTACGCGGCTCGCGACCCTCAAGGTGTGCGCCCATTGGTGCTCGGCCGCCTGGAGCGCGGTTGGGTTGTTGCGTCCGAAACCGCGGCGCTCGACATCGTTGGCGCTTCGTTCGTTCGTGAAGTTGAACCTGGTGAACTTATCGCCATCGACGAAAACGGGCTGCGCTCGACTCGTTTCGCCGAGACCAAACGAGCCGGCTGTGTTTTCGAATACGTTTATCTGGCTCGCCCAGACACCAGCATCAATGGCCGTAACATCTACGACGCTCGCGTGGAGATGGGCCGCCAGCTAGCTCGCGAATATCCGGTTGAAGCCGATCTGGTCATTCCAACCCCGGAGTCTGGAACTCCGGCGGCTATTGGTTACTCGCAGGAGTCGGGTATTCCTTTCGGCCATGGTCTCGTGAAAAACGCATACGTTGGCCGTACCTTTATTCAGCCTTCGCAGACCATTCGTCAGCGCGGTATTCGCCTAAAGCTAAACCCTCTAAAGGAAGTCATTCGTGGCAAGCGAATCGTGGTAATCGACGACTCGATTGTTCGCGGAAACACCCAGCGCGCGCTAGTGCAAATGCTTCGCGAAGCAGGCGCAGCGGAGATTCACATTCGCATCTCCAGCCCACCGATTACCTGGCCATGTTTCTATGGAATCGACTTCGCCACCCGCGCTGAATTGATCGCCACCGGACTCGGAGTGGAAGACGTACGTAAGTCGATCAACGCAGACAGCCTTGGCTACCTTTCGAAGGACGGCATGATTGCCTCAACCGGTCAGCAAGAGCGCGAACTTTGCACCGCTTGCTTCACGGGCACATACCCTATCGAACTTCCAACCGCCGACCGGTTGGGCAAGAACCTACTTGAGCGCAATGACGCGGCTTCGTGTGAACCAGGCCCTGACTCCGAGCTAGATGCCGTGGTCACCGAAGCGGAAATGAACTAATGACCGAAAACGCATACGCCAAAGCTGGAGTCGATACCGAGGCTGGAGACCTAGCCGTTGAGTTGATGAAGCGCTCGGTGGCTGCCACTCACAACGACCTAGTGTTCGGTGGTCTAGGTGGCTTTGCCGGAATGATGGACGTTTCGTTTATCAAGAACTACCAGCAGCCACTTCTGGCCACTTCCACCGACGGCGTTGGCACCAAAGTTGCCATTGCGCAAGCCATCGACAAGCACGACACAATTGGCCAGGACCTGGTTGGCATGGTCGTTGACGACATCGTAGTGGTTGGCGCCAAGAGCCTGTTTATGACCGACTACATTGCCTGTGGCAAGGTGGTTCCAACTCGAATCGCCGACATTGTTCGCGGTATCGCCGAGGCTTGTTCTCAGGTTGGAGTTGCACTAGTCGGTGGCGAAACCGCAGAGCACCCTGGACTTCTGGAACCAGACGACTACGACGTTGCTGGCGCCGCGGTTGGCGTGGTCGAGGCTTCCAAGTTGCTCGGCCCGCAGAATGTGAAGGCTGGCGATGTGGTGCTCGGAATCGAAGCTTCGGGCCTTCACTCAAACGGCTACTCGCTGGTTCGTAAGGTGGTTTCCGACAAGGGATTTAAGTACACCGATCACTCGATTGACTTTGGCGGTCAGCTGGGCGAGGCACTACTCACCCCAACTCGCCTTTACACCGGAGTTCTAAACGAGTTACTGGAGAGCGATCTCGGTAGCGCAGTGCACGCCATGAGTCACATCACTGGCGGCGGAATTGCCGCTAACCTCGCACGCGTTCTGCCTCAGGGGGTTTCGCTTGATGTTGATCGTTCTACCTGGTCACCGCTCGAGGTTTTCCGCATTCTTGCCCAGTGGGGTGGTTTCTCGCTTGAATCGGTTGAGGGCACCTGGAACCTTGGCCTCGGCCAGGCACTGGTCGTTTCGGCAGCGGAGGCTTCGGCAATCGCCGCACAGCTGAACGGCAAGGGCTATAAAACCTGGGAGCTGGGCCTTATCGACACCGCAGGCGCAGATCTGAGCGGTTACGTACAGGGCGCAAAGGGCGTTGACGGCGGAGCGGTTCGCTTGGTCGGCAACTACGCCGTATAAAGCGGCTTTCGCTTCTTCAACACAAAGTAGAGCACGAATCCGCTGCCCAGGAGCAGTACTACTGCAACAAAGGTACCGATAAGCGCCCAGTTAATCACGTCTGGCTTACTGGTTGCGTGGGCACCGATAACAATTTTCTCGCCGAGATGACCCGAGAAGGTTACGGTGTTGCCGGTGACCTTGCCGGTTGAATACGAGATTGTGCCTGGCAGAGTGATGCGAATTCGAATCTGGCTTTCGGCCTTTGCCATATCGATTTGAGCCTGCGAGACACCCTTCGGAGGCAACCAGGAAGAGGTGTCAATCAGCCCGGCCACCTCGATAGCGTCACCGTTGCGGTGGAGTCTGAGCCAGTAATTGTTCGTGATTCGGGTTCGAACTTCGTCAACGGGAACATTGTCGAATAGGTAAGCGGTGCCGGTAAAAGCGCCGTCTTCGAATTTTCGGCTAGCGATTCCGGGAGCCGCTTTGAACCAGCCGCGAGTGGTTGGGAAAGAAACCGATCCAGCTTCAAGTACCCGGTTATCCACGGCAATGGTTGCCGAGCCAGAGACGCGATCGTTGACGCCCACGGTTAAGTCAGTATTTACTCGGTAGCAACCGGTGGTTGCGAGTACCAGCAGCAAGCTGGCGACTAGTCGCTTCAAAAAGCTACTTCTGCTCTTCGTCAGACTCGTCTTCGGTCTCTTCGTCGTCTGGGTAAAGATCTGCCCACTTGTCGACGAATTCTTCACCCTCAGTCTCGGTGGCAAGTTCCTTTTCAAGCGCAGAAAGGTCGGTGTCCGGGCTGAAGTACTTGAGCTCGCGGGCAACCTTAGTGTGCTTTGCTTTTTGACGGCCACGCCCCATGGCGAGCCCCCTAACTGGAAATTAGTTGTGAAAAAGAATCTTGTACAAGTTTACCAGCGGTTACTGGCAAAGAATGACTAGGGCAACGGCTGTGGATGGGAGTACCACGTTGAAAACGAGATTCACAAAGGCTTCGATTCGTTTCCCCTGATTCAACAGCTGCCAGGTCTGCTGAACGAAGGTGGAGAACGTACTCAAGCCGCCGGCAACACCTGCAACTAGCACCAAGCCGAACTGTGGTGCATCGATAAGCACCCACGCGGCCAATGCGGTTGCCAAGGTATTGGCAATCAGGATGCCCCAAGGGATGAAGCCGTTGATTCTGCCAAGTAGGGAGCGAAGCACGGCACTAGCGCCACCGAAGATTGCCACTACTAGGAGTTCTGCCATGGCCGATCACCACCCAGAATTCGTCCTAGGAAATAGAACAGGATGCCCACCAAGACCTGAATAGCCACGAAGACAAACTGAACATGACGGTTCAAAGTTGCGAAGGTGATGAGCGCACTCAAAGTAGTGAAACCGCCGGCAAATCCGGTTCCCCAAAAAACTTGGGCGCGTTCAGATGAGAATTTGGGATGCACATTTATGAAACCAAGAACCATGGCGCCCAGTAGATTCACAATCCAAAGCCAATGGCTGGATTGCGGAAATAGCAGGCTTACCTCGTAACGCAGGGCGCTGCCAATGGCTCCACCTAGAAAGGTGTGACCAATTAGCTTGGCTGCCAAACTTTACTCCGAGTCGTCTTGCTCTTCTTCGGCGGTAACCACGTAGACCGCGTTGCGGGCGGTGCTGCGCTTGTGGTGGGCACGCTCAACTGGGCGCACCTTCTCACCTCGACGAACGTCACCAGGTAGTGGGTTACGAAGTAGTGGGTTGAACTTCTCAGCCGATTCCAAACGCCAAGGAACAAGTGTCACCATTACGCCGCGAACGTAGAGCAGACGCGAACGTAGTCGGTTGGCGCGGTGGTTGTGGAAGATGTGCTCCCACCAATGACCCACGATGTACTTCGGTAGGTATACAGCGATGCGTTCGCGGCCATAGCGGGCGCGGTGGTCTTCAAGATACTCAATGAGCGGTGCCGAGAATTCACGGTAAGGCGACTCAATGATCTTGAGGTGCACCTTGATGCCGTACTCCTTCCACTCCTTCTGGAAAGCTTCTGCACGTTCTGGGTCGACCGCCACGTGAACCACGTCGAGGCGGTCGTGCTTGCTAGATAGTGCGTAGTCGAGAGCCTTCAGCTGTGGCTTGTTCAGCTTGTCCATTAGCACCACCGCGTAGTCACCCTTGCTACCGAATTCGGTGTGGTCGTCTAGGCGAATTTCCGCATCAATCGTCTTGTAGTAGCGGTTGGTCTGGTACATGATCCAGTAGAGCGGGATGGCAATTACGAATACGAGCCAGGCGCCTTCGAGGAACTTGGTTAGCACCACAATGATTAAGACCACACCGGTCATGGTGGCACCGATACCGTTGATGATTCGACCGCTGGTTGCTTCGCCCCTGCTGACGCTGCCGTTTTTCAGGCCACGCTTCCAGTGACGGAGCATACCGATCTGACCCACGGTGAACGAGGTGAATACACCAAGAACGTATAGCTGAATTAGTCGGGTTACATCGGCCTGGAAACCAATCACCATCACCAGTGCTGCAGCGGTTAGCGAAAGCATGCCGTTTGAGTACACCAGTCGGTCACCGCGGGTTAGCAGAGCCTTCGGTGCGTACTTGTCTTTGGCAAGAACCGACGAAAGCAATGGGAAACCGTTAAACGCTGTGTTTGCAGCGAGAAGCAAAATAGCAGCGGTTGCGGTCTGTAGAACGAAGAACATGATCGAACCGTTGCCGAAAATGGCAACACCCAACTGAGCGATTACCGACTGTTGTGGCCCGGAGGTAAACAGTGCGAGGTCATCACCCTTGAGCTGCTTGGCACCATTTTCGATGTACTGAACGCCGGTAGCCAGTGCAAAGAAGATGATTCCAACGAACATGGTGATTGCGGTCATGCCCATCCAGGTCATGGTGATCTGGGCATTCTTGACTTTCGGCTCACGGAAGGCCGGAACACCGTTAGCAATGGCTTCAACACCGGTAAG
>JBEGPG010000040.1:0-3110 GCA_041181585.1 Actinomycetota bacterium
CCATGGCTCCGGCATCGGCCTTCACGATCACGTAGTCAACACCCAGACGAGTGAAGATGCGCTCATAGGCATCTCGTTGAGCCTGGTAGCTCTTGACTAGACCCTCATCGGTCACGTCGAATGACTAGGCGTCCTTCATCACGAACTCGCGTCCGCGTAGGAGGCCTGCGCGTGGACGGGCTTCGTCACGGTATTTGTTTTGGATCTGGTACAGACAAACCGGTAGATCCTTGTAGCTCGAGTAGAGATCCTTCACCAATAGGGTGAACATTTCCTCGTGGGTTGGAGCTAGGAGGTAGTCTGCCTTCTTGCGGTCTTGAAGGCGAAATAGGTTGTCGCCATATTCGGTCCAGCGGTTGGTGGTCTCGTAAGGTTCACGTGGCAATAGTGCTGGGAAGAACACTTCCTGAGCACCGGCCGCAGTCATCTCTTCACGCACAACCTGCTCAACCTTGGCCTTTACGGCTAGACCCAGCGGAAGCCAGGTGTAGATACCGGGAGCAGCGCGTCGAATGTATCCGGCGCGCAGCAGGAGCTTGTGGCTCTCTACCTCGGCATCGGCAGGATCTTCACGCAGAGTGCGCAGGAACAGGCTGGAAAGTCTGATAGGCATAAGCCAACTTTACTTCTTGGCAACCACTACCTGTGGTGAACCAACCAAAGTTGGGTCCATTTCGGCAGCCAGACGGTTGGCTTCTTCGATGAGAGTTGCCACGATCTCGCTCTCAGGGACGGTCTTGATGACCTCACCCTTTACGAAAATCTGACCCTTGCCATTGCCCGAAGCCACACCCAGGTCGGCTTCACGAGCCTCACCAGGACCATTCACCACACAACCCATTACGGCAACACGTAGCGGGACAGTCAGCTTCTCAAGCCCCTTGGTCACATCGTTGGCCAGGGTGTAGACATCGACCTGGGCACGACCACAGCTTGGGCAGGAAACAATTTCCAGCTTGCGAGGGCGAAGGTTGAGTGACTCCAGAATTTGGGAACCAACCTTGATTTCTTCCACCGGAGGTGCCGAGAGCGAAACGCGAATGGTGTCTCCGATACCCTTCGAGAGCAGAGACCCGAAAGCAACCGCAGACTTGATGGTTCCTTGGAACGCTGGCCCAGCTTCGGTAACGCCTAGGTGTAGTGGCCAGTCGCCACGCTCTGCCAACAATTCGTAGGCTTTCACCATTACCACTGGGTCGTTGTGCTTCACGGAAATCTTGAAATCGTGGAAGTCATGCTCTTCGAATAGCGAAGCTTCCCAAACAGCCGACTCAACCAAAGCCTCTGGAGTTGCCTTGCCATACTTTTCGAGAAGTCGAGGGTCTAGCGAGCCGGCATTTACGCCGATACGAATCGAGACACCAGCATCGTTGGCTGCCTTTGCAATCTCGCCAACCTTGTCATCGAACTGACGAATATTGCCAGGGTTCACGCGAACCGCGCCACAGCCGGCATCGATGGCTTGGAAAACATACTTCGGTTGGAAGTGGATGTCGGCGATTACCGGAATCGGCGACTTGCGAGCAATTAGCGCTAGTCGGTCGGCGTCGTCCTGAGAAGGCACGGCCACACGAACAATGTCGCAGCCAGAAGCGGTAAGTTCCGCGATCTGCTGCAAGGTGGCGTTTACGTCGGTGGTTGGAGTTGTACACATCGACTGCACGGAAATTGGCGCATCGCCACCCACGGCAACCTTGCCAACCATGATCTGTCGGCTCTTGCGTCTTGGAGCCAATACCGGTGGCGGGCTCTTAGGTAGTCCTAGATTTACAGCAGGCATGTCTCAAGCATAACCTTGCAGCTAAAGACTTACTGGGTTGAAGATGTCAACCAAGATCATGGCTACACCTGCAATCAGTAGCAAGAGGAAGATGCCTTGAGCCAGCGGCGCCATTAGCGCCGTGTCGATTGGACCAGGGTCCTTGCGCTTGAACAAGCGATAGGTGCCGCGCTTTAGATACTCATAGATTCCGCCTGCTACATGCCCACCATCGAGCGGTGGCAGTGGAATCATGTTGAAAGCAAATAACGCGAGGTTTAGTGAACCCAGCAACATCAGGTTCGAGTAAACCTTGTCGGTCCAATCAGATTCGGCAGCCGTGACCTGGCCTGCAACTTGGCCGATTCCAACCACGGAAATCGCCGAGTCTCCACCGCGATCCTGGCCGGAGATTGTGGCAGCTACCGAGGAATAAACCTGCTGCGGGAATTGAACTATGAACCCCAGCGTTTGACCAACGGTTTCCATACCGTAGCCGAGCGAATCACTAAGCGGAAGTTGGTAACGAATGTACTCGGGCTTTACGCCAACATACGCACGTTCGCGATTGACCACTTCCCCGGTCTCGGGGTCCATGGTTGGTAGCGTTGCCTTTGCTGCGGTAACGCTAAGTTCGAGCTCGCGACCGTCTCGCTCAACCACAAGCATGTGCGCCACCAGCGGTTCGTCCGTGATCACAGGTAGGTAGTCGCTGGCGAGAACC
This sequence comes from Actinomycetota bacterium, assembly GCA_041181585.1. GTDB lineage: Bacteria > Actinomycetota > Actinomycetes > Actinomycetales > Microbacteriaceae > Rhodoluna. The sequence goes on from JBEGPG010000040.1 coordinate 2,484, forward strand.
ACAGGTTTGCCGTCGATACTCTTGACCAAGTCGTTGGCCTTCAAACCTGCCAAATTCGCCGGAGTTTTGATGGAATCAACTAAACAGGTGGCTTCCATACGGATCATTTGCTCTTGGCAATCCATCACTGCCTCAACCTTTGAACCCTGAGCCCAGGAACCTAGCCCACTAAGTGCGCCAGCAATGAGGGCTAGCCCCAGCACTAGATTCACAAAAGGACCGCCGAGCATGATGATGATTCGCTGCCAAGCAGGCCTTGACCAGAGAGTACGATTTTCGTCGCCCGATTCCATGTGCTCACTGTGTGCCTCTCGAGACTGAGATATCACGGCACCAAAGCGGCGCCTGCTATCCGGTTTGGCTGGGTTCTCGGGCGGATACATGCCAATCATGGTGATGAAACCACCGAGCGGAATTAGGCGGAACGAGTATTCGGTGTCACCCATCTTCTTGCTAAATAACTTTGGGCCAAAACCGATTGCCCAGTGTGGGACCTTTACGCCGAATATTTTGGCCGGAATGAGGTGGCCGAATTCGTGGAGGCCAATTGAGATTGCAAGCCCCAGCACCACAATGACGATGCCGAGAATGTAAAGAAGAGTGTCGTTCACCTAAGAAAACCTAGCG
>JBEGPG010000041.1:0-12623 GCA_041181585.1 Actinomycetota bacterium
CCTGGCACTGGCGAAACCACACTCACCACCCACGACTCGATGGAACCGTTTCGAGCCGAGCACGGTGGCTTTGATATTGAAGTTTCCACGATTCACCCTGGCGGGGTGGCAGAGCTTTACCATGGCTGGGTGAAGCAAGCCAGAATTGAAATCGCATCGGCTCACGGTGTTGCATTCGAAGGTGCCAAGACCTACCGCCACTCGACTCGCATGTACGGGTTGGTTGAAGGAGCACTGCTCTGGGCTTGGGACATCGCGCTGCCCGGCCAGGAATTGAAGTCGCACGCGTCGGCTCGACTCGAACGAGTGGGCTAGTTTGGCAACTGCCTCGTTTGGAAACCCATTGGTTGAGCAGCGCAATCTGCTAGCTGGCAAGGCTTCGGTGAAGCTGGATTCCAAAGTTATTTTGGTAAAGGGCGAAGACCGACTGAAGTGGTTGCACGCTCTACTGAGCCAAAATATCGTGAACCTAAAGCCTGGCGATTCCTGCGAAGCGCTTCTGCTTGATCCACAGGGGCACATCGAAGCGGCGATTAATGTGGTGGACGATGGTGAAGTTTCCACCTTGATCGTTGGGGAATCGGCGGCAGTAGTGTTGCTCGAACACCTAAAACGCATGAAGCTTCGCACCAAAGTGGAAATCGACCTTGCCGAAAACCTGCAAGTTTTTGCAAGTTTCGAGAAGGCGCTTCCCAATGCCACCAACGCCTGGAAAGACCCATGGCCGAGCGTTTACCCAGGTGGGCATCGATACTCAAGCACCGTAGGAGAGCCCTGGCACTACTTCGAGTCGATCGCCGAAAGTTCCCCACTAGAGCCCGCTGGAACCGCGGCGCTTGATGCCCTCCGCATTGCGTCTCTTCGTCCGAGCCTTGCGGAGGTAGACGAAAAGACGCTTCCGCACGAACTAGATTGGCTTGCCACAGGTGTGCATCTTTCCAAGGGTTGCTACCGAGGGCAAGAAGCCGTAGCCAAGGTTCATAACCTCGGGCACCCACCGCGCCGCCTGGTTCTTTTGCATCTAGATGGTTCTGGGCACTTGCTTCCGGAAATCGGATCCAAGGTTTTTCACGGCGAAACCGAAGTTGGTCGAATCACCTCGGCTGCCATGCACTTCGAAGCTGGTTCCATTGCGCTCGCGGTCTTGAAGCGCACTTGCCCAACCGAAGTGGAACTGCAGGTTGAGGGAAACATCTCGGCGGCTCAGGTGGTAGTCGTTCCTCAGGACGCCGGAAAGGCTGTCACTATTCCTCGCAAGAACCTGCTGGGGTCTCGCAATTGAAACTTAACTGGAACTTCAAGGACGCCTCGGCTCGGGTGATTGAGTCGCTTCCGCCGGTGATTCAGATCATCGTGGCGGCTCTGGCTTCATATTCTTTTGCTCACTTCGTGCTCGGGCATCAAAACCCACTTCTGGCGGTAACCGTGACCATCACAACACTTGGTTTTACGCGAGATGCCAGACCCCGACGAGTGCTCGAAACCTCTCTCGGAATTATCACCGGTCTGTTCGCTAGCGAATTCTTAAACCAGTGGTTCGGCCAGGGTCTTTGGCAAATGGCAGTGACCCTGTTGCTATGTCTGCTCGGAGCCAGATTCATCACCCAGAGCGCAAGCTTTGCTCTCACGGTTGGAATTCAGGCAATGTTTATCCAGTTGCTTCCGCTACCGGTTGGCGGCATTTGGGTGCGTCCACTGGACGGCGTAGTTGCTGCAGTGGTATCCCTTCTGGTCACGGTACTAATTCCTCGCAATCCCAAGGCCTTGGCCAAAAAAGATGCTGGTGCCCTATTCTCGGTATTCCTTGAATCGCTTTCTTCATTGCGGACGGCGCTTAGAGACGTAGACGTAAAGAAAGCCGACGAGACACTGCTCAAGGTTCGCCGAACACAGCCACTGGTGGACAACTGGCGCATGAGCCTAGACAGCGCGGTGTCAATTGCCAAGCTCTCGCCCTTCCTGCAAAAGGAGCGCTATTCACTGAGTGCCCAGCTTCGACTGTTGCGAGGAATGGATCTGGCCACAAGAAATCTTCGAGTCATCGTTCGTCGAGTGGATTTCCTAATTCGTGATGGGGTGAAACGCCCATACCTTGCCGATCTGATTGACCAGATCTACGTGGCAACTACCTTGCTGGCAAAGTCTCCGGACAATGAGGAGTTTCTCTTCGAGGCTCGGGAGGCATTTCTCGAGGTAATTCATCAACTCGAACCCAAGCGCTTTGGAATCGCGAACCAACTTCGTGAGGCTTCGGTGCTGCTGTTGCTTCGTCCAATGCTGGTAGACCTGCTTTGCGCAACCGGGATGAGCGAGGAAGACGCTCGCGACGAGCTGCCTAAGGTTTAACCGCGTTCCAATCCACGGTGATTTCACCCAGTCGCCAGCGCTTTCGATTGACCGCAATCGGCCAGCCCGCCGCTGCCATCTCTTCGCAAACGGCCAGCCAACGTTGAACCGCTCCGAAGGTGGAAAGTGGGGCATGCGTTGCCCAGGCGCGATCGAGAGCGGTTAGGAATTCATGGATTCGCTCGCCTGGCATATTGTGGTGAATCAGCGCCTTTGGCAAACGTTCGGCTACCTTGCTCGGCTGCTCCAATGAGCCGAGATGCAACGAAATTGTGAAGAGCTTAGGGCCATCGACTGTCAGCGTAATCCAGGTAGAAAGCCTGCCGATTTCGTCGCAGGTTCCCTCCACGAGCACACCCTCTGTACTCAGCCTGGAGGTCATGAGTTTCCAAGCCGCTGGCACATCGCGTTCGTCGTACTGCCGAAGCACGTTGAACGCTCGGATCACGTCTGCGTTTTTAAAACCCTCTGGCAGTGGAGTTTCGAAACCGCCCAGCATGAAACTCAGGCCAGGGCGCTCAACTTCCTTGCCGCGGGCTACTCGGTCCTTCTCAATCTCGATACCTACGACCTGAATAGCCGGGTTTACCTTGCTCAAGCGATCTTGTAATTCGATGGCCGTGATCGGAGATGCACCATAGCCGAGATCCACGACCACAGGGCGTCCGAGTTTCAAAATTGGCAGAGACGCGATGTAGCGATCTACTCGACGCAACCGGTTCGGATTGGTCGTGCCACGGGTCACCGTGCCGATTCTTTTATTTGAAGCCACCTACCAAGACTAAACTTGAGGGCATGTCGCACAAATACACGCTTATCTTGCTACGCCACGGAAACTCGGTTTGGAACCAGGAGAACCTGTTCACCGGTTGGGTGGATGTTGACCTTTCTGACCAAGGACGTGCCGAAGCCAAGCGCGCCGGTGAACTGCTAGCCGAGTCGGGCCTAAAGCCAGACCTGCTTTACACCTCGAAGCTAAAGCGTGCCATCAACACCGCTCACATTGCCTTGAACGCTGCCGAGCGTGTGTGGATCGATGTGAAGCGCGACTGGCGTCTAAACGAGCGCCACTACGGTGCCCTTCAGGGCAAGGACAAGGCTCAGACTCTTGCCGAGTACGGAGCCGAGCAATTCCAGACCTGGCGCCGTTCGTTCGATGTGCCACCTCCACCAATTGACGATAACGACAAGTACTCGCAGGCTCACGACGAGCGCTACGCTGCACTTGGTCCAAACATTCCAAAGACCGAGTGCCTCAAGGATGTTCTGATCCGCATGATGCCACTTTGGAACGACGAGATTTCACAGGACCTAAAGGGCGGCAAGACCGTAATGATCACCGCTCACGGTAACAGCCTTCGTGCGTTGGTAAAGCACCTCGACGGAATGTCTGACGGTGAGATTGCTGAACTAAACATCCCAACCGGTATCCCACTGGTTTACAAGCTCGATGAGAACTTCAAGCCACTGGTTGCCGGTGGTGAATACCTAGACCCAGAGGCTGCCGCCGCTGGTGCTGCTGCCGTAGCAGCACAGGGAAATAAGAAGTAGTTTTATTCGGCTTCGTTCCATGCGCCGGTGGTTAGGTAACTAACCTTCGACGAAATGTCGACCACGTGGTCTGCGAAACGCTCGTGGTATCGACTGGCCAAGGTCACGTCCACGGTAAACATGGCGTTTTCCTTCCAGTTATCCGAGAGCACAACATCGAAAACCTGGCGGTGTAGTTCGTCTACGCGCTCGTCCTCGGCCTGAATCTGCTTGGCAAGGTCGACGTCGGTGTTTTGAAGCAGGGTGACAACCTTTTTACCTAATTCAAGATCCAGCTTGCCCATTTCCTTGAAGGTTGCCAGAAGTGCAGCGGGAACGGCAGAACCCGGATAACGGAATCGAGCGATCTGAGCAATGTGTCCGGCCAAGGCTCCCATGCGCTCCAGCGAAGCGCTGATGCGAAGGGCCGAAACCAAAATGCGAAGGTCTCGAGATACCGGCGACTGGCGAGCCAGTATTCGGATTACAGATTCGTCAAGCGAAAGGGCCTTCTCGTGAATCGCATCGGCGCTAGCGAGTGCTTGGTCAGCTAAAGTCACGTCGGAGTTTACAAATGCCTGGGATGCAAATTCCATGACTCGAGTTGCGTCTTTAGCAATCTCTACTAGACGGTCTTGAACCTCTTTGAGTTCGGTCTGAAAAACTTCGCGCATGAGGAAAATCGTTTCAGGCGAAGGTTAACTTAGCGAAAACTTGGGGTAAACCGTTCACTAAACATAAAAGGGCGTTCGGGGGCTCTAATAGGCTTATCCCATGGATGAAATTTGGCTCCCGCTCGTCATGGGCTTCCTCGTTGGAGCCATCATCGTCGGCGGTGCCGCGATCTATATTCGACAAGACGTTTTGGAACGCTATGCTCAGGCAGCCACTCTCACCGATAGCGCCGCAGAACTCCTAGAAGTATTGGCGCCGGCTGGAATGGTTTTGAACCTCAATAACGTGATAGTTCGGGTCACCGGAGGGGCGTTGGCTTCTGGATTGATCGACGGAAAACACCTGGCTCATAAGAAGTTGAATGAATTAGTAAATACCGCACGCGTATCAAACCAAATCGAGGTCCTAGATGCAGAATTGGCTCCGAAGCTCAAAGGGAGCAAGCTTTTCATAAGTGCTAGAGCCAAGGCTATTGGTGATGGAAATGTGCTTCTAGTGGTGGACGACCGCACCGAAAGTCACCGACTCGATGAGATGCGTAAAGACTTCATGGCCAATATTTCCCACGAGCTAAAGACCCCAATTGGGGCGGTGGGGCTCTTGGCCGAGGCCATGGAAAACAACCTGGACGACCCAAAGATGCTTGCCAAACTTACTAAGAACATCTCTAAAGAGGCCAAGCGTCTGAGTGCCCTGGTGAAAGACATCATTCAACTTTCCAGGATTCAGAGCGCCTCAACCGTCACCACTACCGAAGTTGTGAATCTGATCGATGTCGTTCGAGATGCCATTGACCGAAATAGTTGGAGATCAGAGAAATCCGAAATCGATGTGGTTTTTGCAAGTGAACTGGGCCGAGTCGAGGTTTATGGTGATGCCGAAATGTTGACCGTTGCCGTGAAGAACTTGGTCGAAAACGCCATCATTTATTCCAATAAAGGTACTCAGGTCGGCGTCTCGATCGAACTCAAAGACGGAATTGCCTCGGTGGTAGTCAAGGACTCAGGAATTGGTATTCCCAAAGATGAGCAAGCTCGTGTATTCGAACGCTTTTATCGAGTGGACCAGTCACGTTCACGTGAAACCGGAGGAACCGGACTTGGATTGAGCATTGTGAAGCACGCGGCCCTGAGTCACATGGGCGACGTGAGGCTATTTTCTAAATCTGGTGTTGGCTCAACGTTTACCTTGCGTTTGCCTACGGTTGCTAAAAAGGTGACTAAGCAAACCAAGCGGAAGGCGTAGACCTTGGCAAAGATTTTGGTAGTTGAAGACGAAGAGTCGTACCGAATCTCTTTGGGAAGCCTGCTTCCGAAAGAGGGTCACCAGGTGGTTTTTGCCGTTGATGGCAATGACGCACTAGCGCGCTTCCACGATTCGAACCCAGATCTGATTCTCCTTGATCTGATGTTGCCGGGAATCAGCGGTAACGAGGTTTGCAAGATCATTCGCCAAACCTCAAACGTTCCAATCATCATGCTCACCGCCAAGGATTCAGAGACCGATGAGGTAGTCGGTCTCGAGATCGGCGCGGACGACTACGTCACAAAGCTGGCGTCCTCAAGCAAACTAATTGCCAGAATCAATAAAGTCCTAAGTCGCCGCGTGGCTCCACCAGCCGCCGAAGAACAAGGTGATTTGTTGGTAGGCGGCCCGGTGACGATGGACATTGACCGCCACTTGGTATTTGTTAATGGCACAAAGATTTCTCTACCACTTAAGGAATTCGAACTACTCGAATTGTTCCTGGAGAATCTCAATCGCGTGCTTACCCGCGGTCAAATTATTGATCGGGTTTGGGGCCACGACTACTTCGGAGACACCAAGACACTCGACGTACACGTGAAGCGTCTGCGTTCGAAGATTGAGTCTGATCCAGCCCGCCCAGAGCACCTAATCACAGTGCGTGGGCTGGGTTATAAGTTCGAAGCCTAGGGTTTATTCGGCCGAGTGCTCGTCGCTGTTGCCGAGGTTTGAAACCAAGGCTGCATACTGCTCAAGTGAACCATCTAGAGCGGTGACGTTAAGGAATCCCTTGCCAGTGCTGCTTTCGATCTTGATGACCACGTTGTCGCCTGGGCGAGCAACCTTTTCACCCTTCAGCAGGATTGCCGAAAGCGCAGGAGTCTCGTTGTAGCCAAGGTCTAGCTTGCCACCGGCAGGAATAACTTCGCTCTCCCAGTCGAAGGTCTGCTTGATGGTAACCGCTGGGTCTTCCGAACTGTCTTCGTCGAACTGGAGGTGAATGGTTACTGGCGAAGAAGTGTTGTTCACGAAGGTTCCGATGATTGCTCCAACTTCGCGGTCGGCGCTGTTCTCCACGCGCTTGGTTAGGTAGATCACGTTAATGGCCTTCACGCCGCCCAAATCAATCTGAGAACCATCGCTCGGCGCGTAGGTCTGAAGGGTTGGAATGTTGCTAGTCAGGCTGCAACCGGTGGTGCCAAGGGCAACTGCCGAAGCAAGGGCGAGAGCGGTAACAAACTTACGTGCGGACACAATTTCCTCCAAGATTCTGGCTTGATGCGGTTCTAGTCTACCCCTTTATTTATGGGCTAAAACGTGGTAAATTAGAGGTTTCTGAAGGGATTTGGCCGCATGAAGTTTGTAGTAGGCGAGACCGTTGTTTACCCGCACCACGGAGCAGCAAAGATCATTGAGGTAGCCGACCGCACCATCCGCGGCGAGACCAAGCCTTACATCAAGCTTTACATTGCACAGGGTGAGCTCGAGATTTGGGTTCCAACCGCCTCGGTTCAGGAAGTCGGCGTTCGAGACGTCATCGACAAGAAGGGTGTTGAGGCCGTGTTCAGCGTGCTTCGAGCCGAATTCATCGAAGAGCCAACCAACTGGTCACGTCGTTACAAGGCAAACCTCGAAAAGCTTGCCTCTGGCGATGTCATGAAGGTATCCGAAGTTGTCCGTGACCTCTGGCGTCGCGACCAGGACAAGGGCCTTTCCGCTGGTGAAAAGCGCATGTTGGCTAAGGCGCGTCAGATTTTGATCTCGGAGTTGGCACTTGCCAAGAAGACCGATGAAGACAAGGCCGGCTTGCTACTAGACGAGGTTCTGGCCTCTTAAAGCCAAAGGTAATTATGTCCGTTGCGGTTATTTTGGTGGCCGCCGGCAAGGGCGAACGGCTCGGTGCCGGTTTGCCGAAGGCACTGGTTCGTCTCGCAGGTATCACACTGTTGGAGCATGCCATTAGCCGCGCCACTGGCACCGCTGGTCTTGAGCAACTCGTGGTCACGGCAACGCCTGGTCACATCGACGAGTTCCTTGCCATTACCCAGAATCTAGTGCCGCCGCACATTGAACTCACCGTGGTTCCCGGCGGCGAGACTCGTCAGAGCTCGATCGCCAATGCTTTGAACGAAGTGAACCACACCGCTTCGGTGATCCTGGTTCACGATGCAGCCAGGGCTCTAACTCCAACCGAGGTCTTCAACCGTGTGGTTGCCGAGGTAGAGGCAACGAACATGGGAGTGCTGCCGGTGATTCCTGTTCACGACACCGTGAAACGAGCCTCAGGCCAAGAAGTTTTGGAAACAGTTGATCGTAGCGAATTACGTGCAGCCCAAACACCGCAGGGGTTCCCGGCTGAACTTCTGCGCGATGCCTATGCCAATGCAGGTGAGGACCACACCGATGACGCCGCTCTGGTGCAATCTCTGGGTCATCGCGTCTTAGCGGTGGCGGGCGATCGTATGGCCGTGAAGGTGACCACGCCGGATGACTTGATCCTGGCCAGCCACCTGGTTGGTGGAGAACAGCGCACTGGGATTGGAACCGACACTCACCGTTTCACCGAAGATGCGTCGAAGCCACTGTTCCTCGGCACGATTGTTTGGGCAGGGGAGCGAGGTCTCGACGGACATAGCGACGGCGACGCCCTCAGCCACGCAATCGTGGACGCCATGCTTTCGGCGGCGGGCCTCGGGGATATCGGAAGTAACTTCGGAGTGGATCGCCCGGAGTTTTCGGGTGCCAATGGCAAGGTATTCCTCGCTGGTGCACTGGAGAAGCTTCACCAGAATGGCTGGTCGCTGGTAAATGTTTCGGCGCAAATCATTGGTAACCGTCCAAAGGTGGCACCAATGCGCGAGCAGGTGCAACAGGCGCTCACCCAGTTGCTTCATTCACCGGTTACCATCAGTGCCACCACTACCGACGGACTAGGGTTCCTAGGTAACACCGAGGGCGTGGCGGTCGTGGCCAGTGTGCTTATCCAGCGAAAGGATAAGTAACGTGAAACTTTTCGATAGCAAGGCGCAGGAATTGGTGGAGTTCACTCCACTGAATCCAGGCAAGGTTGGCATCTACGTCTGTGGTCCAACTGTGCAGTCGGCACCTCACGTTGGTCACCTGCGCAGTGCTGTCGCATTCGACATCGTGGCTCGCTGGCTTCGCATTGGCCACGGCTATGACGTCAAGCTAGTCCGAAACGTCACCGACATCGACGACAAGATTTTGGTCAATGCAGCCGAGCAGGGTAAGGATTGGCGTGAGCTCGCCATCGAGGTCGAGGCTGGTTTCAATGACGTCTATGACTCTCTATACGCCGGCGTAACCCACCGCCCGCATGCTACAGAGCACATCGCTGGCATGATTCAGGTAATCGAGCGTTTGATCGAACGTGGTCACGCTTACCAAGCGGAAAACGGCAGTGCGAATGTGTTCTTCGACACCGCGAGTCACAGTTCCTACGGCGAACTCACGAATCAAAAACTTGAAAACATGGAGGGCGAAGCGATCGGCGGAGGTCGCCGGGCAGCGCACGACTTTGCACTCTGGAAAGAAGCCAAGCCTACCGAACCAGAGTCGGCAGCTTGGGATTCGCCTTGGGGTAGAGGCCGTCCTGGTTGGCACATCGAGTGCTCGGCCATGACCCTAGCCGAACTGGGTGAGAGCTTCGACATTCACGGCGGTGGCCTAGACCTGCGCTTCCCGCACCACGAGAACGAGCTTGCGCAATCGCGTGCTGCCGGATTCGACTTTGCCAAACACTGGATGCACAACGGCTTGGTGACGGTGTCTGGTCAGAAGATGAGCAAGTCACTCGGAAATGGCGTAAGCGTAACCGAGCTATTTGAGCTGGGGTCTCCGGCAGCGATTCGATACTGGCTGGCCTCGGCCCACTACCGTTCCAGCCTCGACTACTCTCCGACATCAATCGCCGAAGCGGTTACCGCAATCGGCCGCATTGCCAACTTTGCGCGTAGGGCAGCCGAAGTAACCAAGGCTTCCAACACCGAACTCCCAACCGAGTTTGTTGAAGCAATGGACTCTGACTTTAATGTTCCAGCAGCGCTCGCGGCGCTTCACGAAACCGTGCGAGCAGGTAACGTAGCCCTGGACGCAAACGACAAGGACACCGTGGCAACTCGCGTCGGTGAAGTCATCAGGATGACCGACGTCCTGGGTATTGATCTGGCAGGCAATCGGAAGGTTGCCACTGCCGAAACCATTGAACTTATCGAAGGCTTGATCGCCAAGCGAAACCAAGCCCGAGAAGAGAAAGACTACGCACTGGCCGATTTGGTCCGTGCCGAACTAACGGCCATGGGAGTCACCATTGAGGACCAGGCTGGCAAGACCGTATGGATGTGGAGTAACTAATGGCTAGCAAGGGAAAGCGCCCAGGCACTGCAAAGGGTAAGAAGGGTCCGACCGTAGGCTCGGGCGGCCAGCGCAAGAAGGGTTTAGAGGGCAAGGGCCCAACCCCGAAGGCCGAAGACCGCAAGGGCCACAAGGCTTACAAGGGTGGGAAGAGCGCGGCTACTGCTCGCAAGGGCGAGTTCTTGGCACCAACCGCTAAGACCGCGGGAACCGGTAAGGCCGGCCGAGTAAACTCACAGCGAGTATCTAAGGCTGCCGATGCTGGAGAGGTTTTGAGCGGCCGTAACTCGGTGCTTGAGGCTCTGCGTGCCAAAGTACCTGCCACCGCGCTATTCATCTCGAATCGAATCGAAATGGACGAGCGTGTGAAGGAAACCATCGCGCTTGCCAACAACCGTCAGATTCCAATCAATGAAATCACCAAGCCGGAAATCGATCGTCTCACCGGCTTCGACGCCGTGCACCAGGGCATCGCGCTTTCGGTACCGGCTTACCAGTACCAGCACCCAGCTGATCTGCTCGACAAGATTTTGTCTCGTGGTCAGAAGCCACTGCTGGTTGCCTTAGACGGAATCACCGACCCTCGTAACCTCGGTGCCATCATTCGTTCGGTTGCAGCCTTCGGCGGCCAGGGAGTCATTCTTCCCCAGCGTCGCTCGACCGGTGTGACCGCTAGCGCTTGGAAGACCTCGGCTGGTGCCGCGGCTCGTATTCCGGTGGCCTTGGCGGCCAACTTGACCGCCACCATTAAGGAATACAAGAAGCGCGGAGTATTCGTGGTTGGCCTAGACGGCGACGGCGACATGAACCTCCAGAAGTTCACCCTGGGGCGCGAGCCGCTTCTGATTGTGGTTGGAAGCGAGGGCAAGGGCCTGAGCCGACTGGTTACCGAAAACTGTGACGCCATCGTAAGTATTCCAATTAGCTCAGCAACCGAATCGCTAAATGCCGGAATCGCCGCCAGCGTTACCCTTTACGAAGTCTCGAAGCTTCGCTCTCGCGACTAAACCAGGTCTCGCCAGTCAACTTCGCCGTCTTCATCGGCAACCGTGATGGTTCCCGATGGAATGGCGTCTGGGAGGGTAATCGCACCTGTGGTTGGGGCAATTAGTGCCTCTTCGTCACGGCGGTGTGCCAGCACATTAGCGATGTAAGAGTTCACGGCCTCTTGAATCGGAATGCCGCGGCCTTGCTCCTGTGAGATGTACCAGCGGTGCTCAAGCACCTGGTGGTAGATCTCGGCTGGTTCCAGTTTTCCTGTCATGTTCTTTGGAATAGCGGTTACCACCGGCTCGAAGGCGCGAGACAACCATTCGTGAGCCATAACTTCCTCATCGGAACTCGGGCCACCGTGGTCGCTGCGATACTCGTCTAAGTCGTTCAGCAAACGTCTAGCTTGGTTCTCTTCGACGTCCAAGCCAGTTAGGCGCAGTAGGCGACGTGAGTGGTGACCGGCGTCAACCACCTTGGGCTTGATGGTTAAGGTGCTGCCCTCGCCGCCGGCCTTGATGGTCATCTCTTCGATGTCGAATCCCAGCTCGTTTAGTCGTTCGACGCGGCGGTTTATCTTCCACTTCTCGTTTGCGGAAATCACCTCGGCAGCGGTTAGCTCTTTCCAGAGGTTGCGGTACTTCAGAATGATGCGATCGGAAATCTCGTTGGCATCAACACCTGGTGCCGCATTGCCACTGGCAATCAGGTCGAGAAGCTCGCCTGCGATGTTCACACGTGCAATCTCGAGGTCATTCTCGCGCTGACCGTTGGAAAGCCCGCCATCGTAGAGTTGACCAGTTTCGGCGTCTACGAGATAGGCGGCAAAGGCGCCGGCGTCGCGCCTGAATAGGGTGTTGGACAGCGAGACGTCTCCCCAGAAGAAACCGGCAATGTGCAGTCGCACCAGTAGTACCGCCAGTGCATCAACCAGGCGGTTAGCGGTGTCTGGGCGTAGGCCCTGAGACCACATGGCTCGGTAGGGGAGTGAAAACTTTAGGTGCCTGGTAATCAAGACCGCAGGCAGAGGGTCGCCATTTTCATCGGTGCGATTGTTGATGATGGCGAAAGGTTCCACGCATGGAACGTCAAGGGTTATCAGCTTCTTGAGCATCTCGTATTCACGTTTTGCCAACTCGGGCAGGGTTTCCTTGATGGCAATCACGTGGTCACTCAGGTGAGCGAAACGAACGGTGTGGCGGGAGAGGCCCTTCGGCAACGCGGCAATGCGGTCAGCCGGCCAGTCCTCTAAAGGCAACTGCCACGGTAGATCCAAAAGGGCTGGATCTACCGCGGCAGTTGTGATGTCTAGAGATGAACTCACTAGTTCAGGCGCTCGCCTGACTCTACATCGAATAGGTGTGCTTCACCTGAAGCTTCGATGTGGATGGTCGAACCGGCCTTGACCGAGCTGTTTGCCTCAACGCGAACGGTGACGTCGGCACGTGCGCCGTCGACCTCAA
>JBEGPG010000042.1:0-7080 GCA_041181585.1 Actinomycetota bacterium
ACCTCGACCACCGCGTGATGCTACTGAACCTAAACAAACATTTGCAGAAGTAGCGCTGGCTGACCTAAACTAGAGGAAGCCAAAGACCGTCGGTTTTAGATTCCGCAAGGAAACTAACGAAGGCCCGCATAAAGCGGCATCCAACGCAGGTGTATGAAAAGACTTTTCACGTATGTGAATTTTTGCCTCGTGCCCTTGCGCATGGGGCATTTTTATTTGGGTCTGGGGCTACCGACATAAACAAACCAAGGAGTGCCATGGCGAACAAGGAAGCTAAGGTTGCCGAACTTACTGGACTATTCCAGAGTTCTTCAGCCGTATTGCTAACCGAGTACCGCGGACTCACTGTGGCGCAGCTCAAAGAGCTACGCCGCTCAATCAGTGGGAACGCAACCTACGCCGTGGCAAAGAACACGCTAATCAAGATTGCAGCAAAGAACGCTGGGGTGACCGCATTTGACGGTCAGCTAGCCGGACCAACTGCACTCGCATTCGTATCCGGTGACGTTGTTACCGTTGCGAAGGCACTACGTGACTTTGCCAAGGCAAACCCTCTACTAGTTGTGAAGGCTGCCGTCCTAGACGGAATTGCTCTTGACGCTGCAGAGGTTAAGAAGCTTGCTGACCTCGAGACCCGCGAAGTTCTATTGGCTAAGGCCGCTGGACTATTCAAGGCTTCGATGTTCCAGGCTGCTTACATGTTCCAGGCTCCACTTGCTCAGGCTGCTCGCGCAGTCGACGCCCTGCGTCAGAAGCAAGAAGCATCGAACTAACACTCGCTTTACAAAACCAATAAATAGGAGAAACAAATGGCCAAGTTGACCACTGACCAGCTAATTGACGCGTTCAAGGAGCTATCACTAATCGAGCTATCAGACTTCGTTAAGAAGTTCGAAGAAGTATTCGAAGTTACCGCTGCTGCACCTGTTGCAGTTGCCGCTGCTGCAGCTCCTGCTGCTGGTGGCGCTGACGCTGCAGAAGAGAAGGACTCGTTCGACGTAGTTCTTGAGGCTGCTGGCGACCAGAAGATCCAGGTTATTAAGGAAGTTCGCGCACTGACCAACCTAGGTCTAGGCGAGGCAAAGGCTGTTGTTGACGGCGCTCCTGCAACCGTTCTTGAGGGTGCAAACAAGGAGACCGCAGAGAAGGCTAAGGCTGCTCTTGAGGCTGCCGGTGCAAAGGTTACCCTTAAGTAATCTGCGTAACATTTGGAAACCCGCTCAGGAAACTGGGCGGGTTTTCGCTTTAATAAATAAATGAGCAAACAGGTACTGATCCTTCACGGCTGGACGAATCGACGCCAAGAGGGAAACTGGCAACGACGCGCTGCCGCAGCCCTTCGGGCGCAGGGTCACCAGATTCACTACCCTCAGCTACCTTCCACCGATGAACCGAAGTTCGCCGATTGGGCAGAGGTCGCGCTGAACGAGCTGGCTCAGATTGCCGAATCGAACCAAGGTCAAGAAGTTGTAGTCATCGGCCACTCACTCGGTGCCGTGACCTGGTTGAAGTTGGCTTCGGAAGGGCTGATTACTTCGCCTGTTTCCAGAGTCTTGTTGGTCGCTCCAGCAGACCCGGAACTTCTAATCGACATTGCCGATTTCATATTCGAACCAAGTAAGGTTCAGGCGCAGGTTGCGGCGGCTGCCGCGAGCACCCTTGTGATTGGCTCCGACGAAGACCCTTGGCAGCCAAACGGGATCGAAAAAACCTTCGCCGAGCCACTAGGAATTCCGAGTGTGATTGTGCCCGGCGCTAAGCACTTCTCGCTGGCTGATGGCTTTGGTCCTTGGGCCGGGGTTATCAACTGGGTCAACGACCCTGCTAGCGACCTTGCCGTTCGCTAGGTAGGCTATAGTTACACTCCCGATTTGCCCCACGGAGTAAACCTAGGTTAGGTATAAACCATCATGAGGATCCTTCTTGTAGGAGCCGGAGGCGTAGGAAACGCCATCGCAAAAATCGCAGCCACTCGTTCATTTTTCGAAGCAATCGTCGTTGCCGACTACAACCAGCAACGAGCCGATGACGTAATCGAATGGATTCGTAACCGTCACGGAAACGAGGTTGCGTCCAAGTTCATTTCAGCCAAGGTTGATGCCGGTTCGGCATCGAACGTTACCGAGCTTTGCCTAGAGCACAAGATCACCCACGTGCTAAACGCGGTTGAGCCGAAGTTCGTGCCAACCGTGTTCTCGGGCGCATTTAGCGCCGGGGTTCACTACCTCGACATGGCGATGAGTCTTTCCGAGGCACACCCAACCGACCCGTTCCACAAGCCTGGCATCAAGCTCGGCGACCAACAGTTCGCGCTGAGCGAGCAATGGGAGCGCGCCGGTCTTTTGGCGTTGGTTGGAATTGGTGTTGAGCCGGGTCTTTCGAACGTCTTTGCCCGCTATGCGCAGGATCACCTGTTCTCCGAGATCGACGAGGTGTCGGTAAAGGACGGCAGTAACCTGGTGGTTCGCGACGACGAAGGCAACGAGATCTTTGCACCTTCGTTCTCGATCTGGACCACCATCGAGGAGTGCCTGAACCCACCGGTACTCTGGAGCAAGGACAAGGGTTTCTACACCACCCAGCCGTTCAGCGAGCCGGAGATCTTCGAGTTCCCAGAAGGTATTGGCGCGGTTGAATGTGTGAACGTTGAGCACGAGGAAGTAACCATGCTTCCTGCGGTTATCAATGCGAACAAGTTCAGCTTCAAATACGGTCTTGGCAACCAGTTCATCGGCATTCTGAAGACTCTGCACGAGCTTGGCCTAGATAGCACCCACCCGGTGCGTGTGCGTTCGGCTCAAGGCCCGGTTGACGTATCGCCACGCGACGTGGTGGCCGCAGTTCTGCCAGACCCTGCCACCATTGGCCCACGCATGAGTGGAAAAACCTGTGCTGGCGTGCTGGTTACGGGTAAGGACCACGACGGAAAGCTTCGTGCCACCTACCTTTATCACGTGATCGACAACGAGTGGACCATGGAGAATTACGAGAGTCAGGCGGTGGTTTGGCAGACCGCGTTCAACCCGCTGATTGCACTTGAACTTCTGGCAACCGGCGTTTGGCAGGGTGAAGGAGTGCTTGGCCCGGAGAGCTTCGACGCCAAGCCATTCCTCGATTTGATGAGTTCTTCCACTGGTTACCAGCAGCGTTGGTTCGCGCAGGAGCGCCTACCGGCTAGCCCGCTGGCTCTACCGGAATCGCTTATCTAGAAAACTTGATGCGCCCCTGGGCGACCAGTGCACCGAAGATGATCACGAGTCCACCAGCGACTTCGTACCAGTGAACCGCTTCGCTCAGTAGCACAACGCCTAGAATCACGGCCACTACCGGTTGCGTAATCGTCACCGAACTGGCGATGGTGCTGCCGGCTTGCTCGATGATTCGGTAGTAGAAGATGTATGCGATGCCGGTTCCGACGACCCCGAGCGTGATGATTGAGCCGAGGCTGGCCCAGTCGAGGTTGCCGGTGGTAATTGGCCCGGACAGGTAGAACGGCAGGGTAACCATCGAAGCGGTGGTGAGCTGCATAAATACGGCAACGGTGTTTGGAAGCCCAAGCGGACCCACGTACTTGCGAATGTATGGGCTTCCGAAGCCGTAGCAAACGGTGGCGCCGAGCAGAGCAATCACCGAAAACGGATCGTTCGAACCAAACCCCTGCCAAATGCCTAGCAACACCAGGGTGCCCAGGATTCCGATGCCGAGACCGATTAGTTGAATGGCTGTTGGCTTCTGGTCGCGGAAAGCCACAAGAATCACCAGCACGGTCATCACCGGTGTTGCCGCGTTGATCATTCCAGCGAGCCCCGACGCGATGTGCAGTTCACCGAAGGCAAAGAGCGTGAATGGAATCGCGCTCATGAACAGACCGGCGATTGAGGTGTGCAGCCAAGCTTTGCGGTTTTTTGGAAGAGCGTGTCCCTGAAGTTTGAGAATTACAAAAAGTGCGATCGCACCTAGAGCCATGCGCCAGAACGCAACTCCCAGCGGTGGCAGCGCCTTACCGGCAACGGCGATGAACAGGAAGCTGGCACCCCAGATCATAGTTAGGGCAGCGAAGGCCGCTGGCCAGGTTTGTTTCTTGCTCACCGTCTTAGCCTAGGCGCTTGAGCGATAATCGAAGCATGAGCCTTACCGTAAGCCCTCGCGTGGTGAAACTAACCACCCGAACCGAGGTCGATATCAAGCGCTCATTCCCACAGCCAGCACTTCGACGAATTGGCGCATGGGTTTTCCTAGATCACTTCGGTCCAACCCCTCAGGTTGAGGGAATGGTGGTTGCTCGCCACCCACACACCGGATTACAGACCGTTACCTGGCCATTTCAAGGGCGGGTTGAGCACCGCGACAGCGTGGGTTCGGTGCAAGTTTTGGAACCTGGGCAACTGAACCTGATGAGCGGTGGCCGAGGCATTTCCCACAGCGAGATCAGCCTGCTTGGAACCGACAGCCTGCACGCGGCGCAATTATGGTTGGCACTTCCGGAACAAGAGCGCAATGGGGAACCGTTCTTTGAACACCATGCTGATCTCCCCAAGCTGGAACTAGGCGGTGTTTCGGCAACCGTTTTCATTGGCTCGCTAGGCTCGGCCACCTCGAGTGCCACGGTATTCACACCGCTGGTCGGAGCCGAATTACAAGTTTCTGGAACTGAAAAGCTGCCACTGAACGCGGGGTTTGAGCACGGCGTCCTAGCGGTTTCTGGGGATATCACCGTGAATGGTCAGCCGGTTGCCCTGGACGATTTGGTTTATCTGGAAACCGGTGAAGAACTCGAAATCGGTGGTAACGGAGTGGCACTCCTGCTTGGCGGAGAGCCATTCAAGGAACACATTGTGATGTGGTGGAACTTCATTGGCAGAAGCCATGCCGACATCGTAGCCATGCGCGAGTCATGGAATGCTCAAGGAGCAAATTGGCCAGATTTCGAAGATCGAGTCGGCGGTTGGATTCCGGCTCCGGAACTACCGAATGTGGAGCTACGCTCTAGGTCCTAGGACGAGCGAAGCGGTTAACGATTTCGATTCCCGCGGAAGCGGCAAGCCCAAGCCCATAGGCCCAGAACAGTTGACCAGCATTGAGCGGGTGGAAGCCGAAATAGGCGGTCGATAGCGGAACCGTGAAGATCGCAACTCCGAGCGCTACCATTCCCACGAAGATCGCGGATTTGATTCGATCGATTGGGCGGGAGAGCGTGCTTAGAACCCAAATACCGGTGACGCTCATGAGCAAAACAGTTGCGGTCTGGCTGGCCTCGATGCTCCAGCCTTCGGTTCTGGCCACGAAGTTGATGGCGATTACGCCTAGTGCCACTGCCAAACCGCTGGGAATCACAAACTTTAGCGCTCGTCCCAAGAATCCGGATTCATAGCGCTTGGTGTTAGGAAGTAGCGCCAGGGCGAATGCTGGAAGACCAATGGTGAATGAATCGATGCCAGAGAGCTGGCGAGGCAGGAACGGGAACTTCCAGGCCAGCAGACCAAAGGCGAGAGCCAGCGAGAGCGCCCAGGTGGTCTTGGTGAGAAACAGTTTCGATACGCGTTCGATGTTGGCGATTACTCGACGCCCTTCGGCAACCACGCCGGGTAAGTTCGAGAACTTGCCGTCGAGTAGCACGAGGTTCGATACGGCTTTGGTGGCGGGGGATCCGGAGCCCATGGCAATTCCCATGTCGGCTTTTTTCAGAGCCAAGGCGTCGTTGACGCCGTCTCCGGTCATTGCCACCACGTGACCACTCAGCTGAAGCGCCTCAACCATGTTCCGCTTTTGTTCTGGAGTTACTCGACCAAACACGGTGTATCGTTCCATGACTTCGGCCAGCTCGTTCAGGTCTTCCGGCAGGTTACGAGCGTCGAAACCTTCCCCTTCGAACTCAACTCCGGCATCTCGGGCAACTGCGGTAACGGTCTGCGGGTTATCGCCAGAGATGATTCGAATCGATACACCCTGCTCACGGAAGTAGGCCACGGTTGCCGCGGCATCGGAACGAATGCGCTCGCGGAAGGTGACTAGAGCAATCGCTTCGCCGTTATTGGCCAGTACCAAAGTTCGTCGCCCAGTTGCGGCAAGCTCGGAAGCGCGATCCAATACCCTGCCCTGCTTTTTATCGAGCACGAACTCCGGCGCTCCAAGCGTCCAGGTAGCGTTCCCATTGAAAGTGAACGACGAGAGTTTTGTGGCCGAAGTAAATGGAATTGCGGCCGTGTGAGTGAGGGTTTCGTGACCCGCGAAATTACCTTGAAGGCATCGAGCGGTGGCGTTGGCATCTGGGTCGTTTCCGAAGTATGCCAGAACTGCCTCATGACCGAGCGAATCGGAACCAACCATTTCGATAGCCTCGAACTCGATGTCACCTTCGGTGAGGGTTCCGGTCTTGTCGAAGCAAACCACATCCACGCGGGCAAGCCCTTCAACCGCAGGCAGTTCCTGCAACAGCACATTCTTGCGAGCCAAACCCATGGCGGCTACGGCGAACGTGATGCTGGTTAGCAGCACGAGCCCCTGAGGCACGAACGCGATTACGCTGGCGATGGTTCCAACCACAGCCTCCTTCCAGCTGCCGTTGGTGAAGGCTTCAACCCAGCCTCCCCGTGATTGCAACTGGCCGTTTAGGGCGATGAGCACAAACGGCAGCAGCGCCCAAGAAATCCACTTGATTACCTTGTTGATCGATTCACGAAGTTCCGAGGAGACCATCGAAAACTTCTTGGCTTCGATAGTTATCTTGGAGGCGTAGGTTTCTTTGCCTACACGAATGACGCGAGCCTGCCCACGGCCGGCCGCCACTGCCGAAGATGCCAGCACTTCCATGCCGAGTTCTTTGTGGATTGGCTCTGACTCGCCGGTCAGCACCGATTCGTCGAGTTCTAACCCGTCGGAGTGAACCACTTCGGCATCAGCAAGAAGCTGGTCTCCGGCGCGAAGTTCCAGCAGATCTCCGAGCACCACTTCCTCGAGGTTCAGTTCCACGATTTCGCCGTCTCGGCGCACTCGTGCGTGTGGTGCATGCAACAGGCTGATGCGATCCAGGGTTCGCTTCGAACGGTACTCCTGGAAGATGCCGATGGCTATATTCAGGAT
>JBEGPG010000043.1:0-3173 GCA_041181585.1 Actinomycetota bacterium
TGCGGCGCCATCTCGGCTAACTCCCCCAGGATCGAAAGATAGCAAGGGTAACTGGGCTCTGGCGGGTGTGCGGGGAGTTCTTTCACACAATGCCGTTGTCGGTGGAAAGGGTTAGTCTCGCTTCGTGAGTACCGCACTTTATCGCCGTTATCGTCCTGAGTCGTTCGCCGAACTCATTGGCCAGTCTCAGGTCACCGCTCCGCTCATGGCAGCGTTGCGAGCCGACAAGGTAAACCACGCTTATTTGTTCTCTGGGCCACGAGGCTGCGGAAAGACCACCTCTGCTCGAATTTTGGCACGTTGCCTTAACTGCGCCGAAGGCCCAACCGATACTCCTTGTGGCAAGTGCCCAAGCTGTATTGAACTTTCGCGCGATGGCTCCGGTTCGCTTGACGTGGTTGAGATCGATGCTGCCTCGCATAACGGAGTGGATGATGCCCGTGACTTGCGCGAACGAGCACTCTTTGCACCAGCTCGAGACCGCTACAAGATCTTCATCTTGGATGAGGCACATATGGTCACCGCACAGGGCTTCAATGCCTTGCTAAAGATTGTGGAAGAGCCACCAGCCCACGTGAAGTTCATCTTTGCTACCACCGAGCCGGAAAAGGTTATTCCAACCATTCGCTCGAGAACTCACCACTATCCATTCCGCTTGGTGCCTCCAGCCCAGTTGCTCGACTACCTTGAAGAGCTTTGCAAGTCTGAGAAGGTAGATGTTGCCCCGGGTGTGCTTTCGCTGGTGGTTCGTTCGGGCGGTGGTTCGGTTCGAGACTCGCTATCGCTTCTCGATCAGCTATTAGCCGGCTCTGACGATGGCAAGGTCACCTATGACCGTGCCGTTTCACTGCTCGGTTACACCCCAGATTCTGTCCTAGATGAGGCCGTAGAGGGCTTAGCAATTGGCGACTCGGCAACGGTTTTCCAGTCGGTAGACAAGATCATTCAAAGTGGCCAGGACCCTCGTCAGTTCGTTGAAGACTTGCTAGAGCGCCTACGCGATCTGATTTTGGTTGATTCGGTTGGGCACGAGGCAAAGAATGTGCTTCGTGGTCTTAGCGACGACATGATTGCTCACCTTCAAGAGCAGGCTTCCAAGTTTGGTCGAGCCGAGTTGGCGCATGCGGCAGCTTCGGTTAGCGATTCGCTAACCACAATGTCTGGCGCTACGAGCCCGAAGCTTCACCTTGAGTTGATGTGCGCCAAGATTCTGGTTCCTGCCGCCAACGCCACCGAGGTGGGTTCGCTTGCCCGCATCGAGCGTCTTGAACGACGCATAGGAATCGGGGGAGCGGCTCCGGCTCCAGTGACCGAATCAATTCCAGTTGTTACTCCGGTAGCAGCGCCGGCACCGGCGGCTGTGGCTGCCGAGCCTGTGGCTCCAGCGACCACTCCGATTCCGGTGGTGAACACCGGGGTGAGTATTTCGCAGCTTCGCTCGTCATGGCCAAAGATTCTCGACAAGGTAGCAAAGAAGTCGAAGAAGGCTTACATGGTTGCCTTCACCATTGATGTCATGGGTATTGAGGGCGATGTGCTCACTTTGCGCTTTGCCAGCAACTACGACCTTGAGAGTTTCAAGAATGAGGCCGGTGCTCCAGACATTCTGCGTAAGGCCATCGAGGATGAATTCGGCATTGTGGTGAAGTTCAAGCCATTCATGCAGCCAAACGAGACCAAGGCGGAGCCGGTTGCAGCACCGGCGGTTGCGCCTGTGGTCGAGCAGGCTCCCGAGCCGGAACCGGCGCCAGAGCCTGTGGCTGAACCAGAGCCAGAGACACCGACCTCGCGCAACGCTAACGTAGATGAGAGCGCTCGATACGGGGAATCATTGCTTCGTGAGATTCTCGGCGCAGAGCCGCTGGAAGACTAATGTACGAGGGCGTAGTTCAGGAACTAATCGACGAACTCGGGCGTTTGCCTGGGGTTGGGCCGAAGTCCGCTCAGCGCATTGCCTTCTATTTGCTACAAACCGAAGATGATCTGCCAGAACGCTTGGCCAAGGTTTTGGTTGAGGTGCGCGAGCGGGTGCGCTTCTGTGACAACTGTGGAAATGTCTCCGAGCAAGAACGTTGCAACATCTGTCGCGACGAGCGACGCAACCAGACTTTGATCTGTGTTGTCGAAGAGTCGAAGGACGTTCAGGCGATTGAACGAACTCGTGAGTTCCGTGGTTTGTATCACGTGCTTGGCGGTGCGATTAGCCCGATCGAAGGCATTGGCCCAGATCAACTTCGCATCAAGGAACTGATGCAACGACTTTCAAACCCTGGCATTCAGGAAGTCATCTTGGCTACCGACCCGAACCTCGAGGGCGAGGCCACGGCTACCTACCTAACCAGAATGCTCTCACCGCTGGGCATCACAGTCACTCGATTGGCGTCGGGTCTTCCGGTTGGTGGAGATTTGGAATACGCCGACGAAGTTACCCTGGGTCGCGCATTTTCAGGTCGCCGTTTGGCTAACTAGGTCAATCGGCTAGACTTTAAGACATTCCCCGTCGAACCCCTCTTTATAGGAGTGTAAGTCTTGGCCCTTATCGTGCAAAAGTATGGTGGCTCTTCTGTTGGCGACGCCGACAAGATTAAGCACGTTGCTAAGCGCGTAATTGAGACTCAGGCTGCGGGAAACCAGGTTGTCGTCGTAGTTTCGGCAATGGGCGACACCACCGACGAACTTATGGATCTGGCAAACCAGGTCACCGACAACCCAAACCCGCGAGAACTGGACATGCTCCTAACCGCTGGTGAGCGCATTTCGATGGCTTTGCTCGCTTTGGCAATCAATGCTGCGGGCGCTCAGTCGCGCTCGTTCACCGGTTCCCAGGCTGGAATCGTGACCGACTCTAAGCACGGAAACGCGCGCATCGCGGAAGTAACCCCAGACCGCATTCGTGAAGCGCTTGACGAAGGCGACATCGCGATTGTGGCTGGCTTCCAGGGATTCAATCGCGAGACCCGCGACATCACCACCCTGGGACGTGGTGGCTCGGACACCACCGCTGTGGCATTGGCTGCTGCGCTGAATGCTGATGTCTGTGAGATTTACTCGGACGTCGATGGCGTGTACACCGCCGACCCACGTCAGATTCCAGCCGCACGCAAGCTCGACTACATCGACGTTGAGTCGATGCTGGAGCTAGCCGCCGCCGGAGCCAAGATTCTGCACATTCG
>JBEGPG010000044.1:0-2658 GCA_041181585.1 Actinomycetota bacterium
TTCGACGTGACCGATGAGGGTCTAGTCAAGAGCTACCAGGCTCAACGAGATGCCTATGAGCGCATCTTCACTCGTCTGGGTGTTGACTACGTGATCGTGAAGGCCGATGCCGGAGCCATGGGTGGTTCGGCATCTGAGGAATTCCTAAGTCCAAGCCCAATCGGAGAGGACACCTTCGTGCGTTCACCAGGCGGTTACGCTGCCAACGTGGAAGCCGTGGTTACACCTGCGCCAGAGGCTCGTTCAATCGAGGGTCTGCCTGCCGCCGAGGTCCGTGACACTCCAAACACTGCCACCATCGCTGCGCTCGCGGAGCACGCTGGGATTACCGCTGGCGACACCCTAAAGAACGTAGTCCTGGCTTTGGTTTCTCCAGAAGGCAAGCGTTCGCTGGTCATGGTGGGTGTTCCTGGAGACCGCGAGGTCGACGCCAAGCGTGCCGAGGCAGCTTTCTCGCCAAACGAGGTTGAGGCAGCCACTGAAGAAGACTTCAAGAACTACCCAGAGTTGGTAAAGGGCTACATTGGTCCAAAGCCTGGCGGTTTCGAAGGCATCAAGTACTATGTTGATCCACGCGTGGTCACCGGAACCTCTTGGGTTACCGGCGCCAACGTCGAAGGAAAGCACGTATTCAACTTTGTTTACGGCCGTGACTTCGAGGCCGATGGCATTAAGGACATCGCCGAGGTTCGCGCTGGCGATCCAGCTCCAGATGGCTCCGGCCCGCTGGAGCTAGCCCGCGGAATCGAAATTGGCCACGTGTTCCAGTTGGGTCGTAAGTATGCCGAGGCGCTAGACCTCAAGGTTCTCGACGAGAACGGCAAGCTGGTCACCGTGACCATGGGTTCCTACGGAATCGGTGTCACTCGCTTAGTTGCAGTGCTGGCTGAGGCTAATCGCGACGAGAAGGGTCTCATCTGGCCCGAGTCGGTATCACCTGCCGATGTCTATATCGTTGCTGCCGGCAAGGAAGACGAAATCTACGAGGCTGCCGAGAAGCTCGCCTACGAGTTCGAAGTCACCGGAAAGACCGTAATCCTCGATGATCGCAAGGTGAGCCCTGGCATTAAGTTCTCGGATGCCGAACTCATCGGTGTTCCGAACGTAATCATCTGCGGTCGCGGTTTGGCAAACGGTGAGGTTGACATCTGGAACCGCCGCACAGGCGAGCGTCGCAGTGTGCCGCTAGAATTGGCGATGCTACAACTGTAAAAAATAAACAAACGCCTAGGAGGCACCGATGGACATCGACCTAAGAGTTCTGAAGACCATCGAGAGTGACCGCGGGATCGCTTTCACCGAACTGGTTGAAATCATCGAGGCTGCCATTCTGGCCGCCTACTACAAGTCCGAGGGCATTCACCTGAAGCGTGACGAGAAGGATTACTCTCGTGCCGAACTAGACCGCAAGACCGGTCACGTTCGGATTTTTACTCGCGACAAAGACGAAGCCGGAGAACCGGTTGGCGAAGAGCGCGATGTAACCCCAGACAACTTCGGCCGCATTGCCGCCCTTTCAGCCAAGCAGGTAATCACCCAGCGCCTTCGCGCAATTAACGATGAAAACCTGCTCGGTGAGTTCAGTGGCAAGGTTGGTGACGTGGTCATCGGTACCATTCAGCAGGACTCCAAGCCGTACCTAATCAAGGTTGACCTTGGTTCACTCGAGGCCGTCTTGGCCCCTGAGGAGCAGGTTGTTGGCGAGGACTACTCGCACGGAAAGCGCATTCGTGTGATCATCACCAAGGTTGATAAGGGCTCTCGCGGTGGCGCCATGGTTAGCGTTTCGCGTCGTCACAAGATGCTGGTTCGCAAACTCTTCGCCCTAGAAGTTCCAGAGATCGCAAACGGTCAGGTGGAAATCATGCAGGTGGCGCGTGAAGCCGGACACCGCACCAAGATTGCCGTGAAGGCAAACGTTCCTGGGCTAAACGCCAAGGGAGCCTGCATCGGCCCAATGGGCGCTCGTGTTCGCGCGGTATCGGCAGAACTGAACGAAGAAAAGATTGACATTGTCGACTACGACGAAGACATCAACAAGTTTGTTGCTGCGGCGCTATCGCCGGCCAAGATCTCGGCCACATTCACCATTCCTTCGAAGGATCCAGACGGTCGTGTCCACGTTCGTGCTCTGGTACCGGACTACCAGCTCTCACTGGCCATCGGTAAGGAAGGCCAGAACGCCAAGTTGGCAGCCGACCTAACCGGTGCCAAGATCGATATTCAGCCAGAAAGCATCCTCGAAGGGGAGTAGTCCTAGACCGTGACACTAAAGGCGGGTAGGATGGAAGCAGTTAGAACCTGTGTTGGCTGTAGAAAGCTCGGCACCAGAACTTCCCTGATTCGTATCGTTTCGGAACAAAACCGTCTCGTCCTAGATTCAGAAAAGAAGCTTCCCGGTCGCGGAGCATGGTTACACGCCAGTGCAGATTGTTTGAAACTGGCTATTGATCGCAATGCCTTCGGCAGAGCGCTCAAGGGAGAGTTTCAGCTAACCCAGTTGATAGAACAGGCAGAAACGATGTTGGCTAAAAATGAGTAACTCGAAATGAGTACCCAAAAGCTTTAACGGCCTGCCCTGCCTGGGTTGGCCCAGACAGGAGAAAAAGTGGCGGCACTACCGCGCGTATACGACATAGCTAAAGAACTTGGTATCGA
>JBEGPG010000045.1:0-26242 GCA_041181585.1 Actinomycetota bacterium
AGCGATCACCGGTTGGGGTCTGTGGTGCGTCCTCGAACACGTGTCCCAAGTGGCTGCCGCAGGCTGCACAGCGAACCTCGGTGCGAATCATTCCGTGGCTGCGATCTTCGATTAGTTCCACGGCGTCACCGGCCTTCGGTTCGTAGAAGCTTGGCCAGCCACAGTGGGCGTCGAACTTGGTTTCACTCGTGAACAGTTCGGCACCGCAACCGCGGCAACTGAAGGTGCCGATTCGGTTTTCATTAAGTAGTTCGCCTGTGCCTGGACGTTCGGTTCCAGCCTCACGCAGGATGTGGTATTCGAGGGGGCTAAGTTCTTCGCGCCACTCGTCTTCGCTTTTCGAAACCTGATAGTTCACTTTGTTCCTCATTCATGCGGTTTGGTCCTCGTTTAGACTAAACGTTAGTTATGGCTGAAAACTTCCCGCAAGACGAATTCGACCAGGTTGCGAAAGCGCCTGGACGCCGTCGCGCTCGTCGGGGCTTTGGAGCCAAGCTTCTCGAGTTCGTAACCTACTTTGGTGTTTCCGCCCTGGTTGCTGGTGGTGGCTTGTTTGGCTATCAGACTTTCTTTGGCGGGGGATCCAGCGTAAACGTTGGTGCACTCAGCGATAACGGCAAGACTTCGGTAGATCCAATTCGAATCAATGAGACCACGGTTATCAATGGTGCCGGCAAGGACGGCCTGGCCAGTGAAGTAGCGCACAAGCTACTCGATAAGGGTTGGAACGTGGTGACCGCTCGCAAGATGGCGCTCGGTGGCTCGGCGGAAAAGACCGTAATCTACATCAATTCGGATCAGCTTCAGGATGCAGCCAAGGCGCTCACTGGCGATCTGGGTAGCTACTCGATTGAGGTTTCAAATCAATATCTCGACCCAATCACTGTTGTTTTGGGCTCTGACTTTAAGTAGACAGTGTAAATAATGTTTGTAACGCTTTTATCAAGGTTGCAAATAAGCGTATGTACGCACAATTTAGTAGCGTAAGTTTCCATTTAGGTCGCAAAAAGCCCTAACGCTTATGCCTCGGGTCGATCTAGGGTCGGGAACCTTCCGAACCTTGGCAAAAAGCAATACAGGAGATACACATGGCACAAGGAACCGTAAAGTGGTTCAACTCTGAGAAGGGCTTCGGCTTCATTACTCAGGACGGCGGCGCAGATGTTTTCGTTCACTTCTCGGCAATTGCCGGTGACGGTTACAAGGAGCTAAAGGAAAACCAGCGCGTTGAGTTCGAAGTTACCGATGGCCCTAAGGGTCCTCAGGCAGCTTCGGTTTCGATCGTCGGCTAACTAAAGTCTTAGAACAAAGGCTTCGCCCCTAGCGGGCGAAGTCTTTGTTTGCTTTTGGGGCGCTTGCACTCTCGGCTTTAGAGTGCTAAAAATGAATTAGCACTCAAATGTGGCGAGTGCTAAAAAGGAGACCAAAACAAATGCCAAAGATCATTTCTTTTGATGAAGAAGCCCGCCGCGGACTCGAGCGCGGCCTAAACATCCTGGCCGACACCGTGAAGGTGACCCTAGGCCCACGCGGACGCAACGTCGTTCTTGAGAAGAAGTGGGGCGCACCGACCATCACCAACGATGGTGTTTCGATCGCCAAGGAAATTGAACTAGAAGACCCGTTTGAGCGCATTGGCGCCGAGCTAGTCAAAGAAGTCGCCAAGAAGACTGATGACGTGGCCGGAGACGGAACCACCACCGCAACCGTATTGGCACAGGCTCTAGTTCGCGAAGGACTACGCAACGTTGCTGCAGGCGCCGACCCAATCAGCCTGAAGCGCGGAATCGAGAAGGCCACCGCTGCCGTTATTGAGCAGCTGTTGGCTCAGGCCAAGGCAGTTGAGAGCAAGGAAGAGATTGCGGCTACCGCTTCGATCTCGGCTGGCGACAGCGTGATTGGTGAACTAATCGCCGAGGCAATCGACAAGGTTGGTCGCGAGGGCGTGGTAACCGTTGAAGAGTCGAACACCTTTGGAATCGAGCTTCAGCTAACCGAAGGTATGCGCTTCGACAAAGGCTACATTTCGGCTTACTTCGTAACCGACCCAGACCGCCAGGAAACCGTGCTTGAGGATGCCTACGTTCTGATTGCAAACAGCAAGATCTCGAACATGAAGGAACTGCTTCCGATTGTTGAGAAGGTTATTCAGACGAACAAGCCGCTACTAATCATTGCTGAAGATGTTGAGGGTGAAGCCCTTACCACTTTGGTGCTGAACAAGATCCGTGGAATCTTCAAGTCGGTTGCCGTGAAGGCTCCAGGCTTTGGTGACCGCCGCAAGGCAATGCTTCAGGACATCGCAATTCTTACCGGTGGACAGGTTATCTCTCAGGAGATCGGCCTAAGCCTAGAGACCGCAACCCTAGACTTACTTGGTCGTGCTCGTAAGGTGGTCATCACCAAGGATGAGACCACCATCGTTGAAGGTGCTGGCGAGAGCGTTGCAATCCAGGGACGTGTCGACCAGATTCGTCGCGAGATGGAAGCTTCGGACAGCGATTACGACCGTGAGAAGCTACAGGAGCGTCTAGCCAAGCTAGCCGGTGGTGTTGCTGTAATCAAGGCCGGCGCTGCGACCGAGGTTGAACTCAAGGAGCGAAAGCACCGCATTGAAGATGCAGTTCGTAACGCTAAGGCTGCGGTTGAGGAAGGCATTGTTGCCGGTGGTGGTGTTGCGCTACTCCAGGCTGGCAAGGTTGCATTCGACGTGCTAGAGCTAAAGGGCGACGAGGCAACCGGTGCCAACATCGTGAAGGTTGCAATCTCGGCTCCGCTAAAGCAGATCGCCATCAACGCGGGTCTTGAGCCTGGTGTTGTTGCAGAGAAGGTTGCAAACCTTCCATCGGGTCAGGGTCTAAACGCCGCGACCGGTGAATACGTAGACATGATGAAGTCGGGAATCAACGACCCAGTGAAGGTAACCCGTTCCGCTCTGCAGAACGCTGCCTCTATTGCAGGTCTGTTCCTAACCACCGAAGCTGTAGTTGCAGACAAGCCAGAGCCAGCTCAGGCACCTGCTGCTCCAGCCGGAGGCATGGACTTCTAAGAAGTAATTACAAAAAGGTCGGGTTCGAAAGAACCCGACCTTTTTCTTTATAGAAACAGGCGAAGATTTGCCTGCTCAATGTCTTGGTATTGCTGAGCGGCTTGGGCTAGCGCTCGGCCAATTTCACCAAGCTGACCCTCAACCGTGGTTGCCGTGGTCTTCCACCGGCGAACCAGTTCTTGGAACGAATTGGCGGCTGCCCCTTGCCAGGACGAATCGAGACTCTGCAACTGGCTATGCAGCAGATTTACCTCCTGCTGGAGTTTGCCAATGGTGGCCTGGATGTTTTGATTTGCTGCGAGAACCTGCTCGCTATCCACTCTGAAAATACTCATGCGAATACTCTGGCGACAAAATACCGATGTCTTGAGTGAATTACAAAAGTTGTGGAGAACTAAAGTTCGATGCGCATGGTGGTTCCGCCACCATCGGTTTCGAGTGCCACGATGGTTGCCTTGTGGCGATCGAGGATGGTCTTCACGATTGAGAGACCAAGCCCCGAGCCACCGGTTTCACGATTACGAGAGTTGTCGGCGCGGAAGAAGCGCTCAAAAACCTTTTCACGAAGTTGCTCGGGAATTCCTTCTCCGTGGTCACGAACCTCAAGCACGGTCTTGTGACCTTGGAACCCAATCACCAG
The DNA here is from genome assembly GCA_041181585.1 of Actinomycetota bacterium. Taxonomy (GTDB): domain Bacteria; phylum Actinomycetota; class Actinomycetes; order Actinomycetales; family Microbacteriaceae; genus Rhodoluna. The sequence goes on from JBEGPG010000045.1 coordinate 3,690, forward strand.
CTCGACCTTCTGATCGGTCGGGGAGAAACGGCTGGCATTGGCTAACAGGTTGGTAAGTACCTGTCGAAAGGCCATGGCGTCTACCTTGGCGTAAACGTGGTGGTTCTCATCAAGTACTTCGCCTTCGAAGTTGGTGACCACAATGGTTCGTTTGTGCTCAGCCACCGATGCGTCCTTGGCGGCTTCTCGGGCAATTGGCACTAGGTCTGTTTCAACAAGATCCATCTTGGTTGCTTCGTCGAGGCGAGCCAGAGTGAGCAGGCTGTCCACCAGGCCACCCATTCGAAGCGCCTCGGCTTCGATGCGACTCATTGCGTCGTCGAGGTTTTTCTTATCCTTCAGGGCGCCCATGCGGTAAAGCTCGGCATAACCTCGAACCGAAGCCAGTGGAGTCCGCAGTTCGTGGGAGGCGTCGGATACGAAGCGACGCATTTGTTCCAAAGCCTTGCCGCGCGAATCCATCGCGGTTTCAATGCTGGCGAGCATGGTGTTCAAAGACTTATTGATTCGGCCGACTTCGGTCTTTGACGAGCGCTCAAGCAGTCGTCTGGAAATGTCACCGGCGGCAACAGCCTCTGCGGTTCGCTCAACTTCTTTCAACGGGTTCAGGGCCGAAGAAATGGTGAGCCAAATTGCTAGGGCGCTTAGGAACAACAGAATCAGCCCAAATCCGGTTCCGATGTTTCGATACTGGGAGATCAAGGCGTTGTTGTTATCAACTGGCAGTGCGACCACGAGGGTGCCGGCACTTGCTGCCAATGGAACTGCAATCAGTCGCCAGCCCTTCCCTTCATTGATTTCGGAAACCGGAATACCCTGGTCGTTAATCTCAAATGGTAGCCCCCGGGTCTTTGCCACCGCTGCGTTAGTGAACGAGCTCAGGTTCGGCATCTTCAGGTTTGGGTTGGTCGATGACTCAATACCAAGTGCCAGGGTTCCCTGAGGGTCGAGGAATGCGATGTAGTAGTCGGTTGGAAGAGCCGGCAGCGAAACCTGTCGCGTCGCGATTCGAGCTCGTAGCAATAGCGGATCTTCGACGCGTAAAGCAGTTGCCGTGGAGATTAGCACGTCGTCGGTGGTCTTTTGAAGGTAGGTGCGAAGTAGAGAGATGGTGCCGAGGCTGGAGATGACCAGCAGCACTCCGATGATTGCAACGGAGAGTGCGGTTAGCTTCGAACGAAGGGAAACCTTCGCCCAGGCATCACTCAACTTCTGATTCAAACTATTTCTTCTTGGTCGACTTGAACATGTAGCCGTGGCCACGTTTGGTTAGCAGCACCGGCTCACTGGTTAGTGGGTCTAGTTTCTTACGAAGGTAGGAAACGTATGACTCGACGATACCCATTTCTCCATTGAAGTCGTATTCCCACACGTGATCCAAGATCTGTGACTTGGAGAGCACGCGGTTGGCATTTTCCATTAGGAAGCGAAGCAGCTTGTATTCGGTAGGGGAGAGTTCGATGGCCTCATCGTTCACGAAGACGTCGTGCGCGTCTTCGTCGATGCGAACCTCGCCAACCTCGATGATGCTCTTTTCAACCGAAGCTTGCTTGGTGCGACGCAAGATTGCGTTGATGCGGGCGATGATTTCGTCGAGGCTGAACGGCTTGGTCATGTAGTCGTCGCCGCCCACCGTGAGACCGGTGATTTTGTCTTCAACCTCATCGCGGGCGGTGAGGAACAAAACCGGGGCCAGGATGCCCATGCTGCGAAGTTTCTTGGTTACCGAGAAGCCGCTCATGTCTGGCAACATAACGTCGAGCAGGATTAGGTCTGGGTTTCCTTTTTCGGCAGCGGTCACCGCGTCGTTGCCATTGCCAACGGCTAGGACGCTGAATCCAGCGAACCTAAGACCACTGGCGAGGAGGTCGCGAATGTTTGGTTCATCATCTACTACGAGTACCTTGATTGGTTCCATAACTGAGAGTTTCCTCCGTTAACCTGTGAGAACCCTGAATGTTGCTTGGGTGTTTTATGTGTGTCTTAGAGGGCGTGGGCGTCGAGGATTTCGTAGCTGTAGCCCTGTTCGGCAAGGAAGCGCTGACGATTTTGGGCAAAGTCTTGGTCGATGGTGTCGCGAGCGATGATTGTATAGAAGCTAGCCGCACGGCCATCTGCCTTTGGTCTAAGCAAGCGGCCGAGTCGCTGAGCTTCCTCCTGGCGAGAACCCCATGAGCCGGAAATCTGGATGGCAACTGATGCTTCAGGAAGATCAATCGAGAAGTTAGCCACCTTGGAAACCACCAGGGTCATGACCTTGCCATCGCGGAAGTCTTGGAACAAAGTTTCGCGCTCATCCACAGGGGTTTGCCCGGTTATGACCGGCACGTTCAGTGCATCGGCTACCTCGTGAAGCTGATCTAAATACTGCCCGATTATCAAAGTTGGTTCGCCCGAGTGCTTTTTCATCAGTGCCCGAATGACATCGATCTTGGCATGAGCGGTTGCGGCAATTCGGTAACGCTCGTCCTGGCCGGCAATTGCATAGTCGAGTCGAACGTCTTCTGGTAGGTCTACTCGAACTTCGTAGCACGCTGCCGGGGCAATGTAACCTTGCGCCTCGATGTCTTTCCAAGGGGCATCGAATCGCTTCGGTCCAATGAGTGAGAACACCTCGCCTTCCTTGCCATCTTCGCGAACCAAGGTAGCGGTCAACCCGAGGCGGCGACGCGCCTGCAGGTCTGCGGTGAGTTTAAAAATTGGTGCGGGTAGCAGGTGAACTTCGTCATAAACGATGAGCCCCCAGTCGTTGGCGTTCAAGAGCGCCAGGTGTGCGAACTCGCCCTTACTCTTTGTGGTCAAGATTTGGTAAGTCGCGATGGTGATCGGTTTGATCTCTTTGACCGAACCGGAGTACTCGCCAATTTCGTCTTCCGTTAGTGAAGTGCGTTTGAGAAGTTCTGATTTCCACTGGCGTGCCGAAACGGTATTGGTAACCAAGATCAAGGTGTTGGTCTTGGCAACGCTCATCGCCCCGGCGCCTACGATGGTCTTTCCTGCCCCACACGGAAGCACGACCACTCCAGAGCCGCCTTCCCAGAATTTGGCAACAGCCTGCGACTGGTAATCGCGAATACTCCAACCAATTTCGTTTAGTGCGATGTCGTGTGGAGTGCCGGGCGAGTAACCAGCAAGGTCTTCAGCCGGCCAACCCAGCTTCAGAAGCTCTTGCTTCATCTGGCCTCTGGCCCAAGGCGCAATTGCGAAATTTTCATTGTCAACCGGACCCTCAAGCAGGCTTGCTATCTTTGGCTGCTTCGATGCCTCAAGCAGAACCGCGCGATCGGTGGAGTGCAGCATCAGGCGCTCGTCAGCGCCTCTGAGGATGGTCAATCGGCCGTAGCGAGACATGGTGTCGACGATGTCGTTTCTAACCGAAGCTGGAACTGCAAATTTCGCGTAGCGATCTAATACCCCAAGCACGAAGTCACTGTCGTGCCCTGCGGCTCGAGCATTCCAGAGGCCAAGTCGAGTAATTCGATAGGTGTGAATGTGTTCTGGTGCACGTTCAAGTTCGGCAAAAACCGAAAGGTCGTGGCGGGCATCGGCGGCATGCGGGTGGTCCACTTCCAGCAGAGCGGTCTTGTCGCTCTGAACGATCAGTGGTCCTAAAGTCATCCTTCTAGCCTATGCCAGCGAGATACCCTCGATGGTGCTTAGCGGCAGAGTTCGTTCCACCTGAGCCTTTAGGTCTCGGCCGCGGAGGCGACCATTAGCGATGGAGCTCGGGATCAGTTCGATTACCGATTGTTTTCCGTCGGGTAGGTTTACGGTTATGGCAAGTTTGGCCTTGTTGCGAATTGCCATCTGCACCTGGCGAGTCAGTGCTTCGTCATTGCCCGATTGGCGGCTTTCGGCATCCGCCTTGCGAATCCGTTCGATGGCGTCGGTCCACTTGTCTTTGAACGAAGATTGCGGAGCCGGGTTTGTGGTCTCGATCGGTGAAATCACACTTCCGTCAGCGCCCTTACGGATCGCTAGGTATCCGCATTCTCGAAGACCGAAGTAAACCACCGAAGGTTCGAAACGGCAGGCTAGGCGGTCGGCAGCCAAGCGGCTAAACGAAAAAGGCCGTAGGCGCTGGTCATTGCCCAGTTCGGTCAGCAGCAGATTGTCATCGCTCAAGACGTTGCTTCGATGGTCACCTAGTTCGGAAGCGGTAATCACAAGTTTTCCGAATCGGTTGGAAACTTCGCGCAGCAGGTAATCAATCGGCTGTGGAATCGGCTTGCCGGATGCTGCTTGCAAGGTGTCCGTGATTTCGACGATGGTGAGACCGAGTTCCAGACCATGGCAAACGCTCAGGTTCGTGAGTCGGTAGGTTGAGGCCAGCCCGATTGACTCGGTTGCCGCAAACATGCGAAGTTTCGACTCGAGGGCGGTGCTAAGTGGGCCTGGGGCGATGATGGTGCCATCACCTTGCAAAATGATCCGATCCTGAACCGCGGGAATGTGCTCGCCCATCAAGCCTTCGAGGTTTTGCGTGCCTGCCATTGCCTTGGCAAACCAACTCGCGGTGTGCTCTTGAAAAGTGATCCCAAACGATTCCGAGGTCTGAACAATCTGGCCGATTCGGGAATTGGCGGCGAGTTCCGCCAGTGGGAAGTGCCCCACGAGCCAAGCCTTTAGCGAGGTTGCCGGTTCAAGTGCTGCGAATTCTCTTTGCAATTCCACGCCGATTAGATCCGTGAAGTGCTCTAGCAGAATTCCCAGACGTACCGATTGAGGCGCTTCCAGCCAAGCTAGTGCCTTGCCCGTGAGAAGGTGCCGTGAATTACTCAAGGCGGTGAAGCCAAGTTTTTCAGCCAACGCGTAGGTGGTCTTGGCAACCTCATTCGGACTACCCAGGGTTCCCGCTAGGCGCTTGATGTCTGGTAATCCAACGCCGCCTTTTCCGACTTCACGAATCAGGTGCTTCTCCACATCGAAGATGAGTTCGGTTAGCGACTGCATGGTTGAAAACGCGGCCAGCCCTGCATTTCGGTCGATGGTCTCTTGAGGAGGTGTTTCATCTAGATCTGGAACCACCATGAGAGCTCGAGTGAAGGCTCGGTGTTGTTTCAGTTGATCCAACAGACTACTAAAGGCCTTTGGCTTGCCACCGTCATGATAGGCCAGAAGCAGAGGGGTCAGGCACTCGAGTTCGTCTTCGGTGATTGATTCATCTTTTGATAGCTTTGACAACGCCGCCAGCTGATTACGACCCAGGGCACCGACGATGGCAGAGTAACTCTTGGGAGTATTTAAGGCTTCTGCGAGGTCATAGAAATCGTCGATGTTATTTAGAGCGACGAGCCGGCGTGCAACTAGCGAGCGTAAGTCTTGGTCAGACATCCCCCTCAGGGTGTCGACTAGAGCCTTCAACTCGCTCATGGGGGATCAGACCGTTAGTTACCCTTGCGGCGGATCTGCATAAACAGCAAAACAATGATCAGCAGTGCCGAAGTTGGCAGTGCCAACCATGGGAAGACCACCAGCGCAGGAATCTGCGGGGTTCGAGGGAAGAACACGGTCATCACCATGATTGCGATGATTGAAATCACCGAAAGCCCAAGTAGGGCGGCGAAGGTGTATGCCACCGCGTTTTCAATACGAGTACGAACTGGTTTTGAGTTTGCCATCCTTTTAGGATACCTGTCCTCGGCACTCGGTAAACTGGAGGTTCACATAAATGGAGGTTCCAACATGCCAACCGGCAAAGTGAAGTTTTTTGATGACGCCAAGGGTTTTGGTTTTATCGCGTCCGACGAAGGTCAGGAAGTCTACCTTCACGCATCGGCGCTACCAGACGGGCTAACTTCGGTAAAAAACGGCACTCGCGTTGAATACAGCGTTGTCGATTCGAAGCGTGGAGCGCAGGCCATGAGCGTGCGAATCCTTGAAGCACCGGTTTCCCTGGTAGCAGCCAACCGTCGTAATTCCGACGACCTAGCTGCTGTGATCCAAGACTTGATTCGTCTACTCGAAGGCATCGGGCCGTCATTTAGAAACGGCCGTCGCCCAGAGCCAGAAAAGGCTCGTCGTATCGCGGCAATCCTCAGAAGAGTTGCTGACGACCTAGATGAGTAACCTCAAAGACCTCAGCGAATTCGCTCAGGAGGCCGCTCGACTCACTGGCGGTCGACGTGCCGTGGGCGACTACCTGCGCACGGTGGAAGAAGAGGAAAACCTCAGAAGCTACATCTTCCAGAGCACCCTGCGTGGCTATGTGGGATGGTTCTGGTCGGTAACAATTTATCAGCCGGTGGGCGAAGAGCCAACCATTTCTGAAGTTGTCATGATGCCTGGCGAAGAGGCGTTGGTCGCCCCAGCATGGGTACCTTGGTCAGAACGACTAGCCGACTACAAGGCCCTCCAAGCGGAGCTAGAAGCTCAAGCCGCCGCCGAAGCAGCGGAGGCTGCCGAGGCCGAAGCCGAAGAGTCAGAAGATGTTGAAGACGACGAAGAAGAAGACGAAACCGTCTTGGTGGATGCGCCTGAGGAAGAGACCATCGAGCACGCCGAAGAAGTCTTACTTGCGACGACCGAATTTGATGTAGAAGACGATGCCGAGGATGAGCCCGATGACGCAGGTCGCAAGCCACCACGGTTTTTCCGCTGGAAGAGTCGCCGGAAAAACAAGAAAAACGACTAAGACCAAAGTCCAGATAACAAGTCCTGCCAGAGCAACCGCTCTGGCATTACTTTTAACCGGCTCGGGATCGGGCCGGCGCTCTTCATCCTTTACAAAGAGCTTCACTAGGCGAGGTGCTCGATTGCGTAGTCAATTGCCTTCAGAAGCTGTGCAACATCGCTTGCCTCGGTTGCGGTAAAGGTTGCAATTCGAAGCTGGTTTCGACCGAGCTTTCGGTATGGCTCAACGTCCACGATGCCATTTGCACGCAATACCTTCGAAATCGCTGCAGCGTCGATGGCGTCGAAGTCGATGGTCGATACCACTTGCGAGCGGTGTTCAGGGTTTGTCACGAACGGGGTAGCAAATCGGTTGTTCTCTGCCCAGTTGTAGATCAGCGAGCTGGCTTCCTTGGTGCGTGCATCCGCCCAAGCAAGACCACCGTTCTCATTCATCCAGTCGACCTGCTCGGCTAGTAGGAACAGGGTCGAGATTGCAGGAGTGTTGAGAGTCTGGTTCAAGCGCGAGTTGTCAATCGCAGTCTTGAGGCTCAAGAACTCTGGAATGTAGCGATCGGTTGCAGCAATTCGCTCAGCACGTTCGATTGCCGCAGGAGACATGAGGGCAAACCACAGGCCGCCATCGGAGGCGAAGTTTTTCTGAGGTGCGAAGTAATAGACGTCGGTGGCTAGTGGATCAAAGTCGATTCCACCGGCAGCCGAAGTGGCATCGGTAAGGAAAAGAGCGCCAGTATCCACACCCTCAATACGCTCGACCGGAGCAACCACACCGGTCGAAGTTTCGTTCTGTGGATAGGCGTAGATGTCTACGCCGGCTTCGGCCTGCATGGCCAAACGAGAACCTGGTTCCCCATTCAAAACGGTTGGCTTCTCTAGCCAAGGTGCGCTCAGAGCGGAAGCGAACTTGTTTCCAAATTCACCGTGAACCAGGTTCTGAGCCTTGCGTTCGGCGAGCGAGAAAGCGGCGACGTCCCAGAATGCGGTCGATCCACCATTGCCAAGGACGATTTCATAGCCTTCAGGATTGTGGAACAAATCCATCAGTCCCTCTTGAACTCGTTTCACCAAATTCTTTACCGGCGCCTGGCGGTGTGAGGTTCCCATGAGCGCTGCACCCTCGGTAGCAAATGCTGCCAGTTGAGCAGGGCGAACCTTCGAAGGTCCGCAGCCAAAACGGCCATCTGCAGGTAACAGGTTGTCAGGAATAATGATTTCGCTCATACGTCAATTATCCTTGACTTCAGTAACGGGAAGGAGTTTACAAGTGCACGATCTAATTGACACCACCGAAATGTATTTGCGAACCGTCCTCGAACTTATCGAAGAGGGCCAAGTTCCCATGCGTGCGCGCATCTCCGAACGACTCGATCACTCTGGTCCCACCGTCTCACAAACCGTTGCACGTATGGAACGTGATGGGCTGCTAATCGTTCGCGACGATCGCCAGATCGAGCTCACCGAAGATGGGCTTGCCCAGGCTACTCGGGTGATGCGAAAGCACCGCCTTGCCGAACGCCTGCTCGCCGATGTGATCGGCCTGGAGTGGGAATTCGTGCATGAAGAAGCCTGCCGCTGGGAACACGTGATGAGCGAGCAGGTGGAACGCAAAATCATTGGCATGCTTTCGGCCCCCGACCGTTCACCTTATGGAAACCCAATTCCGGGTCTGGCTGAACTAGGCCTGGCCGAAAACCCAAGTTTTACTCACGGTGTAAAGAACCTCATTCAGGCCCTCGATGCCGATGGACGAGCCAGCAACCTAACGCTTAGTCGAATTGGTGAGCCGATTCAGGTTGATCCAGAATTCCTGGCTCAATTGAAGAACCTAGGGTTGGTTCCGGGAGCCCAAATAGATGTTGAACACGCCGATAAGCGTTTATTCATCAGCGTTGTCGGCTCGGTGGATGGCGTGGCTGTAGACCACGACATTGCTCTGCATTTCTACGTTCTGTAAGCGCCTTTCAGCATTCTCCCAGCCGAGGAAATGGCTTAAAACTGGCACTTTCGGTAAACTTGGTGTTCCGACGACCGTTGAACACGGAGGTTAGCTTTGGCCAAAAAGCCGAGCGGGCGACGACGTGCAGACGTTAAGGTAAACGTCCTTGAGCAGTTCGAACTGCGCAGTCGTAATTCCGTCCAAGAGAAGCAGCAGGCTAAGCTCGCACGAGCTGAAGCCAAGGCCGCTAAGAGCGCCGCTCGAGTTACTCGCATGCTCGAGGTCGAACAAGCGGTTCGCGAAGGTAAGTCGGTTTCGTTCACTTCGCGAATTGTTACCGGAATCAACCGTCAGACTTTCCGCAGAAACTTAACCAGCGCGTTTACGTTCACTGTCGCCGCTGCGCTTTTTGCTGCATTTACCCTTCCGGCTTATTCGTTCAGCCCTGAACTAAGCGCCCTTACCGGACTGGTAACCGGACAGGACACTCAGGGTCTTACCGTTGACCAGGGACAGAATCAGGCAATCGGAAACCGTGGTGGTGCTAAGACCACTTCCGCAGCAGCTCTTCGCTCTGCGACACTGAGTCGTTATCGTTCTTGGAGCGGTTTCACCGCCGAAGACTACCTAAAGAATCCTCCCTACGATTCGGTTACCGGAGCTCAGATCATCAAAGTTGCCTCCAAGTACATAGGAGTTCCATATGTATTCGGCGGATCAACCCCTGCAGGTTTCGACTGCTCTGGCTTCTCCCGTTACGTCTGGGCTCAATTCGGTATCCAACTAGCCCACTCGGTTAGCGCCCAAAGTCACCGCGGAAAATTGATTCGTGCCAAGGATGCCAAACCTGGAGATCTAGTGATTTGGAACGACGGTGGGCACCTTGGCATTTACGCGGGTGGTTGGAATATGATTCACGCACCAAAGCCAGGCGATACTGTGAAACTTGCTGAGATTTACGCTGAACCGTACGCCGTGCACTTCGTGCGTATTTACAAATAGTTTTTCAAATCGTTACCGTTGCGTTTCTGCCGAATCTCATCGCTCAGTCGTACTCTGAACACAAGTTACTTGGAAGGAGTGCTGATGGGCCACGAACACCATCTCATAGCCTGCCAAGCCTGCTTGGAAAACTGACGCGCTATCCCGAAGGGTGGCGCGTTTTTTATTAGGAGTGTTATGCGAACGCTGGTGTTGAATGCAGGTTATGAACCGCTTGGTGTGGTTTCGTTCAAGCGCGCGTTGATCCTGGTTCTAAATCAGAAGGCAACCGTGCTCGCTGGAGCGGGTGAGCAGGAGGTGCACAGTGCCAGCAAGACCCTCAGCCTGCCATCGGTGATCCTACTCAGTCGCTATGTGCGTGTACCTGTGGCAAGGCAAGTTCCGGTGACTCGCAGGGGAGTGTTACGACGTGACTCATGGCGTTGCGCCTATTGCAGCAAGCCTGCCAACACCGTTGACCATGTTCAGCCAAAATCCAAGGGCGGCAAAGACACTTGGGAAAATCTTGTTGCCTGCTGCCTGCGTTGTAACAATGCCAAGGGTGACAAACAGCTGACTGAACTAGGTTGGGAGTTGCGAATTAACCCGAAGATGCCAACCGGCATGCAGTGGTTGGTTCGGGGAGTGGAACGAACCGATCCCGAATGGGATATGTTTTTGGGGCTTTCCAACGCCGCCTAGAAGTGCCCCCGAGAAGAATCGAACTTCCGCACAAGGTTTAGGAAACCTCTGCTCTATCCACTGAGCTACGGAGGCTTGTGGCTTCAACCAAATATACCTTTTCGACGGTTAGCCTAAGAGTGTGGAAGAGAACGTAACGCCTTCGCGAATTACCTGGGACGACTGGATTCGCGAGATTCGTGATATTGGCAAGACCAACGGACTCACCAACTTCGCCTTCAATGACTTCGGTCAAATCGACCTAGATCGTGCTCACCCCGGTGGCATCGCCCAGTTCACCTCAACCGGAATTTCTCTTCTATCCAATCTGGTGCGTGAACCTTTGGCCTTTTCCAAGGCTCTAACTACTGCTCGCCGCATCAAAGCCAAGGCGGCAAATCACCTCAACAACTTTGGTCTTCACACCGTTTACATGGTGGGCGGTATTGCCTCCTTGGAACAGGATGGCTTCGACCTTACGATGCCCATATTGCTTTGGCCGGCGTCATTGACCCGAAAAACCGACGACTTTGAAATAGCCCGAACCGGTGCCCCATTTGTGAATCCGGCTTTGGTTTCAGCCTTATTCCACACCTACGGCGTGACCATTGACCCTGCCAAAATCAACCGGCTGGTAAACGATGCGGCCGATCTATTTCCCATTTCGGTAACTGAGCACATCTCGTCCTTGCTTGATTCCAAAGCGCGAGTGGAGTTCAAACGGGTCTTGGTGATCGGTAACTTCGCAGTTGAGCCTTCATTGATGGAAGCCGACATTCGCCCGGAAGGAAACACTCTGCTTCGCCAATTGGCCGAGGTCTCCGAAGTCACCCCGCTCGAAACCGAGCACCTCAGCGAGATCCGTCTCGTCGCCGATGCCGATTCCACTCAACGACGAATTGTTGCCAGGGCAACCAGAGGAGATAGCTTCGCGGTTGAGACATTGCCCGGCTCGGGTTACACCCAAACCGTGGTGAATTTGCTGACATCTTTGGTCCACGACGGCAAGAAGGTATTGGTGGTAACCCCTCGACGCCAAACCTTGAATGAACTCGCCGAACGCCTTGGTTCGTTGGGCCTAGGCGGCTTGCTAGCTCGAAATTACAACCTATGGCTGGACGTCGTTGGTTCAATCTCACGCTACGAACGTGCTGGGCAAGTTGATCTGGTAACCGCTGGTGTGAAGCGTGACTCTTCCGCCACGATTCTGCAGAACTACCTTGACGGGCTTGCCGCTCGTAATGAAACACTCGGGCTTTCGCTCATCGAAATTCTCGATGCACTCTCGAAGCTGGCGGCGATGCCTAATGCACCAACTTCGATTGCCAGACTCGACCAACCAACCTTGGAAAGATTCCGCTCTCGGGTTCTAGGTATCGAATTGCTTGAGCGCGCTTCGCAAGCCGGTCTTTTCTTAGGTGGTACCGAGCAGAGCGCTTGGTTTGCTGCCAAGTTCGAGAACGAAGCTCAAGTTACTGAAATCACCGAACTGGCTAAACGACTGAACGTGGAGCAGTTCCCGGCGCTCACCAAGAAACTCGATGAACTGGTGCTACGCGCTAATTTCAAAACCCCGAGCGCATTCGGTGAATATGGCGAGTACCTGAAGGTGCTTGGAGGTGTCGCTGCATCGCTAGACCGTTTTGCCCCGGAAATATTCGAACGCGATGTGACCGAACTTATCGAGGCAACCGGTCCGAGAAAATTCGGCGGAAACCTTTCGGGCTCAACTCGTCGTCGACTTAAGAAACTCGCCAAGGAATACCTTCGCAGCGGCATGTCGGTCACCGATCTTCACACCGCGCTGAAGGCAATCAAAGAGCAACGTGAAGCATGGCGTAAGTTCGCCCTAACCGACTCAATACCAACCGCAATCGTTGGAGTTTCCGATGCCACGGTTGCATATCGCAGCTTCATGAGTGAGTTGGCCAGAGTGCAACTTCACCTCGACTCAAGGCTGGCTAACGAACTTCTCGATTACCCGACTGCCAAATTCACCAAGGTGATTGCCTCGCTCGCTAATGACACGGAACCGTTGAATCAGCTCGAGGTTAGAAACGCCATCCGAACCGAACTTGTAAATTCCGGCCTAGAAGAGGTTTACCGAGACTTCGCACGAATCGGTGTGAAGACCGAACATATTGCGGCGGAGTTTGACCAGGTTTGGTGGCAGTCGGCATTCGAACTATTCCTTCGCTTGAACCCCGACATCGCATCTGTTTCACCAGGCGGCATCAGGTTACTCGAAAAAGACTTCAGTGACGCCGATCGTCACCTGAACGAACTAGGAGTTCAGGCTTTCAACCAACTACAGGCTCATCATTGGAATGAACGCATCGAAGGAAATGCCATCGAAGCAGCTTCTGTGAAAGAAGTTCTCAAGACCAGAACTGCTTCATTCCGCACCCTGCGCAATGCCTCCAGGACGCTCTCGGACGTTCTTCTTGGAGCTTTCGCCGCCTCACCGTATGAGTTAGCTTCCGAACTTCCAGCCGATGTTCAGTTCGACACGGTCATGATCCTGGATGCGGCCGGAACCAACGTGGGTGACAACATCACCGCACTTCTGAGAGCCAAGCAAGTTGTTGCTTTTGGCGACAGCGCAATCGCCTCACCTATCGGATTTGAGCTGGAAGCGAGTGAGCTTCCAATAACTCTTGAGGCCTCCTCCGAGTCGATCTTCGACAAGGTGGCTCGAATCTTTGGCGTCGAATCCATGCGCAAGAGCTGGCGCCCAACCGGGCAAACTCTCGGAAACCTAATCAACCGAGAGTTCTATCAGAACCGAATCGTGTTCGAACCGACCTCAAATGAGTACGCCGGTCGTTCCAACTTTGACCTTCAGGTGGTCAAAACTTCTCCAGCCAGCGCCAGCGACACCCTTGCCGAGAGCCCCAATGACGAGGTGGAGGCAGCGGTAAATCTCGTGGTTGAACATGCCAAGAAACATCCGGAGGATTCGCTGCTGATTGTCTCCGCATCGGCTATACACGCCGAAAGGATTCGTAACGCCCTCGACCGTGAGGTTTTAGAACACGCCGAAGTCAAGCAATTCTTCGATGCCCACGGAGATGAAAAGTTTGAGGTAGCCACCTTGAATGAACTTTCTCACCGAGTTGCCGACCGAGTAATTTTTAGCCCAGGTTTCGGTGTGCTCGCTTCGGGTAAGGCTTCGAATAACCTTGGGCAACTGAGCTTGGGAAGTGGCCGCAGGACCCTAGCCAACATGTTGGTAAGTGCCAGAAAGTCGCTAACCATGGTTACCGCCATTGGTGCCGAGCAACTTCCGGAAGAGCCGGTAGGAGCTGCCAAACAATTCGCCAAAATGTATCGCTATGCCACTTCACCGCAACCGGTGGACAGCGAGATCGACAGCGATCCAATGCTCTCAGACCTAGCGCTTCGCCTTCGGAAACTTGGAGCCCATGTGACCATTGGTTACACCCCGAGAATTCCTATGGCGGTTTCCTATGGTGCAACCTCCGCAATCATCCTTCCGGACTGGAGCCTGATTGGAGATGACCTGAGCGAAAAGATTCGTTTGCGCCCCGCGCTACTGGCTGCCATGGGTTGGAAAACCATCAGGGTTCACGCGCTCGAGGTATTCGCCGATCCGCAGGCGCTCGCGGTGAGAATCGGTGACGAGCTTGGGATGGCAACATCGAGAAAGCCTCAAACGCTGTTTGATGAGCCAATCTTCGACGAAACTGATTTGGCCTGGGGCGAAAACCGCGACTCAAACGACCAGCGACTCAAAAACGACAAGCCGCCACACTGGGGTTAGTCGCCCTTAGGTGCCGATCCGGAGTCGGTTCGGTAAAAACCCGAACCCTTGAAGGTCACTCCAACTTGACCAAATACCTTGCGAAGCTCGCCCCTGCATTCAGGGCATTCCGTTAGCGCAGCATCGCTTAGTGACTGTTGTATCTCGAAGGAGTGATCACAGTTCTTGCAGGCGTATGAGTAAGTAGGCATAACCAGACAATATTAACTTCTAGACCGGCACGATTGCAGTGCAGGTGCAAACGAAGCTGACCCCAGCGTCGTGGCTCTCAATCGGCACTTCCTCAATAAGTTCATCATCATGAACCACGGCAATTACGGTCTTAGCTTCAATCCCAGCCAGAGCGCGGTCGTAGTAACCGCGACCTCGTCCAAGACGATTTCCGGATTGATCAATCGCCAACGCTGGAATCACCATTAGATCCACCGAGTCCAAAGCAACGGCTTCGCCAGCCGGTTCGCTCATTCCGAGCGGGTGACGAATTTGATCCTCGCTAAACAGTACCCATTCCAGGTCATCACCAGTGACTCTCGGTACGTATAGTTCAATCTTTTCATCGAGCAGGCAGTGCTTCAGAAAAACATTGGTGCTCGGTTCGTCGCCGAACGAGATGTAGCAAGCCACACGCTTGGCGCGGAACTCCCAGGCGAAATCGATAAGCAGTTGCGAGTGGGAGTGACCGCAGTCGTGTCCACTGGTGCGACCTGCCAAAACGGCACGTCGCAATTCCTGTTTGCTGGAATTAACATCGGATGCACTCATGCGACTAATCTTGCCATCGTGACCTACTCATTGGAGCTAACCCACTCAGATATCACTCTGAGGTTGCTCAAAATGCGCGATTGGAAGAAGATTCACGCCATTCAATTGCAACATCGCGATTGGTTTCGTCAATGGGAGGCAACCAATCCCAATGGACCGATGGATTTCGACTTCCGCGGAATGGTCAAACATCTACTACGTCAACTTGCCGATCAATCGGCTATTCCGATGGTCATCGAATATCGAGGGGAGTTGGTTGGGCAACTGAATGTCTCGAACATCCTTCACGGTTCGGTCAGCGGTGCGTTCATCGGCTACTGGATCTCGCCCGAAGTTGCTGGGCGTGGAATTACTCCTATCTCGGTAGCCTTGGCCATTGACTACATGTTCAATGTGGTGGGTCTTCACCGAATCGAAATCGATATTCGCCCAGAAAATGCCGCATCACTCCGCGTGGCAGAGAAGCTCGGGCTTCGCTACGAGGGAACCAAAAAGGGCTTCATTCATATCAACAACGCTTGGCGTGACCACAAGGTTTTCGCGATTACCTTCGACGAAGTGCCGAACGGTTTACTAAATCGATATATTCAAAATTAAACACACCCCGCGAAATATTCATTCTGGCGAACTTCATATATATCGTTGAACTGTGAATCTTTCTTCAGGTGGTCTAGCAATCGTTGCGATTGCCGCTATCTGGTTCCTGGTTTTTCTTCCATCCTTCATCAAGGGTGAGAAGAATGTGGTTCGTGAAGTGGTCGTGGCACCTCGCATTGACGAGAGATCGATTCAACTAATTCGTGCTCGCAGAGCTCGAGCCATCTTTGCCACCGTCGCAGCCGCCGGTTTTGTAGTTGCTGGGCTCTCGGCACTCCAGGTCGTCTCATCGGGTCAGGGAATTGCACTTGCAATCTCCTCTGTTGCAGTAACTCTGGCATCAACGTTCTTCACGATTCGCTCTCACCGCGGATACCAAGGGCTCCTTGCAGGTTCGGTTAAGCGAACGATTCCACTAACGAGTTCAAAACCAACTCAGCGACGTAACCTCGACGAAGCTCCATCGCGATCTTGGAACCCAGAGTCGGTTCCTCAGCAGAACTTCCTAAAGACCGGTGCAATCGAGATTGTGGAACTTGCAGAAGTCGTAGAAATCGAACCTGCGAAGATCGACAACATCGATGAAATTCTTCGACGTCGTCGCCACATTGGCTAGTTTTCCCATAAACCTCGGGTAACCTTAACTAGCAAGATCCCCCATACATCGAGGAGTTATTTTGGGTTTCATCAACAGTGTCAAGAAGGTATTCAACAAGAATGCCAAGGACGTCACCAAGGTAGTTAACGCTATCGTCGAAGACGTCAAGGACGAAGCAGAAGACATCGCCAAGGACGTTGCAAAGACCGCTGGTCGCACCGCAGCCAAGGTTGAGAAGACCGTTGCAACCACCACTAAGAAGGTTGCCAAGACTGTTACCGCAACCACCAAGAAGGTTGAGGCTTCGGCTACCAAGGCAGTAAAGACTGCAAGCAAGGCCACTCAGAAGGCAACTGCAACCGCTGCAAAGAAGGTTGTAAAGGCTGCTGACTCGGTTGAGAAGAAGGTTGCTGCCGCTGCAAAGCCAGCCGCCAAGAAGCCTGCTGCTAAGAAGGCTGCTCCTAAGGCTGCTGCTAAGCCTGCTGCTAAGAAGGCTGCTCCTAAGGCTGCTGCTAAGCCTGCTGCAAAGAAGGCTGCCCCTAAGCCTGCTGCTAAGAAGGCTGCTCCAAAGGCTGCCGCTAAGCCAGCTGCTAAGAAGGCTGCTCCTAAGGCTGCTGCTAAGCCAGCTGCAAAGAAGGCTGCCCCAAAGAAGAAGTAATTCGACTTACGAAAAACCCCGTCGTTTATTCGGCGGGGTTTTTTGTTACCCAGGCAATCGCAGACGCGAGAGTAGGGTGCTCAAATTTGAAACCGGTGGCTAGTAGTTTGTCCGCGGTCATTTTCTGATTACAGATAAGTAGTTCATCGGCGGCTTCACCAAAGGCGATTCGCAAAGCAAATGACGGAACTGGAATGAGCGTAGGTCGCTTCAGTGCCTTTCCTAGCTCGCGAACCATTTGGGTGCAGGTAGCGTGCTCGGGTGCGGTTAGGTTGTAAACGCCAGAAGCGTTTTCATTTTCCATTAGATGAATAATCGCTCTGGCTTCATCGGGAAGCGAAATCCAAGCCCACCACTGGGAACCAGGGCCAAGCGGGCCGGCAATGCCGAGTTTTACCAAAGGTAGAAGGCGACCAAGGGCACCAAGCTTGCGGCTGAGTACCATCGTGGTTCTAACCAAGACCACACGCGTTTTCGCCTTGAGAGCGGCCTCTTCCCAACTCGCCGCGAGATCGCTTAGAAAGCCAGTTCCCTTTGGGTCGGTTTCAGCCTTGGCTTCACTGCCCGTGTCGCCATAGAAGCCGGAAGCCGAGCCGCTCACCAAAACCTTTGGAGGGTTCGTACATTCATTGATGGCTGCAACAAGCATCTGAGTTGTTTCCACGCGCGATGAGATGAGCTCGCGTTTGTAAGCCTTGGTCCATGGCATCTTGCCGGTGGTGGCACCAGCGAGGTTTACCACCGCGTCGATGGTTTCCAAATCTTTACCGGAGAGTCTGGATCCCCGAACCCAAGGCACAACTTCGTGACCCGCACTTTTTAGTTGGGATGCGAGTTCAGTTGCAATCAGCCCATGGCTACCGGTGATCAGAACTCGCATGATTTATCCGAACTCGTCTGGGTTTGGTCCCAGGCGAAGGCCCTGGTCGATTCCAGCGATGCGATTCATCTGCTCGTTGGTGAGAGTTAAATCGAAAACGTTGAAGTTTTCGGCCAACCGGTCCTTGTGAGTGGTTTTTGGAATTACAAGATTTCCCAATTGCAGGTGCCAGCGAATGATTACCTGAGCGACCGACTTTCCAGTTTCGGCTGCGATGTCATTCAGAACCTCGTTGTCGTTGTGACCCGCGCGAGCCAGCGGTGCCCAGGCTTCGGTGAGAACGGAAAGTTTGTCATTCGCCTTTCTTACCTCTGCTTGCTGAAAGAACGGGTGAAGTTCAACCTGGTTGATGGTTGGCTTGAGAACCGAGTTTTCCCAGAGGTTGTTCAGGTGGTGGGGCTGGAAGTTACTAACACCGATGTTACGAACCTTGCCAGTTTCCACGGCCTTCTCGAAAGCCTTCCAGGTTTCTAGATAGAGGTTCTGTTCTGGGCATGGCCAATGAATCAGAAGCATGTCTATGTAGTCGAGATTCAGTTTCGACATCGACTCGTCGATGGCTTTCTGGGTTTCGGAAAAGCCCTGACGGTCGTTCCAAATCTTGGTCGTTACAAAGACATCTTCGCGAGCGATTCCGGATTCGCGGATTCCCTGACCAACCTCCGCCTCGTTACCGTAGAGAGCGGCTGTGTCGATGCGGCGGTAGCCCACGTCGATGGCTTCGCGCATCAGGCGAACGGCGTCGTCTTGGGATACCTTGTAAACGCCAAGGCCAAGCTGCTGGATGAGGTTACCGTTGTTTAGCTTCAGTTCCATATGAGTGTTAACTCCAAGGACCGAACACTGTATTCCACTCTTCTACGGTTCTTTCAACAATGACGCCCGCGAGGTCGAATGGGTCTTGATCTAGTAGCTCGTTTAGCTGGTCGATGCTCTCGGCATTCCAAATAAGAAGTGCAGCCGGGCGATTGACCATCGGACCACTTGCCAAAAGGCGCCCAGCGGTTAGTTGCTCGCCAAGCCACTCGCGGTGAATCGGCCGAATTGCGTTTATGGTGTCAACGTCGTCGCTGTAAGCGTAGGTGACCGCGAAGTTACTCATTTGTTTTCCTTTGATTGCAGTTCTGGGTTGTAGCGAGCGGTGACCAATGCGGAGATCACACCGGCCAGACCCATGGCCCCGGTCACATACCAGGCGGCTTCGTGACTGAAGTTATCAACAATGATTCCCGCGATGGCCGCTCCTCCCGAGTAGCCAAGAAGCTGAGCGGTGTTGATCCAGCCATAGGCTTCGGCGCTATCTGCCTGCCCGAAACTTATCGAGATCATTGACGCAACGGTTGCGAACGATGGCGCAACACCAAGACCAACCACGAACCAGGAGATGGTGATCCAGACCAGGTCGGTTGGGTTTACGAAGACCATCGCGAAGCCGATGAACGTAATTGAGACGAACTTGAAAAGTGCCCACTTAGATTTCGCTCGGTGTCCGAAGGCGAATCCACCAACTAGGGAACCAAGCGAGAGGGTGGCGATTACGATTCCGGCGGGCTGCATGCCAAGAACCGCTACCGTACCTACGTCGGCGGCGCCGAAGCTGGCTACCAAAGTGGCGTTGATGAGAACTGCCGAGATGGTGATCGGCTTCTTTAGAACACCGCCGAGACGTCGCTTCGACGGCGGAAACTTCATTCCCGCGATTTCAGGGTTTCTTGCGAAGAGCACGGTTCCAACGATTTGAACCGTGGCCATGAAGGTGACCGAAGCTGTGGTGTTGTAGGTGGCCGAGATCATGGTGGCAAGAACGGGACCGAAGACCCAAAGTAGTTCCTGCAAGGTGGCATCTAGAGAGAACAGGTGAGAAGTCTGGTTCTTGGTGATCAGGGTTGGGTAAACCGCGCGGGCAACCTGCTGAATCGGAGGGGAAGTTAGACCAACCACGAGACAGGCGAGTACCACGAAGATCTCGGAACCTCGGAAGAAGGCCACAAAGACGAGAGCCGCAGATGAAATGCTAGCCAGCCACGTAATCAAGACCCTTGGACCGACCTTGGCGAGTTGGCGGGCTAACAGGGGCCCAGAAACGGCAGCACCAATGGTTTCGGCGCCTAGGGCAATTCCGGCGATGGTGTAGTTCTTGTAGGTTTGCTCAACGTGGAGGATGAGCGCCAGGCTCATCATTCCAAATGCAAAGCGGGCAAGAAGTTGTGAGCCGATGATTCGGGTGACACCCGGTCGGCTTAGTACAGCGCTGTAACTCGACATAACTAATCCAGCCTAGCGAGAACTAAATCCAAGTTGGCAGCCACATGTGAATCTGCCAGAACCAAAGTGGAATCTCGAGACCGAGGTAAATCGGAATGAAGAAGAGGAAGATACCAAAAGCAACCGAGGATGCGCCTACGACCAATTGCCGTGACCGATAGCGATAGGCCATGAGAGCTATAGCCAAGATTATCCACGGCTCGAACACCACCGAATAAAACTGGAACGAGGTGCGACCAGAAAAGATCAGCCATGGAAGGTAGCCGGCAACGTAACCGGTGAACACGAGAAACCCCAAGCGATCACGATTTCTGGCGAACCACGCGAACATCATTCCCAGCGCAATGATTCCACCGACCCAGATGACCGGATTGCCGATGGGGTTGATCGCAGACACGATTCCCTGATGGTTCTCGAAGTAGAACGAGGTTGGTCGAAGCATGGCTAACCAGGTGCTGGCGCTCGATTGGTAAGGGTGGTAGCTGTAAAGGGTTGAGTGAAAGTGGTACATCTGCAGGTGGTAGTCGATGAAACTACCAATTGGATTTTCGGCTCGGTAACCCCAGCCGTGCGATAGGAACCAACCGGTCCAACTGGCTAGATACGGAATTGCGGCCAAAGGAAGTAGCGCCAGACTCAGCCAGCGTTTTTTCGTCCACGCATAAAAGAACATGAACACCAAGAGAAACAGCGCCGAACTCCACTTCACGGCGGCTCCAGCGCCGAGAACTAAGACCATGGCCGGAAGATATTTACGGGGCTCGGGAGCGGTAAGAGCCAACACCAGGAGGTAGAAACCAAGCAGCACGAAAAACATTACAAGGCCGTCGAGAATCGCAGTTCGAGAAATTACCAGCGCCTGCCCGTCGATGGCGAGTAGAAACGCAGGAAGTAGTGCCCAACGCCTCGAGCCAAAGAGCCGCAGCGCTATTTTGTAAATAAGCCACACCGAGACGATGCCAGCCATAGCCGGCACTATTCGCCAACCCATTGGATTACTAGGGCCAAACACTTGCATTCCCAGGCCGATTAACCATTTACCTAAAGGCGCGTGCACAACGAACTCAGGTTTGCTCAGAACTTCGCTTGGATCGAAGGTTTTGTTATTTGTACTTGCCCACGAGAGCTCATGTCCGACCTTCCAAAGTGAATAGGAATCCTTCACGTAGTAGGTTTCGTCGAAGACCAGCTCTCTCGGGGAACCTAGGTTCCAGAGCCTTGCGATGCCAGAGATTGCCAGAATCGCCCAGACACCGAATCGGTCGCCCAAGTCGCGAAACCAATTGACCATGCGCACAAACCAAGCCTATTTGGGAAAATAGAGGGTGATCATTCTGGCGGCAACCCCAATCGGCAATCTGGCCGATGCGAGCGAGCGACTCTTTGAACATTTGAAGAGCGCTAAGTTCATTGCCGCCGAAGATACTCGAACCACTTTGAAACTTGCCCATGCTCTCGGTATTTCGCTAAACGCCAAACTCTTCTCGTTGAACGAACAAAACGAAGGCGCTCGCCTCGATCAATTGGTGGAGCTAGCCAAAGACGAAGACCTGCTTGTGGTGAGTGATGCTGGAATGCCAACCGTGAGCGACCCTGGTTTCCTCCTAGTGCGCGCTGCCGTGGCTGCTGGCGTAGAGGTGACTGCAATCCCTGGGCCATCGGCTGTGGTTACCGCGCTCGCGGTTTCCGGGCTCCCGACAGACCGCTTCACCTTCGAGGGTTTCATTCCTCGCAAGGGCGGGGACCGAAAGAAGTTCTTCGGGCAACTGGTCGCTGAAGCAAGAACCATGGTCTTTTTCGAGGCGCCGCATCGCATCGAAGAGTCCTTGCGCGATGCCGTAGAAGTTTTTGGAGCAGATCGACCTGCATCGCTATCCCGCGAACTCACCAAGAAGTTTGAGCAGACTATTCGTGGCTCGTTGGCAGAGCTCCTCGCCTGGGCTGCTGGCGAACCAAAGGGAGAGATGGTTGTGGTAATTGCCGGGGCTAGTTCTGAGGCAACCACGGTTTCCGAACTGGTGGCCGAGGTTACCAAACTTACCGCCAGCGGAGTGCGACTGAAGGATGCCGTTGCTCAGATCGCGGGTCTTCACGGAGCCTCAAAGAGCGAGCTCTATCAAGCGAGCCTCGACGCACGCAATTAAGATAGAAGAATGCCTAAATCCGTCGGTAAGTCGTTCTATTCAACGACGCCAATTTTCTATGTGAACGATGCTCCTCACATCGGGCACGCTTATACCGAGGTTGCCACCGACGTGGTTACCCGTTGGCACGCCCAGCGCGGAGAGAGCGCCTTCATGCTTACCGGCACCGACGAGCACGGCGAAAAGATTCTGCGCACCGCAGCGGCCAACAAGACCGAACCAAAGGACTGGGCCGACAAGCTCGTTGCCGAGGCATGGCTGCCATTGCTAGACACGATTGACATTCGCAACTCAGACTTCATTCGAACCACCGAGCCCCGGCACGAGAAGAACGTGCAGAAGTTCCTTCAGCACCTCTACGACACTGGCTTCATCTACCAGGGTTCCTACGAGGGTAACTACTGCGTTGGCTGTGAGGAATACAAGACTGAAGCCGACCTAATTGACGGTGAAGGCGCCTTTGAGGGTCAGTCGGTTTGTGCCATCCACTCAAAGCCGGTTGAAAAGCTAAAAGAAACCAACTACTTCTTTAAGTTAAGCGAGTTCCAGGAACCACTACTTGACCTTTACGCCAAGCAGCCGAACTTCGTTCAGCCGGATTCGGCACGTAACGAGGTAGTCTCGTTCGTTCGTC
>JBEGPG010000046.1:0-4653 GCA_041181585.1 Actinomycetota bacterium
GGGCGAGTAAACGCCTCGGCGAGGAAGATCACCTCAGGGAATTCGGCGTTGATCTCGGCAATGATCCATTCCCAGAAGTTCACCGGCTTGGTGTGTGGGTTGTCAACGCGGAAGATCTTCACTCCGCGCGAAATCCAGAGCTTCAAAATGCGAAGCGACTCCTGGTAAATTCCGTCGCGGTCGTTGTCGAAGTTGATCGGGTAGATGTCCTGGTATTTCTTTGGCGGGTTCTCGGCGTAGGCAATGGTGCCGTCGGCACGAGTGGTGAACCATTCCGGATTGGTCTTCACCCAAGGGTGATCCGGCGAAGCCTGAAGTGCAAAGTCCATGGCAATCTCAAGGCCGAGAGCGTTGGCTTCCTTTACGAACTTTTCAAAATCCTTGACGGTTCCCAGATCCGGGTGAATGGCGTCGTGGCCACCTGCCTCGGAGCCAATTGCCCAAGGCGACCCAGGGTCCTGCTCGCCGGCGACCAGGGTGTTGTTCGGACCCTTGCGGTGTGAGCGACCAATCGGGTGAATCGGTGGCATGTAAAGCACGTCAAAGCCCATGGCGGCTACCGCAGGCAAACGCTTGGCCGCAGTCTTGAACGTGCCCGAGGTCCATTCGCCGGTCATGGCGTTGAACTTGGCGCCTTCGCTGCGGGGGAAGAACTCGTACCAGGCACCGGAACCAGCCAGAACGCGCTCAACGTAAATCTCAAACTCGTCGCTGTGAGTGATCAGGGTTCGAATCGGCTGCTTCGCCAGTGCTGCGGCAACATCCTTCGACTCGGCGGCATGCAAGCGTTCCTCAAACGAAAGGCTGGCATCACTTAGAGTCTCGGCTAGTTCCACCAGTTTGGCGGCCGAAGCCTTGGTGCGCCCCTTCTCAGCTGCGGCATTGGTGAAAAGTCGAATTCCCTCGAGCATCATCAGTTCCTGATCGATGCCGGCGGCCAACTTCACTTCGGTGTTGTGGTGCCAGGTTCCAAACTCATCGCTGAACGCCTGAATCTTAAAGGTCCAGGTACCAAGTTCGTCAACCTTGGCCTTGGTGTGCCAGCTGTCTTTGCCCGGAGCACCCTCGCTCATGCGAAGGCAGCTGGTATTGCCGCTAGGGGAAGTGAGCAGTAGTTCCACTCCGAGAGCATCGTGTCCTTCGCGAAACACCACGGCCGAAAACGGGATGACTTCACCAACGAACCCCTTAGACGGCCATCGGCCACCCTCAACTACGGGAGAAACTTCGGTGATTGGCAAACGGCCAATCGGGGAATCATGACGGTACTCAATGATGTGGCTCACACTACAAACTTAGGCGCAATTATTGGGCAACAGCGCGGAAAAGTTTCACAGAACATTCCGAAATGGCAACATTTCCGCCCGCCTTGTAGGCGGTGGTGTGCGAGTTTGGAACGGCGTCAACGCTGTCCCAGAGTAGTTCGTAGCTGGTAACCGTGGACCAATCAGGCAGGGTCAGCTCCACGTCGCTCTCCGAACCGTTAATCACCAGCAGGGTCAAGTTCTGCTTGCCAGACTCGTCCAAGTGCTCGTTCAAACGTTGAATCACGCGGGTCTCCGACGAATTCCAGTCTTCCTCGGTCATCAAACCGCCATTGGCGTTGTACCAACGAATCAGGTCGGTGCCAATGCTGGCCTGCTCAAAGTTTCCAAAGTCAACTGGTCGAAGCGACGGGTTCTCTGCGCGCATTCGAACCAGGAACGCGAACGTATCCTCAAGATTCTTCTGGAAGTCGTTCAGGTCCCAGTTCACCCAGCTCAGTACGTTGTCCTGGCAGTAGGCGTTGTTGTTTCCCTGCTGGGTCTTCGCACGTTCATCGCCAGCGGTAACCATTGGCACACCCGATGAGAACAGCAGGGTGGCCAACAGGTTGCGCATCATCTTGTGGCGCTCAGCAACAATCGAATCATCGGCAGGAAGGCCTTCCGCACCGAAGTTATACGAATAGTTGTTGCTGGTGCCATCGCGGTTCGACTCACCGTTCATGTTGTTGTGCTTGACGTTGTAGCTAACCAGGTCGTTCAGGTTAAAGCCATCGTGAGCGGTAATGAAGTTCACCGAACCAAGGGTTCCGCGCGAACCGTGAACCACGTCTTTCGAACCAGCCAAACGCGTTGCCAAATCGGCAACACCGTTTCCGTAGAAACCGCTGTTTCGGTGATTCGCAATGTCGCTCAACCAGAATCGGCGAACGCTGTCGCGGTAGCGGTCGTTCCATTCGCTGAATTCGTCTGGGAAGTTGCCGGTCTGCCAGCCGCCAAGCCCAACATCCCACGGTTCGGCTATCAACTTCGCCGAGGAAATGATCGGGTCCTCGATCATGCCGCGCAGGGTTGGGTGATTCGGATCGTACTGGTTGCCAGCATCGCGAGCCAGGGTAGTGGCCAAGTCGAAACGGAAGCCATCGATCTGCATCTCGGAGACCCAGTAGCGCAAGGAGTCCAAAACCAGATTCACCACGTGTGGGTTCGCAAAGTTCAACGAGTTTCCGCAACCGGTGGTGTCGTGGTAATTACCAAGATCGTCCACGCGGTAGTAGGAAGCATTATCGATTCCGCGGAACGAGTGGGTTAGCCCGCGGTTACCACCCTCGGCGGTGTGGTTGTAAACCACGTCCAAGATCACTTCAAAACCATGACGGTGAAGCTCGCGAACCATCGTCTTAAACTCGTCCACGATCGCCTGAGGCCCGGCTGCAATCGCAGCCGAAGTCGCGTAGCGGTGGTGCGGCGTAAAGAAGTTGATGGTGTTGTAACCCCAGTAGTTGATCAAACCCATGTTGATCAGGCGCGGCTCAGAGATAAACATCTGAACTGGAAGCAACTCAACCGCGGTAACGCCGATCTTCTTCAGGTGTGCAATCGTAGACGGGTGAGCCAGTGCCGCATAGGTTCCGCGTAGCTCGTCTGGTAACTCCAGATTTCCGCGCGTCAAACCACGAGCATGTGCCTCGTAAATCACGGTCTCACCAAGCGGGGTATTCGGCTTAGTCACGCCCTGCCAGTCGAATGAACGGTCAATCACCACGTTGTGGAAATCACGAGGACCTTCGCGAACCACCCCGCGCGCATAAGGGTCAATCAAATCAATCGAAGGATTGAAACCATTGCGAACACCCTCTGGTCCATCAACCTGAACCGTGTAGTGAACCCCGGCAACGATCAGCGGTGAAGTTACTTCCCAGTAACCACCCTCGCCTCGAGCACATTCCAAAGACTCAAGTTCGGTTCTTGGATCAGCCGGATCAACAATGGTGAACCGAACCGACGTGGCGTTTTCTGAGTAAATTCGGAAGGTGCCGACCCCATCATGCAAAGTTACGCCGAGCGCGGTCATAATCAGCGCGGGGGTTTCAGACATGAAGAAAATCCTACAAGCGATAGTGTTTTTTAGTGACCATTTACCTCGACCACGCCGCCACGACCGCGATTTACCCGCTGGTCATTGAGCGCCTCGCCGAGGACCTAGCCAAGCTTGGAAACCCCAGCTCCATTCACACCCAGGGTCAATCCGCCCGAGCCATGCTCGAGGGCGCTAGAGAAGACCTTGCCCGAATCCTGAACTGCGACCGGCAAGAGGTCATCTTCACCTCCGGCGGCACCGAATCCGACAACCTCGCCATCAAAGGCCTCTACTGGCAAAGTCAAAAAGAAAACGCGGTAAGAAACATAATCATCTCGGCATACACCGAGCACCATGCTGTAATCGACCCAATCGAATGGCTCGAGCAAGACCACGGAGCCCAAACCCACTGGCTCAGCGTCAACGAACAGGGCGAAATCAACTACGACGACCTAGAACTGTTCCTGAAAGAAAACCGCGAAAAAGTAGCTCTCATCTCACTCATGTGGTCGAACAACGAAACCGGCGTGATCACCGACATCAGGCGAGTGGTCAAGGCCGCCAACAACTACAACATCCCGGTTCACACCGACGCCGTAGCCGCCTTCGGTCACACCGAAATCTCCTTCATCCCAGGCCTCACCGCCATGAGCATCAGCGCCCACAAGGTCGGCGGCCCAGTAGGCGTGGGAGCCCTAATAGTCTCAAGAAACGCCAAGCTCCAGAGCCTTCAGCAGGGTGGCGGTCAAGAACGCGATCTCCGCGGCGGAACCATGAACGCCCCTGGCGCAAGAGCCTTCGCCACCGCAGCCCGTCTCACCACCGCCAAATTAGCCACCGACGGCTGGTCCCGCCACGAACTCCTCAACTACCTCACGTCGGGCATAACAAGCAAAATCCCTGATGCCAGATTCTCCAGAGGCTCTGCCCCAGGCGTTCCAGATCTTGCCCACTTCACCTTCCCAGGCTGCTCGGGCGATTCCATGCTCTATCTTTTCGACCAACACGACATCGCGGTCTCAACCGGCTCCGCCTGTACCGCCGGAGTTGCCAGAGCATCTCATGTTCTTCTTGCCATGGGCAGAAGCCAAGAAGAGGCCACCGGAACCCTCAGAATCTCGCTAGGCCGAGACACCACCAAAGCTGAAATCGACGAGTTCCTAAGAGTGCTCCCAGAAGTTCACAGCGCTGCCCTAAAAGCCGGCCTCACCGCCTAGCCCAAAGGTAAAATTGAGCCATGAAGGTTTTGGCTGCAATGAGTGGCGGTGTCGATAGCGCCGTAGCAGCCGCCCGAGCCGTTGAAGCCGG
>JBEGPG010000047.1:0-11728 GCA_041181585.1 Actinomycetota bacterium
TTCTTTGTGAAGGTGGTCCAGTTGGTTTGATCCGATGAGTACTGAATCACGTAATCGGTGATGGCATCGGCACCTGTTGACGCCGGCGCCGTCCAGTTCAGCGTGACCGAACTCCCAGGGGCACTTGCCGAAAGTGCGGTTGGTGCACCAGCAGCGGTAGAAGGTCGAACCGTCATAGCAAGCACACCCTGTGTTCCGGTGCTACTTGCTGGGGCAGTTAGGAAAGTTTCAGAAGCGTATGCGGTTCCAGTTGTGGTTGAAGGGGTGTCATCCCACCCCTGGGGGCCGGTGTTGTACCAATACTGCAGAACTCGATCACCGGTAGATCCATAGTCTGGCTGGCTCGATTGCCAAGGCAGTGTCGTCGAAGCTCCGTTGAAAATATTGCTAGTGCCAGTTGCGCCTGTCGCAAACTGAGTCGCAGAGGTGAATCCATCGCTATTGGCGGCCCAGTACCAGTTTGTTGTTCCGCTTGGCGAGGAGCCTCCCAGAAATACAGTGGTAGTGGAACCAACTAGTGCTTTCAGACGGGTATCTTCAATCTGGTATCTCGGCGTGGCTAGATACCACTTATAAGGAGAAGTGATACCAACTTGGGTTGAAGTTGCCTGAAGTGTGGTTTGGTGGCTTTGCCAAGTTGAAGAAGTGGCCGAACCCGTATAGGTGTAATAGTGGAACGTCAACTTCCCGTTGTCGTAGATCGGAATGTAGTTGTCGGTGTCGGTAATGGTTGCCGTTCCGCGAGCGTAATAGAGCTTGACTGTGTCGGTCTGTGCAACTGTGCCGGTGTAGGTGGCAGTTGCCAAGGCACTGTTGATCGCGGTACCAGTTCCGCGGAAGCTGATGATTGGAGCACCGGTAAAAGCCGTTGCCATGTAGCTTGCTGTGGTGGCGTAACCATTGACAATAGTCAAGCCAGTGTTGTTTGGCATTGCGATCGTTGATGAAAGGTTCGAGCTCGCGAGAGTTACCTGGTAGATGTTGGCGTCGTTAGGAACAGTGCTAGTTAGCCCAGTGAGGGTTCCACCATTCGTGATGATGATGCCGTTCGCGGTTTGCACTGGCAAGCTTGCAGCTGAAAAAGCGGTCGTTGCACCATTGCCGTTGGTTTTGGTGACAGCCGATCGGATGTATAGCCCAGCGTCTCCCGTAACTGTGGTGTAACTAGAAGCCGCTGCCCCTGCGATGTCGGTCCAGGTTGCACCGTCAGGTGATGACTGCCACTTGTAGGTGGTGCTCAATACGGTTGTGTCATTCCAAGTTCCTTCGGTGGATTGGAGTGTGCTTCCCACCTTCGCGGTTCCCGCAAGTGTTGGAGTAACGGTATTTACAGGGCCGTAGCCAAAGAGGGTGCTGTCCGCATTGAAGTTTTGGAAGAGGTTACTCTGCGAAAGCGCGGCTCCATAAAGGCGAGCTTTGGAAATGGTCCCGTTAAATGCCAAGCTTGCTGAAAGGCGCCCATCACCTAGCCAAAACTGCGGGTTGGCTGAACCGCTGTGCGACATGGTGGCCTGAACACTATCGGCTACACCGTTGACAAAAAGTTGTGCTTTACCGCTGACTGAGTCGATTACGAATCCAACGTGGTACCACTTGTTTGCTCCAGTTAGTGGAAATTGAGTCGTTCCTGATAGCGCAGCAGTTTGAGTAGTGG
This sequence comes from Actinomycetota bacterium, assembly GCA_041181585.1. Taxonomy (GTDB): domain Bacteria; phylum Actinomycetota; class Actinomycetes; order Actinomycetales; family Microbacteriaceae; genus Rhodoluna. The sequence continues at coordinate 1,655 of JBEGPG010000047.1, forward strand.
TGTCTAGCTGAAGAGTTCCGCTTGATGCGCCTGTGCGGATTCCAAAGTGAAAGTCGTGGTTCGCAGTGGTTTCCACGGTCGGGGAGTCGAACCACCTCGATGCAATGATCGCCCAACCGTTTGCTGGTAGGTTGCCTGGCTTGATCCAGGTGTCGAAAGTGATCGAACCAGAGACGTTTCCCTTGCCGGTCCCAAAATTCACATAACTTCCTGCGGTGCCAGTTCCAACAAAGTTCAATCCACCAGTCGAACCAGTTGCGCGAGTTGCGTTGGTGATAGTTCCAGACATGTTTGAGGAACCAGGAGATATTGATGTCCAAACGGTTGGCGAAGAAGCAGCGAGCGAAGAGGTGTCGGTGCCGTCTAGATTCACCACCAAGTTATTTGTGACAATCGCAGCACTTGCAGGAGCAGCTTCAACAAACACCAAGGTTGATGCGGTGAGTGCGACTAACGCCACCATTGCAGGGAACTTCCCCCACATCTGGCGTAGTTTCTTATATACTCCGGCGAACATTCTGGACTATAAGTTTACCTAGCGATTATGAGTAAAAAAACCCCTAATCTTGTGGCATGGAGCGCATCAAAGTCTTTGGTCACAGGGGTGCTCCGGCCTACCGACCAGAGAACACCATGGAGTCTTTTGAGCTGGCAACTTCCATGGGAGTTGACACCCTGGAATGCGATATCGTGCCAACCAAAGACGGGCAATTGGTGCTTCGTCATGAATCGGACCTAAGCGACACCACTGATGTACTGGATCGACCAGAATTTGCCGGGCGAACCCATTCAACCGAACTCACTTTGTCGGAGATTCAAACCCTTCGAGCCAAAGAGCGAGTTCCAGATTGGCGTCCTGGTTCAGCCAAATTCGATGGACAGTTTCGAATTCCAACTCTTAGAGAGTTCCTGAAGAGTGAACTGGTGGTTGGAAAGACCCTGATTCTCGAGGTGAAGGACGCACCCACCTTCTTAGGCCAGGGAATCGACATCGTTTCTCTTTTCGCAGATGTCGTCGAGGAGTCGGGCATTGCCGATCGCGCGACGATTATGATCGAAGCCTTCGAACCGCCAACCATGGAGGCTCTGAGAGCTAGATTTGGGAGCCGTTTTCCTCTGGCCTACGGGCTCGAAGAGTGGGACGAAGAGAATGCGTTCAAGTACGACATACTTAGCCTCGACTTTCAGCTGATTCGGCGAATGCCAGAGATTGTGGCCAGAGCTCACGATAAGGGATTAACTGTTTGGGGCTTCACCGCTCGAGTTGAGTTTGCCACGAATTCGGTGGAGGAGTATTTTCATCACTTGATTGAGACCGGCGTAGATGGAATCTTTGCCGACCACCCCGACCTACTGCTCAGGTATGTCGACGGGCTCGCCTAAACTTGGCTAGTTATGTCGACACCCCAACTCTTTAATTCCTTTAACGAATCTGCTCTACTCGATGGCCTAAACCCTCAGCAGAGAGAGGCCGTTTTATATAGAGGTAAGGCGCTGCTAATCGTGGCCGGTGCCGGTTCGGGGAAAACCTCGGTGTTGACTAAGCGAATTGCACACTTGCTTGGAACCAAGGACGCCTGGCCATCGCAGATCCTGGCGATCACCTTTACCAACAAGGCAGCCGCCGAAATGCGTCACCGCGTGCAGTCGCTGCTCGGAGAAAGCGCCGATGGCGTTTGGCTGAAGACCTTCCACTCCGCATGTGTGGCAATCCTTAGGCGCGAAGCCGACAAGCTCGGTCACGACGGCAACTTCACAATTTACGACTCGGGTGACTCTCGCGCCATTTTCAAACGACTAATCAAAGATTTAGGCGCCGATCTCCACAAACTGACCCCCGCTGCGGTTGGTTCGGTGATTTCGAATGCCAAGAATGAACTTAAGGACGAAGACGACTTCGCCAGAAACGTTGATCCAAGTGATCCAGTGCAGCGAGCGATTGCCGAAATCTATCGTTCCTACCAGGCAGAACTTCGACGCAACAACGCCTTCGACTTTGACGATCTGATTGGCGAAACCGTCCACCTCTTCCGCAACTTCCCTGGGGTGGCGGCTCAGTATCAGCGCAAGTTCCGCCATATTTTGGTTGATGAGTATCAAGACACCAACCACGCACAGTACGCTCTGATTCGAGAACTTACTAAGCCTCTTCCAGCTGAACACTCCGATATCGACCCGCGTACTGGTGAAATCATGGAACCCGCATCGCTCACTGTGGTGGGAGACTCAGACCAGTCAATCTACGCCTTCCGCGGGGCCGATATTCGAAACATCGTGGAGTTCGAAAAAGACTTCCCAGGCGCTAAGACGATTCTGCTCGAGCAAAATTACCGTTCTACCAACATCATCTTGAAGGCCGCCAATGCGGTGATCAGTAACAACTTCGATCGCCCGAACAAGAACCTTTGGTCTGATAAGGGCGACGGCGAGCACATCGTTGGCTACACCGGATATTCAGGCCACGATGAAGCACAGTTCATTGCCGATGAAATCAATGAGCTGCATGGCAAAGGTGTGGATTATCGCGATATCGCGGTGTTCTATCGAACAAACTCGCAGACTCGTGCACTTGAAGAAATCTTCATTCGCTCTGCGCTTCCATACCGAGTCGTTGGCGGCACGAAGTTCTATGAACGTCAGGAAATCAAAGATGCGTTCGGCTATCTGGTGGCAGTTTCTAACATCAAAGATGACCTCGCAATTCGTCGAATCTTGAACGTTCCAAAGCGTGGCATCGGTGATGCCACCGAGACTCAGATCGCCAAGTTTGCCGAACTCAACAGCCTTTCAGTTCGCGAAGTACTGAGCCACGTTTCGCAAATGGGCTTTGGTCCGAAGATCACCACCTCGGTTCTGCAACTGGCTGATCTGCTCAATGAGTTAGAGGCAATGATCGAAACCTCAACCGTCGACGACATTCTGAAGGCTGCTCTCAATCGCTCCGGTTACTTAGAAGCTCTTAAGCTCAGCCGCGATCCACAGGATGAAGCTCGAGTTGAGAACCTCGAGGAATTGGTAAACGTTGCCAAGGAATTCCAGCGCAACAATCCAGAAGGCAAACTACAGGATTTCCTAAATGAAGTTGCTCTGGTGGCCGCAGCCGACGACCTAGACGACGAGTCGGGAACCGTTTCGCTCATGACCCTGCATACCGCCAAGGGTTTGGAGTACGATGTGGTCTTCCTCACCGGAATAGAAGAAGGTCTACTGCCTCACAAGATGTCGTTCATTGTTCCTGGCGGAACCGCGGAAGAACGCCGTTTGTTCTACGTGGGCATCACTCGCGCGCGTAAGAAACTCCACATTTCGCTGGCTGCCAGCCGCAGCACCTTCGGTGAAACCGAAGCCGCTCTCCCGAGCCGCTTCCTTCAGGAGATCCCGCACGATTTGATTCACTGGCGTGACTCGGGAGCGGGTCGTTCCGGGGTTCCGCGCGCATTCCGCCCGTCGATTGCTGACACCAGTGGCTTTGGAAACCGAGAGGTCAAACCAAAGACCGAGTGGAAGGGTGCCATCTCATCGGTGCGCAACAACGAGGGGCTACAACTCGCAGTTGGCGACCTCATTGAACACGACGACTTCGGCCGCGGCAAGGTTGTTGCGGTTTCCGGTGAAGGCCCACGTCAGACCGCCGAAATCAATTTCGGTTCGGGCGGCAGGAAACGCCTTTTGGTAAAAGTAGCACCAATTAAAAAGCTCTAAACTTATGTATTGATGCGTCACTTTGGCATCTAAGCAGATACGGAAATCACAGTGGATTTATTTGAATATCAGGCACGTGACCTATTCGAGAAGTACGACGTTCCAGTACTTCAGGGTCTAACCGCAGACACCCCGGAAGAAGCAGAAGCAGCAGCAGCCAAGATTGGCGGAACCGTTGTTGTAAAGGCTCAGGTAAAGGTTGGAGGCCGCGGCAAGGCCGGAGGCGTCAAGGTCGTTCACGACCCAGCCGGAGCCAAAGAAGCAGCCGGAAAGATTCTCGGACTAGACATCAAGGGTCACGTTGTAAAGCGCGTAATGATCGCACAGGGTGCAAAGATCGCTCGCGAGTTTTACTTCTCGGTTCTTCTGGACCGCTCGAACCGCACCTTCCTTTCGCTTTGCAGCGTTGAAGGTGGAATGGAAATCGAACAGCTCGCCGAAGAGCGTCCAGAGGCACTGGCAAAGGTAGCCGTCGACGCCGTAAAGGGCATCGACCTAGCCACTGCACTAGACATCGCCAAGAAGGGTGGGTTCGACGAAGAAACCGCCTCGAAGGTAGCGCCAGTGTTCGTAAAGCTATACGACGTATTCGTAAAGGAAGACGCCACCCTGGTTGAGGTCAACCCGCTGGTTGAGACCGAAGACGGCAAGATTCTTGCTCTAGACGGCAAGGTATCGCTAGATGACAACGCTGAGTTCCGTCACGCTGACCGCGAACACATGGAACGCGACGAGATCGACCCACTAGAGGCCAAGGCCAAGGCTTGGGACCTCAACTACGTGAAGCTCGACGGCGAAGTTGGAATCATCGGAAACGGTGCCGGCTTGGTTATGTCTACCCTCGACGTGGTTGCCTACGCCGGTGAGCGTCACGGTGGAGTTCGCCCAGCAAACTTCCTAGATATCGGTGGTGGAGCCTCGGCTGAGGTTATGGCCAACGGTCTAGACGTGATTCTCGGCGACGCCCAGGTCAAGAGCGTTTTCGTAAACGTCTTCGGTGGAATCACCGCTTGTGACGCCGTTGCCAACGGTATCGTGGGCGCACTTGCCAAGCTTGGCTCGAGCGCTTCGAAGCCTCTGGTGGTTCGCCTCGACGGTAACAACGTTGCCGAAGGCCGCCGCATCCTGGCAGAAGCCAACCACCCGCTAGTAACCGTTGTTGACACCATGGACGAGGCCGCCGACAAGGCAGCCGAGTTGGCTAACAAGTAATCGCGAAGGATTAAAGACAAATGGCTATTTTTCTAAATGAAGACTCGCGAATCATCGTTCAGGGTATGACCGGTTCCGAGGGTATGAAGCACACCACCCGCATGCTAAAGGGTGGTTCGAACATCGTAGGTGGCGTGAACCCACGCAAGGCTGGCGAGACGGTAGAGGTTGAGGGCAAGAGCCTTCCAATCTTCGGAACCGTTGCCGAGGCGATGGCAGCTACCGGTGCAAACGTTTCGGTTGCTTTCGTACCACCAGCCTTCGCAAAGGCTGCTGCGGTTGAGGCAATTGACGCCGAGATTCCACTGCTTGTTGTGATCACCGAGGGTATCCCGGTTCACGACTCGGCAAGCTTCTGGGCTTACAACGTATCGAAGGGTGGCAAGACCCGCATCATCGGCCCAAACTGCCCTGGCATCATCAGTCCGGGAAAGTCGAACGCTGGAATTACTCCATCGGACATCACCGGCTCTGGCCCAATCGGTCTAGTTTCGAAGTCGGGAACCCTGACCTACCAGATGATGTTCGAGCTTCGTGACATCGGTATGTCGACCGCAATCGGTATCGGTGGAGACCCAGTTATCGGAACCACTCACATCGACGCACTGGCTGCCTTCCAGGCTGACCCAGAGACCAAGGCGATCGTTCTAATTGGTGAGATCGGTGGCGACTCGGAAGAGAAGGCTGCCGCTTACATCAAGGACAACGTGACCAAGCCGGTTGTTGCCTACGTTGCCGGATTCACGGCTCCTGAGGGTAAGACCATGGGCCACGCCGGTGCCATCGTTTCTGGCTCGGCTGGAACTGCGCAGGCAAAGAAGGAAGCATTCGAGGCTGTTGGTGTGAAGGTTGGAAAGACTCCAAGCGAAACCGCGGCGCTAATGCGCGAAGTTATCGCAAACCTCTAAACCTTGGCAAAGCAGGCAGGCGAGGGGACCCGCTCAGTAGCACTACTGATTGGCGGTCTTGACGCACTTGTTGCCACCGTTGGCCTGCTGGCACTGCTAACTCTAGGTACGACACTCAGTTGGTGGTTGGACTCCGGTCTGACCACCGACTGGGTGTCTAGCTTTAAAACAGCCGTAAACATCTGGTTCGTAATGCACGGCGTAAGCCTGAACTTTGCCGCCAGCACCTATCTCGGGCTCGAAGTTCCCGCCTTTGCCATTCAGCTCCTGCCGATTGGCGCAACCCTCTTGGTTTTTGCCATCGGGTGGCGCGGTGGTCGCAGACTCTATGGCTCGAGTGAGGTCTGGCCGGGCTGGCTGGGTGCTACCTTCGTCTACGGCGCGCTTTCAGCGTTGCTACTCTCGCTCTCGGCCGAAAAAACCATCTCCGCGAATCCGGTTGCGGCATACTTCCTTCCGGCCTTGGTCTATGTGGGTGGTGTAGTTTCGGCAACCCTATTTTCTGCACCCGCCGGCTCCAACAGTGATCAGGATCCAATTGAGCGCGTCAAGGGACGCGAACTAATCGATGCCATTGGTGCACGCCTGAACTGGGTCATTCGAGCCATTGCGTCGCCGGCCCTTCGCGCTGCGACCGGATTCGTGTTCGCCCTTCAGGCGCTTGCTGCAGCCGTACTTGGCGTCATGCTGGTTTTCAATTGGCTGAATGTCATCCAGCTTTTTGAACAGCTTCAGGGAGGTCCATTCGGTGGCCTCGGTTCAACCTTGTTGCAGCTGTCGGTGCTCCCAAACTTCACCTACTACGTGAGCACCTGGCTCAGTGGCGTGGGCTTTGCAATTGGCGTCGGCTCGAGCGTGAGTCCACTAGGTACTGCCCTTGGCCCGCTTCCAACTTTGCCGATTTTCGGAGTGATTCCAACCGGCGACTTCAGCGTTGGCATGATCGTGTTAGTGGTTCCCGTGCTAATCGCTTTGGTAGTTACGGCGGCCGTTAAGAACTACACCGCCGAGGCTCGCCACCACTTCGCCACTCCGCTGGCATCGGCGATGGCGCTTGGGCTCTCGATTGGATTCATCGCGGCACTTGAAATGTCCGTCCTTGCTTGGATCACCCACGCGAGTATTGGCCCCGGTCGCATGCAGACCATCGGCGCCGATCCGCTTTGGGTATTCGTTTGGATCTTCCTCGAAGTTGCCCCAATTGCCGTGCTCGCTTCGTTCTATGCGGCAAAACCTAATGCGGCGAGCCCAATTCCAGAGCATTTGAAAAGGTAAACTTTAGTAGTGCTAGGCGTCGTAGTTCTCATTTCAGGTAGTGGATCAAACCTCCGCGCCATCCTCGACGCCACCAACAACCCGCTGTATCCGGTGCGCGTTCTCGCGGTCGGTGCCGACAACCCGTGCAGTGGCTTGGAGCACGCCGAACTATTCGGAATTCCAACCTTCGTGGTTAGCCCAGCCAACTTTGACTCGCGAGAAGCCTGGGCCGAGACCCTTCTTGAGAATGTCAAATTCTTCCAACCAGACCTCACCGTGCTGGCTGGATTCATGCGCATTCTGCCTACTAACTTTGTGAGCGCACTAAGCCCACGACTTATTAACACCCACCCGTCACTACTGCCGCTATTCCCCGGCGCGCACGGAGTGCGAGATGCTTTGGCCGCCGGTTCCACCGAGTCCGGCGTGACCATCCACATTGTCGACGAAGGTGTCGATACCGGACCGCAACTTGCTCAGGCGAGACTTGCGATTCTGCCCGATGAAACCGAACACGAGCTCCACGAGCGCATCAAGGTAATTGAGCGCGAGCAACTGGTGGCAGTGATCAAGGACATCGCGCAGGAGCGGATCAACCTAGACACCATCAAGTAGACGAAAGATAACATGGCCGCTATCAACAACCACCAGCCGAACGACTACCGTCACCGCGACCGAGTTGAGATTAAGCGAGCACTTCTTTCGGTCTCCGATAAGACCGGTCTGCTGGACCTTGCCAAAGCGCTAAGCGAAGCCGGCGTTGCCATGGTTTCCACTGGCTCGACCGCCAAGACCATTGCCGATGCCGGCTACGAGGTAACCGAGGTTTCGCAGGTTACCGGCTTCCCAGAATCGCTCGACGGCCGCGTGAAGACCCTTCACCCTAAGATTCACGGCGGTCTGCTTGCCGACATGCGACTAATTGACCACGAGCAGCAACTAGCCGAACTCAACATTGAGGCATTTCAGCTCGTGGTCGTTAATCTTTACCCGTTCATGCAAACCGTGGCCTCAGGTGCCAAGGGCGAAGCCGTGGTCGACCAGATCGACATCGGTGGCCCAGCCATGGTTCGTGCCTCGGCAAAGAACCATGCCAACGTGGCTATCGTGGTTGAGCCAACTCGCTACCCAGAAATCATCGCCGCGCTTGGCGAGGGAGGCACCACTCTAAATCAACGACGCCAGCTGGCTGCCAACGCCTTTGCCCACACCGCTCGTTACGACTCGGCGGTTGCCGATTGGTTCGCCGACGAACTTTCGTCGCAGTGGAAGGCCGAGGCCGGCCAGAGCAACGACAACGAGACCAAGAACCCGGGTTTCCCAGCCAAGCTCGCCCTCGAAGGCGAACTGGTCAACATCCTCCGCTACGGCGAGAACGCTCACCAGCCAGCTGCGATCTACAAGTCGGTTGGCGAGGGCTCGGTTTCGGGCATCGCGCAGGCTCGCCAGCTCGGTGGAAAGGAAATGAGCTACAACAACTACGTTGACGCCGATGCCGCAGTGCGCTCGGCTTTCGACCACACCGAACCTGCCGTTGCCATCATCAAGCATGCAAACCCTTGCGGTATCGCGGTGGGCGACGCCGCGGCCGAAGATGTGATTGCCGATGCCCACGCCAAGGCTCACTTGTGTGACCCGCTCAGCGCATTCGGTGGCGTCATCGCTGCGAATCGCCCAGTAACTTTGGCAATGGCCAAGCAGATTGGCGATATCTTTACCGAAGTAATCGTGGCACCCGGTTTCGAACTGGCAGCACTTGAGTTCCTATTGCAGAAGAAAAATCTGCGCATCCTTGAACTTCCTGCCAACTACTCACGTGAAGCACTCGAGGTGAAACAGATTTCTGGCGGTCTGCTGGTTCAGCACCCAGACGAATTCACCCAGCTCAACATCGGTACCTGGAAACTTGTTGCCGGTCCGAAGGCTGATGCCCAAACCCTCAGCGACTTGGCCTTCGCATGGCGCGCGGGTCGCGCAGTGAAGTCAAACGGAATCCTGCTTGCCAAAGACGGCGCCTCGGTTGGCGTTGGCATGGGCCAGGTTAACCGAGTCGACAGTTGCCGCTTGGCCGTCGACCGCGCTGGTCACCGAGCCAAGGGTTCGGTCGCTTCCAGTGACGCATTCTTCCCATTCAAGGATGGGGTAGAGATCCTCATTGAGGCGGGAGTACGAGCAATCGTGCAACCAGGTGGCTCAATGCGTGATCAAGAGGTAATCGATGCCGCGAACGCTGCTGGTATCACGATGTACTTCACCGGCGAACGCCACTTTTACCACTAAACAGAACAACTAGGCTAGGAACCATGACAAAAATCAAAGTTGTAGGCAAGGTCGTTGAGCTCGATGGCGACGAGATGACCCGCATTATCTGGCAGAACATCAAGGACAACTTGATCCTGCCTTTCTTGGACGTAGACCTCGAGTACTACGACCTATCAATCGAAAACCGTGACGCAACCGACGACCAGGTGACCATTGACGCAGCTCACGCGATCAAGAAGCACGGCGTTGGTGTGAAGTGTGCAACCATCACCCCAGATGAGGCACGTGTTACCGAATTCTCACTAAAGAAGATGTGGAAGAGCCCGAACGGCACCATTCGTAACATCCTCGACGGCGTTGTTTTCCGCGAGCCAATCATCATCTCGAACGTGCCTCGCCTCGTACCAGGTTGGACTAAGCCAATCGTCATTGGTCGTCACGCTCACGGAGACCAGTACAAGGCAACCGATTTCAAGGTGCCTGGCAAGGGAACCGTAACCATCACTTGGACCCCAGCCGATGGCGGAGAGCCAGTGACCTACAACGTTGCCGAGTATCCAGAGCACGGTGGTGTGGCCATGGGTATGTACAACTACATGGACTCGATTCGCGACTTCGCTCGCGCGAGCTTCAACTACGGCCTAGCCCGTAACTACCCGGTCTACCTATCGACCAAGAACACCATCTTGAAGGCCTACGACGGCGCATTCAAGGACGCCTTCCAGGAAGTCTT
>JBEGPG010000048.1:0-4411 GCA_041181585.1 Actinomycetota bacterium
CATCCCTGAAAGCACGGATGGTGTGGTCATCGCGAGTTACCAATGGATAAGAACCTGCAACAATCGGTGCAACCTCGCGAGTGATTTCGCCACCGGCTTCGATCCAAGCTTGACGACCGCCATCAAGCAGTCGAACATCCTCGTGACCGAATAGTTTGAAGACCCAAAGGGCATAAGCGGCCCACCAGTTGCTCTTATCGCCATAGATCACGACAGTGGTGTCTCGCGAAATACCCGAACGTCCCATGAGCGTCGCGAAACCATCACCATCAACGTAATCTCTGGTGGTTGGATCGTTGAGATCGGTGTGCCAGTCAACTTTGACAGAACCGGGAATGTGTCCGACATCATAAAGAAGAACATCTTCGTCCGATTCAACTACCACGAGGCCCTCGGAGCCTAGGTTCGCCTTTAGCCATTCAACCGACACCAGCACCTCTGGGTGGGCATACTGTGAGAATTTTGGATTTTGTTCGAAATCGACAGGCATGGTCCTTTTTCTTCCGTTAGTAGACTCTAATGACTAGGGTAAACGACCCATCTGAGATTCCCAACCGAACGGTAAGAAATGGCAACATCCGCACCGATTAGGCGTCTCGTCGACCTGAATCCAGCGATAACTCCAGCCGAGATGCTCGCCGAATTGGTCCCGCCGAGAGAGTTTCAGAACGCCACATTTTCGAGCTACGTTCCAGATGAGAAGTTCGACAGCCAATCGCAGGCAGTTGCTGAGCTGAAGTCTCGGCTGCAGCAAAAATCCAAAAAGCGCGGGGATGCGGTGCCAGGGTTTTACCTGGATGGTGGTTTCGGTGTGGGAAAAACACACTTGTTGGTCAGTTACTTTAAGGAGTTCAAGGGCAAGAAGCTTTTTGGTAGTTTCCTCGCCTATACGAGTTTCATCGGAGCCGTTGGTTTTGCCGAGAGCCTAAAGCTTTTGGCAAAGTTCGATTTGATTGCAATAGACGAGTTCGAGCTCGACGATCCTGGTAACACCATGATTATGAGTCGGCTCATAAACGAACTTGGAGCCAAGGGGACTGTTTTCGCTGCAACGTCTAACACTCCACCTGATGCACTCGGTGCCGGCCGATTCGCAGCCGAGGACTTCCAGCGAGAGATTCTTGGCATCGGAGCAAGATTTATGGTCATCCGTGTCGACGGTGAAGACTATCGACACCGTCACACCGAGAGCGTCGGCTCCTTTGATGAGAAAGACCTGGCCGAATGGGTTAGTGCCAGTCGAATCAACAGCACGTTAGACAGCTTCCCTGAACTTCTAAAGCACCTAGCGAGCATGCACCCGTCCAAATATCACAAGCTGGTAGCCGGCGTCGAACGTGTGGCTATCACTGGGGTAGAAAAGTTCACAGATCAGAGCGATGCCCTGAGGTTTGTCGCATTTGTCGATCGAGCATACGAAGAGCAGATTCAGTTGCGCACTTCTGGTGTCGATCCTTCCACCGCATTCACGCCAGAGATGATTGCCGGCGCTTATCAAAAGAAATACCGAAGAGCCATTTCTCGCTTAGCCGCGATGGCCGCCTAACTTTTTACAAACACGAAACAAAACACGCTACTTCTCGAAACTTTGTTTCGCTCTACTTGACTCATGTCCGCAAAGGCGGGGGCATTTGTTTTCTAGAGAGAGGTAAACAAGTGGATCAAGGAAACACCGCATTTGTGCTGATTTGTGCGGCGCTCGTGCTTCTAATGACGCCGGGATTGGCGTTCTTCTACGGCGGTATGGTCAAGGCCAAGAGCGTCGTTTCGATGATGATGCTCAGCTTTGGATCGCTGGGACTCATCGGAGTACTTTGGGTGATCTACGGCTACGCGATTTCGTTTGCGAACGCCGGTAGTGAAACATTCTTCGGAATCGACGGTTGGTTTGGCATCGACACCAGCTTCATTGGGCTGTCGGCGCAAGTAGCCGACGCGGCTGCTCCAACCGGGGCGTTCCCGTCGATGGCTTTTGTGGCCTTCCAAGCGACATTTGCAATCATCACGGTCGCACTGATTTCGGGTGCGATTGCTGACCGAGCCAAGTTCGGTGCCTGGATGGTTTTCGCTGGTCTGTGGGCAACCATCGTCTATTTCCCAGTCGCTAACTGGGTATTCAACTTCACTCTTACCGACGGAAAGGTCACCGACGGTGGATGGATCGTCTACGGCCTAGGCGTGATCGACTTCGCCGGTGGAACGGCTGTTCACATTAACGCAGGTGCCGCAGGTCTCGCGCTTGCCATTGTTCTAGGAAAGCGATTCGGCTTCAGCAAGGGCATCACACAGCCGCACAACGTGCCGCTTACCTTGCTTGGTGCTGCACTCCTGTGGTTTGGCTGGTTCGGTTTCAACGCTGGCTCTGAACTCGCTGCCGACGGAATCGCTTCGATCGCCTTCATCAACACCATGGCTGCACCGGCTGCGGCCATGCTTGGCTGGATCATCGTTGAGTTCTTCAAGCACGGCAAGGCGACGTCGATTGGCGCGGCTTCTGGTGCGGTAGCTGGTTTGGTGGCCATCACTCCGGCGTGTGCTTCGGTTGACCCGATGTATGCAATCCTCCTGGGAGTGATCTCGGGTGCACTTTGCGCACTGGCAGTAGACCTCAAGTTCGCCCTAGGTTTTGACGACTCGCTTGACGTAGTGGGAATCCACCTCGTGGGTGGAATCGTTGGAACTCTCTTCATCGGTATCTTCGGTAATGGCGTCGGTGCCGCATTCGGATTCGGCTGGCACCAGCTCGCGATGCAGGCGCTGGGCGCAGGCGCGGTTCTGGTCTACTCGTTCGTGCTAGCTCTGATCATCGGGTTTGCCGTCGAAAAGACCATCGGATTCCGCGTGAAGGCTGAAGATGAGATTGCCGGTATCGACACCGTAGTCCACGGTGAAGAGGCCTACGCTTTCGGATCTGACCGAGGCTAAATACTCGCGAAAAGCGGGAGGCTTATGCCTCCCGCTTTTTGTTTTAAGCGAGAATAGTCTGATGCACCACGACAACGCGACGTTCTTCTTGATCATTTGCTCCGCAATGGTCCTCTTCATGACCCCCGGTCTTGCCTTTTTCTATGGCGGCCTCGTGCGCGTTTCAAGCGTCGTTTCCATGATGATGATGTCGTTCGGCTCGATTGCCTTGGTTGGCACGCTGTGGGTCGTCTACGGCTATGCGATGTCATTCGGTGGCGCAGGCGGAGCAGGCTTCGTAGGGTTCGACGGCGTCTTCGGCATAGATACAAACAAGCTCTTTCTCGCCGACGTGTTCAACGCAGCCAAGACTGGATCTGGTTTCGACCTGGTCTTCGCAGGGTTTCAAGGAACATTCGCGATCATCACGGTTGCCCTCATTTCGGGCGCGATTGCAGACCGTGCCAGATTTGGTTCATGGATGGTGTTTGCGGCGCTGTGGGCAACATTCGCCTACTTCCCAATAGCTGGATGGGTATTCAACTTCACCCTCGAAAACGGCCAAATCACCGACGGTGGCTGGCTGGTCAAGGATGTTGGCCTGCTTGATTTCGCCGGCGGAACTGCGGTCGAGGTGGCCTCGGGCGCTGGCGCCCTTGCTATCGCGCTTGTAGTTGGCAAACGATTCGGTTTTAGCAAGGGCATGAACGTGCCCCACAACGTGCCGCTAACTCTCATCGGCGCGGGAATTCTTTGGTTTGGTTGGTTCGGCTTCAACGCTGGCTCTGAGCTAGCGGCGGATGGTGTTGCAACTCTGGCCTTCGTGAACACCCTGGTCGCACCCGTAGGAGGTCTCATCACCTGGTCGGTCTACGACCGCATCCGCCATGGAAAACCGACCGCCATCGGCGCAGCATCCGGTGCTATTGCTGGTCTGGTGGCAATCACGCCTTCGTGTGCATTCCTGACGCCGCTTTGGAGTCTCGCCTTGGGTGCAGTTGTGGGGATCGTTTGCGCCTTCGCAGTCGAGCTCAAATGGGTTCTGGGATTCGACGACTCGCTCGATGTTGTGGGAATCCACCTCGTAGGTGGAATCGTCGGAACGCTGGCTATCGGCTTGGTCGGCACGAACGTAGGGCTAATTGATTCAGGTAGTTGGAGTCAACTTGGCAAGCAGGCTATTGGCGTGCTCGTCGTAGGCGCGTGGGCTTTCGCATCATCCTGGTTGATTGCTTTCGCCATTCAGAAAACTATCGGCTTCAGGGTGAAGAGCACCGACGAGATAGCCGGTGTTGACTTGGTGCTTCATGGGGAGAGTGCGTATAGCGAGACTGATCCCCGTTGGCGTTGGAAGCCGTGACCCGCAACCCTGTTTAGAGAGTTATGGCTGCTCCTAGCCAGAGCAAGAAACCCATGGTTCCAAAAAACAGGATCAGGTTTCTGGTTACCTTAGTCTTCTCTTGCTTTGAGTAATGCGGCCAACGATCGCGAATGTTGCCAAAAAGGG
>JBEGPG010000049.1:0-14632 GCA_041181585.1 Actinomycetota bacterium
GCTGCGCCCTGTCGTGGCTCAAATAGGCCCTATTCTTGGAATCCTCAAGTCAGGATTGGGGGTCACAGACACCGAACTTGCCCTTGTAACATCCATCCCCGTTCTCTGCTTTGGATTCGGCGCCTTTGCCGCGCCTTGGCTAGTTCGAAGACTCGGTATCGAGTACTCGATGATTTATCTGCTGGCGATTCAGTTGGTGGCGATTGTTGCTCGCCCGTATCTCGGCTTTTGGGGATTTGTAGTCGGTACAACCATTGCAGGGTTGGCAATTGCGGTAGCCAACGTACTGCTTCCAAGCATCGTGAGAGAACGCTTTGAAAAGAACGTGGTCTTCATGACCAGTGCCTACACCACGGTTTTGGCAGCAAGTGCAAGCTTTGCCGCGGCTGTTAGTTTCCCGGCGGCAGAGTCTTGGGGTTGGCAATTTTCACTTTCGATTTGGGCCTTGCCCTCGCTGCTTGCAGTTGCCCTTGCCATAACGCTTAATGGTTCTAAGTCTCAAGGTTCAGCAGGGGTCGATCACCGTGATCATTCAGCCCAGTGGGGTTTGGTAGTCAAAAACCCAATCACCTGGTGGGTTACCAGTTTGTTTGGTCTGCAATCCCTTGGCTTCTACGCATTACTTGGTTGGTTACCAACCATTGCCACTGATGCGGGAATGGACCCGGCTGCTGCAGGAGGTCTACTCGGTCTTATGACCATCGTAGGAGTACCGGTCCGATTCGCCATTGCGGCACGTATCGAAAAGTTGATATCTCCTTCCACAGAGGGCGTTCTCATTTCGGGTGTCACGTTGGTAGGAATAGCTCTTCTTCTCGGTGATCTTTGGATTCCAGCCGCAATCTTGATCAGCATCGGTCAAGCCTCTAGTTTCCCGCTGTCCCTTTCGCTAATCTCAACCAGAGCTAGCAACATGGAACTAACTACGATTCTGTCTTCTGTTGCGCAGGGAGTTGGATACCTAATCGCCGCGATCGGAACCTTTGTAGTTGGAGTTCTTGGTTCGTCTGCGGGCGATTGGTCATCGAGTATCTGGTTGCTCATTGTCGTAACACTGGCGCAGTTGATTTCTGCTTACTTTGCCGGTCTGCCGCGCCAAATTGGCTAAAAAAATTCCCGCCTATCACTAGACGGGAACTAATTTCAGCTTGATTTAGAGAGCTGCAACCTTCTTGGCAATTGCCGACTTTCGGTTGGCTGCCTGGTTCTTGTGAAGAACGCCCTTCGAAACTGCCTTGTCGAGCTTCTTGGTTGCGGTCTTTAGAGCGGTGGTTGCAGTTGCCTTGTCTCCAGCGGCTGCTGCTTCGCGAACGGCGCGGATAGCGGTCTTTACTTCGCTCTTCACTGCCTTGTTACGCTCAGCTGCCTTGGCGTTGGTGCCAATACGCTTGATCTGCGACTTAATGTTTGCCATGTTTCACTTTCGGAAAAAGTTTGCTTGGGATTCGCTTCGGATGGAGACACTCACCCGTAACAAACATCTAGCCTAACAGGGGTTAGGGCATAAGGGCAACCATTTGTGCGAGAATGTAAGTCGTTGTTTCGCAAATCCATCAAAGAGGTAAACCTTGTCGCCACGCGCTAAATCCAGGCTTGAGCCGGCAAAAACCAACCCGGATTTCATTCGCAACTTCTGCATCATTGCCCACATCGACCACGGTAAGTCAACCCTTGCCGACCGCATGCTTCAGCTAACCGGAATTGTTGATGACCGTTCGATGCGCGCCCAGTATCTCGATCGCATGGACATCGAGCGTGAGCGTGGAATCACCATTAAGTCTCAAGCGGTGCGCATGCCTTGGGAAGTCGCTGGCCAGACCTACGCCCTCAACATGATCGACACCCCTGGTCACGTTGACTTTACCTACGAGGTCTCCCGATCGCTTGCCGCCTGTGAAGGCGCTGTCTTGCTTGTGGATGCGGCTCAGGGAATCGAAGCCCAGACGCTGGCAAACCTTTACCTTGCAATGGAAAATGATCTTGAGATCATTCCAGTTCTAAACAAAATCGATCTACCTGCAGCGCAACCAGAAAAGTATGCGGAAGAGCTAGCTAACCTTATTGGCGGAAACCCAGAGGATTGTCTTCGCGTTTCGGGTAAGACCGGTGTCGGTGTCGATGCACTGCTCGACAAAATAGTTGGAACTGTGCCCAGCCCAGTTGGTGACCCTAACGCTCCTGCACGTGCCATGATTTTCGACTCCGTTTACGACTCCTACCGCGGCGTGGTTACCTATGTGCGAATGATTGATGGTCAGCTAACCCCTCGCGAGAAGATCCAAATGATGTCTACCAAGGCAGTTCACGAGGCGCTGGAAATTGGTGTTTCTTCGCCGGAGCCGGAAGCGACCAAGGGCTTGGGCGTCGGTGAGGTGGGCTACCTAATCACTGGCGTGAAAGATGTGCGTCAATCGAAAGTCGGTGACA
Organism: Actinomycetota bacterium; assembly: GCA_041181585.1. Taxonomy (GTDB): domain Bacteria; phylum Actinomycetota; class Actinomycetes; order Actinomycetales; family Microbacteriaceae; genus Rhodoluna. Next base: position 2,428 of record JBEGPG010000049.1, read on the forward strand.
CCGTTACCACCGTCGCGCGTCCGGCATCCGAAGCACTGAAGGGCTATTCAGAGCCGCTACCAATGGTGTTCTCGGGTCTTTATCCGATCGACGGTTCAGATTACCCGAACCTCCGCGAGGCCCTGGATAAGTTGAAACTATCCGACGCGGCACTCGTATACGAGCCGGAAACATCGGTGGCCCTCGGGTTTGGCTTCCGTTGTGGCTTCCTAGGTCTTCTGCACCTTGAAATCGTCACCGAACGTCTCGAACGAGAGTTTGGGCTTGACCTAATTGCTACAGCCCCGTCGGTGGTTTACGAAGTGACCATGGACGACGGCAAGGAAATTACCGTGACCAATCCGTCCGAATTCCCGACCGGAAAGGTAAAAAAGGTTCTCGAACCCATTGTTCGAGCCACGATTTTGGCTCCGAAGGACTACGTGGGTACGATCATGGAACTCTGCCAGGCTCGTCGTGGATCAATGATCGACATGCAGTACCTGGGTGAAGACCGAGTGCAGCTGCGTTACACGTTGCCGCTTGCCGAAATCGTGTTTGACTTCTTCGATCAACTGAAGAGCCGCACTCAGGGTTACGCCTCGCTTGACTACGAAGAAGCGGGCTTGGAGCAGGGCGACTTGGTAAAGGTTGACATTCTGCTACAGGGCGATCAAGTGGACGCCTTTAGCGCCATTGTTCACAAGGACAAGGCTTATGCCTACGGGGTAATGATGACCGGCAAGCTACGTGAACTCATTCCTAGGCAGCAATTCGAAGTGCCGATTCAGGCAGCAATCGGTTCCCGTATCATCGCCCGCGAGTCGATTCGAGCGATGCGTAAGGACGTTCTTGCCAAGTGTTACGGCGGAGACATATCCCGAAAGCGCAAGCTACTCGAAAAGCAAAAAGAGGGTAAGAAGCGCATGAAGATGGTTGGCCGAGTTGAAGTGCCGCAAGAGGCCTTTATCGCAGCCCTGTCCACTGGCGAAGAGAAAAAAGCCGACAAGAAGAAGTAATGGCAACATTTCACGGCTACGTTCACGTTCCGTTCTGTCGCGTGCGCTGCGGCTACTGTGACTTCAACACCTACACTGCTACCGAGCTGGACGGCTATCCGCAAAGCGCCTTTTTGGGGAATCTCGCCAAAGAAATAGAGCTCGCATTGCCTGAAACGCGGGACCGAAAGTTATCAACCGTCTTTTTCGGCGGCGGTACGCCCACGTTGCTCCCCGCCGAGGAATTGGCCGAAGCACTTCGTTTACTCGAGAACGCTTATGGATTCGAGCCAAATGCGGAAATAACCACAGAGGCTAATCCAGACACCGTCGACGCAAGATATCTGGACACTTTGAGATCCTCAGGATTTAATCGAATTTCCTTCGGAATGCAATCGGCGGTTCCAGAAGTGTTGAAAATGCTGGACCGGACTCACAACCCTGCCGCGGTCGCTAGGAACGTCTCTGTTGCCAAGCGTCTTGGATTCGAGGTATCAGTAGATCTCATTTATGGCGCACCGGGAGAAACCATGGGGCAGTGGCAAGAAAGTGTCTACGCCGCTCTAGAGATGGAGAGCAATCACATCTCGGCATATGCGTTGATTCTGGAGCCCGGAACAAAACTAGCTAGAGCAGTTGCGTCTGGAGTAGTTCCGGAGCCTGACGAAGACTTGCAAGCCGACAAGTACGAGTGGCTCGATAAAACTCTCAGTGAGCATGGTTTTGATTGGTATGAACTCAGTAACTGGTCGCGTAGCAAGCAGACGGCTTCATTTCATAACATCGCCTACTGGCAGGGGATGGATTGGTGGGGTTTTGGTCCTGGGGCTCACAGTCACATTGGCGGTAAACGCTGGGCTAATGTGAAGCACCCTACCACCTATGCCAAGCATCTGGCTGCAAATAAACTTCCAACTACCGAACGTGAACTTCTCGGTGAGGAGGCACGCTTGGAAGAGCGTGCAATGTTGGAGTTGCGTCTAGTTGCTGGACTTGATCTAGACGTCGTGCGCCAACTCAATTCTGAGAGTTCGAAGGCTGTTTCAAGCTTGATTGCAGAAGGTCTGATCGATGGCGCCAAAGCCATTGCTGGTCGCGCTGTGCTGACTCTTCGGGGAAGGCTCCTAGCCGATTTCGTACTCCGTCGACTCCTAGGTCTTTAGTCGCTCTCGAGGTAATATTGGCACTCAGGAGTAACGAGTGCTAACTGGAGGTGAATCATGATTTCGGAACGCAGTTTTGAGGTTTTGCGAGCCATCGTTGAGGATTATGTGAGCACTCGAGAGCCAGTTGGTTCAAAAGCTCTAATTGAGCGTCATGGCTTCGAAGTTTCGTCGGCAACCATTCGCAATGACATGTCAATCCTTGAGGACGAAGGTCTCATTCACGCCCCGCACACTTCGGCTGGACGCGTTCCAACAGATAGCGGTTACCGACTCTTTGTGGATCGTCTCAACGAGTTGAAGCAACTTTCAGCAGCGGAGCGCCTCGCCATTGAAACGTTACTCACCGGAAGTGTCGACCTCGATGAGATTCTCGGGCGAAGTGTGCGAATGCTCTCGCAACTCACCAACCAGGTCGCCATGATTCAATACCCAACTCTTGGAAAGGCTCGAGTTAGGAACTTTGAGCTAGTGCCTGTTGCTGATACTCGAATTTTGATGGTTTTGGTTTCCGATAATGGGCGAATTCAGCAACATGTTATCGAGCTAGGTGAATTCGTCGATCTCAGTTTCTTGGCACAGGTTCGCGGGCTAATCAATGAAGCCATTGCAGGTGCTTACTTAAATGAAGTGGCGGCTCGATTGAATGGCTTGGAGGGCAAATTCCCAGCCGCAAACCGTGCACTGGTTTCGGTCCTGGTGGCAACACTTCAGGAGCAGGTCGATGCCAACCGTCAAGACAAACTGGTTTTGGCAGGAACCGCCAACTTGGCGAGATCCGAAGGTGATTTCGGGGGAGACATTTCTCCGCTTCTAGATGCCATCGAAGAGCAAGTTGTGCTACTTAGGTTGATCTCCGAGATGGAAGCAGACCAAGACAACGTGAGCCTGCTAATTGGGTCGGAAAACACTATTGCCGGTCTTAGTAACGCAAGCGTCCTAGTTTCTGGATATGGAAACTCACAGGAGCCGCTTGCCAAAGTTGGAGTTCTCGGTCCAACCCGAATGGATTACTCAAATAACATCGCGGCAGTTCGAGCAATCGCCCGTTACCTATCGAAGAGCCTAGGAGCCTAATGGCAGATCACTATGAAGTACTCGGAGTTTCGCGAGATGCAACCGAGGAACAAATCAAAAAGGCCTACCGCAAGTTAGCCCGCGAGTTGCACCCAGATGTCAATCCTGAACCAGAGGCGCAAGAGCGCTTCAAGTTGGTCACCCACGCTTATGAAGTTCTGATTGACGTTGAGCAACGTCGCAATTACGACATGGGAGGCCAAAACCCATTCGGCGGTGCCGGATTCGGATTTGGTGACATTTTCGACACCTTTTTCGGTGGAGGTCAAAGAGGGCCCAAGTCTCGCGCCCAGCGCGGTGATGATGCCCTTTTGCGCATTGATCTCACTCTTCAGGAAGCCGTTTTCGGCGTTGCACGACAGATCGATATTGAAACCGCTGTGCTCTGTGACTCTTGTAACGGAGATTGCTGCCAACCAGGCACTTCGCTCAAGACCTGCGATGTTTGTGGCGGTCTTGGTCAGATTTCACGCCAGGTCAGAAGCCTGCTTGGCAATGTAGTTACTTCCGCACCGTGCAACTCTTGCCGTGGCTATGGTCAGGTCGTTGAACACCCATGCGTGACTTGCCGTGGTCAGGGGCGCGTGCGTGCCAGTCGAACACTGGATCTGAACATTCCCGGTGGGGTAGAGGACGGCCTTCGACTACAGCTTTCCGGTCAGGGCGAAGTTGGATTTGCGGGTGGTCCAAGTGGCGACATTTATCTGGAGATACATGTGAAGCCACACGATAATTTCGGTCGCTCGGGCGATGACCTTACTTGCGAAATCGAAGTTCCAATGATTGAAGCAGCTCTTGGGTGTCAGGTTTCCATCGAAACCTTTGACGGCAAGCTCGACATCGAAGTACCTCCAGGCACTCAAACCGGTACCCAGCAAACCATCAAGGGCAAAGGTGCGCAGAAGTTACGACACCAGGGTCGTGGAGACCTGATCATCACTTTCGAGGTTGTGACACCGACCAAGTTGGACAGCAAGCAGAAAGAACTCCTGCGATCGCTCGCCAAGTTGCGCAAAGGCGATGAGGCAACACTTAAGCGTCACAACCACGGCTTCTTTGGAAAACGTCGCTAATGGTCCTGCCGCTCTTCATTGATTCATCAGCTGCCACGGCAACCGAAGGCCAGAGTTTAGTGCTAGGCGGAGAAGAGGCAAAGCATGCCATTTCGGTTCGTCGAATTCGTGCAGGCGAAAGTGTACAGATTGCTGACGGTCGCGGACACCGTGCAATTGGGTTCGTGAGCGAGGTTGGACCTAAAGAACTCACGATTCAGGTCACCGAATTCAAGAGCGATCCCAGGCCGACACTCGAGTTGACTCTGATCCAAGCTCTCGCAAAAGGTGACCGCGACGAATTGGCTATTCAAGCGGCTACCGAACTGGGTGTGATGGCTGTATTGCCTTGGCAAGCCAAAAGAAGTGTTTCCCGATGGGAAGGTGCAAAACTAGCCAAAGGTCGAGAGCGTTGGCTGTCAATCGTGAGCGAAGCCGCCAAGCAGTCGCTTCGTAGTTGGGTTCCCGAGGTGCTTACTCCAGAGGACAGCAACGGGCTGGTGAAACTGTTTTCAAAGTTTGACCACGTTCTGGTACTCGAACCCACTGCAAATGTTTCGCTAGCCACTCAAACTAGCCTTCGTGGTTCGGTTGCACTCGTAGTTGGTCCAGAGGGTGGAATAGACAGCTCGGAACTTGAGATATTTGAAGCGTTCGGAGCGAAACTCGTTCATCTCGGATCGGGCGTACTGAGGACTTCAACTGCGGGTTTAGCGGCCATTAGTTACCTCAATGCAACTGCCGGTCTATGGAATAGCGCGGAATAGACTAGAACCATGGACGGATGCATTTTCTGCAAGATTGTGGCGGGCGAGATTCCCGCCAAAGTGGTAGCCGAAACCGCAGGCGCGCTGGCATTCCACGATGCGAACCCAGCACAACCTATTCACGTTCTGATCGTTCCTAAGAAGCATTTTTCTGACGTTGCCGACTTGGCAGCCAACGATGAAGTGAGCCTCGTTGAAGTTATGAAGTTGGGAACGGCTGTTGCTGCGGAACTTAGCGAGGGTTCGTTCAGATTCCAATTCAATACCGGTTCGCAAGCTGGGCAGACCGTTTTCCACGCACACGGCCACATTACTTCCAGAACGCCTAGGGCTTAATGGAAAACTCTAAAGCTAGCTCTTATGAGCTGATCATTGAAAGCAATTCGGCGGCAGAGATTTTTGGTCCGGGCGATGCGCTTCTCAAGGAATTGGAGCGTCAATTCCCTGGGCTATCTGTTCACGCCAGGGGGTCGTTGATCACTCTGAACGGTAGTCAATCAGACTGCGATGCCGCCAAGCGAATAATTGAACAACTCACTCAGCTTTCGGCTACGGGTTTCCGCTTGGGATCAGATGAGATTCGCCAATCGGCAAGCATGGTTGCGGCGAACAATAGCGCGCGGCCGGCGGACATTCTTTCTCAGAGCATTCTTAGTTCGCGGGGCAAAAACATTCGACCGAAGACACTCGGTCAGAAGGCTTACGTAGACGCCATCGATAACAACACCATTGTCTTCGGAATTGGTCCAGCCGGTACGGGTAAGACTTACCTTGCCATGGCCAAGGCGGTGCAGGCTTTGCAGCGTAAAGAGGTGAGTCGGATCATCCTTACTCGCCCTGCCGTTGAAGCGGGTGAGCGCCTAGGCTTCTTGCCAGGTACCTTGAACGACAAGATCGATCCTTACCTGCGCCCGCTGTTTGATGCTCTGCACGAGATGCTCGATCCGGAAACTATTCCAAAGCTTATGACTACTGGAACAATCGAGGTTGCCCCGCTTGCCTACATGCGAGGACGTACCTTGAATGATTCATTCATCATTCTTGACGAGGCTCAAAACACCACTCCGGAACAGATGAAGATGTTCCTCACCAGACTTGGTTTTAATTCCAAGATGGTTGTCACCGGAGACTCCAGTCAGGTCGATTTGCCGGGCGGCAAATCTGGTTTGAAGGTGGCGAAGCAAGTCTTGAAGGGCGTTGAGGACATGTACTTTGCAGAGCTATCTTCGGCCGATGTCGTTCGCCACAATTTGGTCGCGAAAATCGTCGATGCTTATTCAAAATTCGAGGCACGAGTAAAGCCGAAGGGTGGTTCGAAATGACCATTGAAATCAATAACGAATCCGAACTTTCCGTTGATGAGGCACGCGTTCTTCGACTGGCAAGTTTTGCTTTAGACCACTTGAGAATTCACCCAGACGCCGAGCTTGCAATTCAATTCGTAAACGAAGGTCCCATGACAGAGCTTCACGTTCAATGGATGGATGAGCCTGGGCCAACCGACGTTCTTTCTTTCCCAATGGATGAATTGCGACCTGGTAATGAGCTCCAGGTGAGCGAGCCTGGACTACTTGGAGATATCGTTATTTGCCCTCAGGTGGCAGTCAAGCAAGCCGAAACCGCAGGACATGAACCAATCAACGAGATCTTGCTGCTGACAACTCATGGGATTCTGCATCTGCTTGGATTCGATCACGCTGAACCGGAAGATGAAAAAGTAATGTTCGGCCTTCAACGCGAAATTCTCGAGGCGTTCTACGCACAGGAAGCTGCCTAATTGCTCGCCGTTGCACTTTGGGTTGCTCTAGCAATAGCTCTCGCCGTGGTGCTACTTTCGGTGGTAGCGGCGTCTATGAAGCGTGAACTCAACGAATTCTCAAGGCACGAATCACTAGGTTTTATCCGCCTCACTCTGGTCGGACTGTTTGGCATCGTTGGTACTCAAGCGATTCAAGCGCTCTCACTAAAGTGGTACTGGATTAGCGCCATAGTCGTCTCGGCCACCTTCGTTCTACTGTTTGGTTCGCAACTGCTAGCCAAGGCGATTTCGAGTTCCAAATTCGCACTTTCTCTGTCTCGGGGCTTCAAGCCTTTGGTGCGTTCAATTGATATTGCTTTCACGCCAATTGCATCAAAGGCCATCGAGGAGCAGGAGGAATTTGAGCAAGAACTAATCGAATCGGTTGAAGATTTCGGTGAAACCGTCGTTCGCGAAATTATGGTTCCCAGAATCGACATGGTCACCGTTAGTGCCGACGTCAATCTAAACCAAGCCCTTCGAGAATTCATGAATTCCGGATTCTCTCGACTACCGGTTCGCGGTAAGAACATCGACGACTTGGTTGGCGTTCTCTATCTAAAGGACGTCGCTCGTGTCTTCCAGAATTCACCAAAGGAATTCGAATCAACCAAGGCCGGCAAAATCGCACGAAAAGCCGTGTTCGTTCCAGACTCCAAGCCGGTCGATGATCTTCTAAAGCAAATGCAAATCAATGCAACTCATGTTGCGATAGCCGTCGACGAGTATGGCGGTGTTGCCGGGTTGGTGACCATGGAAGACGTAATTGAAGAGTTGGTCGGTGAAATCAAGGACGAATACGACCGCGGAATTGAGGATATCGAGGTTCTCTCAGAGGATCAACTTCGAGTTTCCGCTAAGTCCTCACTATTCGAGTTGGGGGAGCACATTGGTTTGGAACTCCAGGATGATGACATCGACAGTGTAGGCGGGCTGGTGACTAAGCTACTAGGCCGATTACCACGTGGTGGAGACATGGTGCACCACTCCGGACTCAGCTTCACTGCCGAGCGTTTTGAGGGCCGTGACAAGCGGCTGGTCACCGTCCTTGTGAAAATCGACCGCGAAGTGCTGGACCTTAGGAACAACGAATGAGTGAATTTAGATCAGGGTTTGTCTCCTTTGTGGGCCGCCCAAATGTCGGTAAGTCAACACTGACCAATGCATTGGTCGGTGAGAAGATCGCAATCACCAGTGCCAAGCCTCAAACCACTAGGCGTGCCATTCGAGGCATCGTAAACCGCGAGTTCGGTCAGCTTATTCTGGTTGATACACCTGGTCTGCACCGACCACGTACCTTATTGGGAGAGCGGCTCAACGATCTCGTAGAAACAACCCTGTCCGATGTTGACGTTATTGGATTCTGCATTCCGGCAAACGAGAAAATCGGTCCTGGAGATGCATTTATCAACGAGCAACTCGATAAATACCGTCGCGCCAAGTTAGTTGCCATTGTTACGAAGTCGGAGTTGGTTTCACGAGATCAATTAGCGGCGCAACTTCTCGCCGTTTCTGAACTCAGGGATTGGACCGCAATCATTCCGGTTTCCGCCATCGAGGGGAGTCAAACGGAGGATCTCACTGCTGTTCTGATCGAATTGCTACCAGAATCACCGGCCCTATATCCGACCGACCAAACCACCGACGAAAGTATTGAACAACGAGTCTGTGAACTGATTCGCGAAGCAGCGCTTGAGGGAGTGCACGACGAACTTCCACACTCGCTAGCGGTCACCATTGATGAAATGGGGCCACGCGCAAATTCTGACTTGTATGACATTCACGCAAACGTCTGGGTGGAACGTGATTCACAGAAGGGAATCATTATTGGTCGCGGAGGCTCGCGACTCAAGGAGGTAGGCCAGAAATCTCGCAAGGAGATTGAACAGCTTCTCGGGCGTAAGGTATTTCTCAGCCTGAGAGTAAAGGTCGCGCAGGAATGGCAGCGTGACCCAAAGGCGCTTGGTCGTCTGGGTTTCTGATTGTTGAAGTGCTAACCTAATTGCATGTTTGCTCTACTCCTGCTTAGCGGCCGCGACGAGGCTTAACCTAGCCACCTCCGTCGCGGTGTAATCGCCTGTAGCTAGAACTAACCCCAAACTTTTTTAGGAGCAATCATGCGCAACGAGCAAAAACCTTCGGGAATGCCGATTCACAAATACCAGCCATTCCACGAGCAGATCAACGTATCGCTTCCAGACCGCACCTGGCCGGCGAAGAGAATTGAAAAGGCACCTATCTGGTGTGCGGTCGACCTTCGCGACGGTAACCAGGCACTTATCGACCCAATGAGCCCTGAGCGCAAGCTCAAGATGTTCCAGCTACTAGTGAAGATGGGATACAAGGAGATCGAGGTTGGCTTCCCGAGTGCTAGCCAGACCGATTTCGACTTCGTGCGCCTACTAATCGAAGACGGACACATTCCAAATGATGTGGTGATTCAGGTGCTTACCCAGGCTAGAGATCACTTGATTGAGCGCACCTACGAGTCCCTCAGGGGAGCAAAGCAGGCTGTGGTTCACTTCTACAATTCAACTTCGGTTCTACAACGTCGTGTGGTTTTCAACCAGGACAAGGCCGGAATCACCGAGATTGCTCTTCATGCGGCCCGTAAGTGTAAGGACCTCGAGAAGAATTACTCGGACACGGTTTTCTATTACGAGTATTCGCCAGAAAGCTATACCGGAACTGAGTTGGAATATGCAGCCGAGGTCTGTAATCAGGTAATCGACATCATCGATCCGAGTCCAGCGCACAAGATGATCATCAATCTACCGGCAACCGTCGAAATGATCACTCCAAACATTTACGCCGACAGCATCGAGTGGATGAGCAGAAACATCACCCGCCGTGACAGTGTTCTAATTTCCCTGCACCCGCACAATGACCGCGGCACTGCGGTTGCTGCCGCCGAACTAGGTTATTTAGCTGGAGCCGACCGCATCGAGGGGTGTCTATTCGGCAACGGCGAGCGCACTGGAAACGTAGACCTAATAACTTTGGGTATGAACCTGTTCTCACAGGGAATCGATCCACACATTGACTTCAGTGATCTCGATGAAATCAAGCGCACGGTTGAATACTGCAACCAGTTGCCGGTTCCTGAGCGTTCACCATACGGTGGTGACCTTGTCTACACCGCTTTCTCCGGCTCCCACCAGGACGCCATCAAGAAGGGCTTCGAGCTTATGTCGAAGGAAGCCGAAACCAAGGGTGTTTCGGTAGATGACCTGGTTTGGGCCGTGCCCTATTTACCAATCGACCCTAAGGACGTAGGTCGCTCGTACGAGGCCGTTATCCGTGTGAATTCGCAGTCTGGAAAGGGTGGAGTTGCCTATCTTTTGAAGACCGACCACTCTCTGGATCTACCTCGAAAGCTCCAAATCGAATTCTCTCGTGTGGTGCAGAACAAGACCGATCAAGATGGCGGCGAAGTCTCGAGCGAAAAGCTTTGGGACATATTCACCGACGAGTACCTTCCATCGGCTGATTCCTCTCGCAAGTGGGGTCGCTTCGAACTTCGCAAGATTGCCACAAATAGCGACATGGATGGATCGGTTGCTTTGGATGTGGTTCTTCGAGATGGAGCCGGTGAGGTGACCATGAGTGGCACTGGAAACGGTCCTATCTCAGCGTTTATCAACGTGCTGTCTCAGCTTGGCGTCGAAGTACGCCTACTCGATTACGTAGAGCACACTCTAAGTGCCGGGGGAGACGCGCAGGCGGCCTCCTATATCGAAGTCGAATTAGGCGGACAGACCCTTTGGGGTGTTGGTATCGATGGCGACATCGCGACCGCATCACTGAAGGCGCTGATCTCTGGCGTGAACCGCAGTCTTCGCTAAGCCATGCCCGTTTATCGCGACGAAGCGGTTGTGATTCGAACCCACAAGCTGGGTGAGGCTGACCGCATCGTCACGATGCTCTCTCGTTATCACGGACTAATCAGAGCCGTGGCCAAGGGTGTGCGCCGGACCACATCTAAGTTTGGTTCCCGACTTGAGCCATTCATGGTGGTCGACATTCAACTTCACGAGGGGCGAAATCTCGACACGGTTAGCCAGGTGGAAACACTCAATGCTTACGGTGGCCAAATCATCGAGGCTTACCCAAGCTTCACCGCCGCGACCGCCATGGTGGAGACCGCAGAGAAGCTTGCAGGTGGCGAAACTTCACCCCAGCAATACCTACTCCTACTGGGAGGTCTCAGGGCACTGGCAAATCGAGAACACGAATCCGGTTTGATTCTCGATTCTTATTTGCTACGTGCGCTATCGGTTGCCGGTTGGGCGCCAAGCTTTACCGACTGTGCTCGCTGCGGGCAACCTGGAATCCATCGTTTCTTCGTGCTACAAGCGGGTGGCATGGTCTGTGAGGAATGCAAAATCGCCGGAGCGGTCAAGTTGGATGATGAATCAGCTCGGCTCCTCGGGGCTCTGCTTGCGGGAGATTGGGCATTTGCCGATGCCTCATCCCAAGCTGCCCGTTCTAACGCGTCCGGAGTGGTTGCTGCATATTCGCAGTGGCACATCGAACGAGGGCTAAAATCACTACAACATGTCGAACGTACCTAAATTCGAGAAAGTACCTAAGCACGTTGCCATTGTGATGGACGGCAACGGTCGCTGGGCGAATGAACGTGGGCTGACTAGAGTGGAGGGCCACAAGGCTGGTGAAGCCGCATTACTCGATGTGGTGGAGGGCGCTCTGGAAGCAGGAGTTCGATACGTTACCGTTTATGCCTTCTCAACCGAGAATTGGAAGCGATCTCCTGAAGAAGTTCGATTCCTCATGGGTTTCAACCGCGACGTACTTCGTCGTCGCAGGGATCTACTAAACAGCTGGGGAGTACGAATTCGCTGGGCAGGACGTCGTGCCAAACTATGGAGTTCGGTTATCAAGGAACTCGAAGATGCCGAGCGCTTAACCGCCAAGAATTCGAAACTTACACTGACCATGTGCGTGAACTACGGCGGTCGCATCGAACTTGTAGACGCCATCAACGAAATCGCACAGCAGGTTGCCAGCGGTAAGTTACGAGCAGGAAGCATCAGCGAAAAAACTGTTCAAAGGCACCTTCAGACCAGTGAACTTCCCGACGTTGATCTCTTTCTAAGGTCTTCGGGCGAGCAGCGCACCTCAAACTTCCTACTATGGCAATCTGCCTACGCAGAGTACTCTTTCGACGACACTCTGTGGCCCGATTTCAGGCGCGAGCATTTATGGGCGGCAATCACCGAATTTGGCCAGCGTTCCAGGAGATTCGGCAAGGCAATCGACAGCCCTAAAAAGCCAACTTCCAAGTAAACTTAAGACTTCGCACATTTGGTTTGCATCCAGTAAACCGAAAGAAACATGGAGTTCAAGTGGC
>JBEGPG010000050.1:0-4161 GCA_041181585.1 Actinomycetota bacterium
CCTGCCGGTGCCAGACGTGCCGTAGGTGTTGCACAGATGCTGTTTCAATCGCTGAACGACATCATCTCGATTACCCCCGCTTCAAGAATCATGAGCGAGCGAATTCGTGTTCCAGATGCGTACAAACTCATCATCGCTACCCGAGCAATCTTTGGATGGTTACCTAAATGAAAAAAGCTGTAGTTATTGGCGGCGGAATCGCAGGCCTCTCGACCGCCGCAATTTTGGCAAAGAGTGGCATGGATGTGACCGTGCTGGAGGCCCGTTCGCGAGTTGGTGGTCGCGCCTATACCTATGAAAAAGACGGTTTCATTTTCGAAACCGGACCGTCGTGGTATCTAATGCCAGACGCCTTCAACCAATTTTTCAAACTGATGGGAACCACCGCAGAAGCCGAGCTTGACCTGGTTCGTCTCGACCCTGCGTACCAAACTCGCAATGAGGGTGACTCCGAAGTACTCGTGATTCGAGAAAAGCTAGAAGACAACCTAGAGCTATTCGAGCGAATTGAACCGGGCGCCGGCAAGGCACTAAAGCGCTACGTGGATTCCGCCGAGGACGCCTACACCATCTCGATCGACCACTTCCTTTACACGAACTTCGAGAACACCAAATCCTTCACCCACCCAGAGGTTCTGAAGCGTGCCGGCAACTTTATAAAACACCTACTTGGAAACCTGGACGACTTTGCAGCTAAGCACGTAAAAGACCAGCGCCTTCGCAAGATTCTTGACTTCCCGGCAGTGTTCCTAGGTGCCAGCCCCTATGACACCCCGAGCATGTACCACCTGATGACCCACGTTGATATGAACGTCGGAGTGTTCTACCCGATGGGTGGTTTCTACACGATTATTCAAGCAATCGAGCGCATTGCAAAGAAGCACGGAGTGAAAGTCCATTGCAACTCCCGCGTCACGAAAATTGTCACCGAGAACAAACGAGTGACTGGTGTTCAGGTTGGCGACACCTTCTTTGAGGCCGACGTCGTTGTGGGCAACGCCGACCTTCACCACCTTGAGACTCAACTTCTAAAGCCGGAGGAACAAACTCTTCCGCAGAAGTGGTGGGACAAGCGCATTCCTGGCCCATCGGCGATGTTGCTGTTCCTCGGAGTTAAGGGCAACCTTCCACAACTCAACCACCACACACTTCTTTACACCGATGACTGGGGTAAAAACTTTGCCGAGGTGTTCAAGAAAGCCGATGGTAAGAGCAAGATACCGAATCCAGCCAGCCTTTACATTTGCAACCCGAGCAAGACAGATCCAAGTGTTGCTCCAAAGGGTTACGAGAACCTGTTCGTGCTCGTTCCAATCGCCGCCGACCCGAGCATCGGTGGCCGCGGTGACGAAAAGTTTGAAGCAGCAGCCGACGAGGTGATCGACCAGATCGCCAAGTGGTGTGACATTCCCGACCTCCGCGAGCGCATTGTAGTTCGAAGCTCAATGGGCCCAAAGGACTTCGTGGGTGAACTAAACGCTTGGCAGGGAACCGCCTTGGGAATGGCCCACACTCTAAAGCAGAGCGCGTTCTTCCGCCCTGCGAATGTGAGTAAGAAGGTCAAGGGGCTCTACTACGCCGGGCACCACAGCGTGCCAGGAATCGGTCTTCCGATGTGCCTAATCGGTGCTGAGCTGGTCTACAAGCGCCTAACCGGCGACAAGTCGGCAGGGCCAATTCCGCACGAATTACAAAAACTCACCGACGACGCCTGGGTCGGCTTGAAGTGAATTTCGTTTACCTAACTGCGCTGCTGGTTTCGCTAGCCGGTTTGGTAACGCTTGACTTTCGCTATCGTTTGGCGTTTTCGGTTCGACCAAAGGCAGCCGCAATCGCCATCGGCATCCCGTACGTGCTTTTTGTAATTTGGGACTTTTGCGGAATCAATCTCGGAATATTCTTCAAGGGTCAGAGCGCCTACCTAACCGGCATAATGCTGGCTCCTGATTTTCCAATCGAAGAGCTCTTCTTCCTAGCATTGCTCTGCTACTCCACCTTGATCATCGCTACTTGGTTTGAGCGGGTGAAGAAATGACCTACGGTAACCTGAACCTAATTTTCTTGATCGCGGCAGGGCTTGGAACCTGGTTGATTAAGAGCAGATTCCGCTGCTTCACCACCCCTACGGTGTTCCTCCCAATGATCGTTCTGACAGCCATCTTCGATAACCTAATCGTGGGCTCCGGAATTGTTGACTACAACAAGGAAACGCTGCTGGGGATCTACGTTGGAGTGGTTCCAATTGAAGACTTCGCATACACCGTCGTGGCAGTCTTGTTGGTACCAGCAATCTGGAGGGCGGTGAAGAAATGACTTTAGCTAAGAAACTCAATTACATTTTTTGGTCGTCTAGGCCAATTTCATGGATAAACACCGCATACCCGTTTGCCGCCGCCTACTTTATGGTTACCCGAAAGGTAGACCTGACTCTGATTCTGGGGACTCTGTTCTTTCTGATTCCTTACAACCTGCTGATGTACGGCGTGAATGACGTGTTTGACTACGAGAGCGATCTTCGCAACCCGAGAAAAGGCGGGATCGAAGGCGCACTTCTACCTAAAGAAATCCACCGAACCATCATTTGGTCAGCAGTTCTAAGTTGCATTCCATTTGTCACTTACCTACTGATGGTCGGAAACCTAAATAGTTCACTCTGGCTGGGACTCTTCCTATTCACGGTGGTTGCCTACTCTGCCAAGCACCTACGGTTCAAGGAGAAGCCAGTTCTGGATTCGATTACTTCGGCAAGCCACTTTGTTGGGCCGATGATTTTTGGTTTGGCGCTAACCAATCAAGATCTATCCAGCTCAACCTATACCGCCATGATCTTGGCATTCACCCTCTGGGGAATGGCCTCCCATGCATTCGGAGCAGTACAAGATGTGAAGGCCGACCGAGAAGGCGGCATCTCGAGCATCGCAACTTACTTCGGCGCGAGAAACACCACCCGAGTGGCGCTTGTTATGTACCTCGCTGCAGGTTTCTATGTGCTCACTCTGGGCTGGCCACAGAACCTGGTGGCAATTGCGGCACTCCCCTACGTGGCAATCCTCATTCCACATTTCAACATCACCGACGAAAGCTGCGAGTCAGCCAACAAGGGTTGGAAGAGATTTATCTACCTAAACTTCTTCGCTGGTTTCGTGGTCACCATGATGTTGATCTTCACCGCTCTGACCATATAATCAAGAACCGTCGATCGAAACGGGTAGAGCACTTTGCGCAAGACAACTGTGTCTTTGGCTTGCGATGGCGATAGGCGCTGTGACCATTTGGGCAAACCCCAATGTAGCGAGCGGTCGCGTTACCGATCTCTTCTCCAGATATCTTTTCGTGGCGATAACCAAGCTTGGTCGCGGTATCTTTCCACTTTCGTCCGTGACCAACTCGAGGTCCGCACATGGCATGGGCAACCTCATGCAAGATGACTTGGCGAACGTCTTCTAGTGGGTGAAGATCAACGAGATAACGCGAAAGCGAAATGCGGTGGTCGTCGTATTTGCAAACCCCTAGACGGCGCTTTGCTGAGTCCCAGCCGAATCTCCAAATCGAGGTATCTAGAAAGTCGTTCATCTTGGTCTCTGCCAAATTGCGAATCAGGTCGTAGCGATCGCAGGAGTATCGCCGCGAGCGCTTAACGCCTTTGCCGAACTCTCGTCCAGCTAGGAATCCAGCTCGTTCGATAAGGTCAATGAACACAACATCACCGAGCGAAATAGCGATCTTCACCTTGTGTAGACCGAGTTCGTAAATCGCGTGAATCACGCCGTGCTGAAACGCTTCGACGTACTCCTGTTTCAAGCCGGTAGGGTCGCCATACTCCCAATCGAGTTCTGCCGTTCCCGCTTCGGAATCGATCTCATTCAGGCTCAACTGACCTAAAAAACCCTCGCGATTTGCAGGAAAGACGTCCCAGGAATTTGGCCCGTTTGCGATCAATTTGATAGAACTCATACGCGTATAAGTTACCCCGATACCCCGCCAATGTTGCGGTTATGTAAAAAGACGTATGACATTGGCAGTTTCGGCGAAAGTTCAGGAAATTAACAGGTAACTTTTTACCTATGACAAACAACAACAACCCTGCTTCGGCAGGTGCAATCGAAACCAACGACGTAGCCCCAATTCCTGCGGGCGAACGTCACGGCAAACCGTGGCACC
>JBEGPG010000051.1:0-5882 GCA_041181585.1 Actinomycetota bacterium
GTGCGACGCTCACTCATCGAGCCAAGATCCGTGGCAGGGATGGCGAGGAAGTCGAGCACATAGGCAACCGGAGCGCCGTGGAAGTTTCCGTTCGAGGTAACCTCGCCGTTCTCCAGAACAACCGGGTTGTCGATAGCCGCAGCAAGTTCACGCTCGGCAACCACCGTGGCGTAAGAGATGGTGTCGCGAAGACCACCGGTGACCTGAGGAGCACAGCGAAGCGAGTAGGCATCCTGAACCTTGCTGTCACCGTGACGGTGAGATGCCACGATCTCACTTCCGGCAAGGGCAGCAAACATATTGGCAGCCGAGGTGGTCTGTCCTGGGTGTGGGCGAAGCGGCTCGTGTAGTTCAGGGCGGAAGACCTGGTCGGTTCCCATTTGGCTCTCAACGCTCATCGCGGCAATAACATCGGCATGGTCGGCCAGCTTCTCAAGGTCGTGAAGTGCCAACACCAGCATGCCGAGCATTCCGTCGGTGCCGTTGATTAGTGCTAGGCCTTCCTTTTCTTGTAATTCCAGAGGCTGAATTCCAGCTTCGGCAAGGAGTTCGGCAACCGGGCGTTCGGTTCCAGTGGCGTCGAAGGCGCGGCCTTCACCCATCAGCACCAAGGCACAGTGGGCTAGGGGAGCAAGGTCACCCGAGCAACCAAGAGAACCGTACTCGTGAACGTAGGGGGTGATGCCTGCGTTGAGTAGTGCGGCCATGGTTTCGGCAACCACCGGGCGAACACCGGTGCGGCCGGAGCAGAGGGTCTTCAGGCGGTTCAGCATCAGGGCGCGAACCACTTCGGTCTCGACAGCCGGACCCATGCCGGCGGCGTGCGAACGAATCAACGACTTCTGCAGCTGAACACGATCGGCTGGTGCAATGTGTCGGTTGGCTAGAGCTCCGAAACCGGTTGAGATGCCGTAAACCGGAGTATCACCTCCGGCAAGCTTCTCCACATGAGCACGAGTCTTAGCCATGGCGTCGATGGCATCTTGGCCAATCACAACCTTGGCACCGCCACGGGCAACTGCCACCAAGTCGGCGCGGGTCAGCCCGCTTACGTGAATTGTTACTTCGGTCATGGCTTTCCTATCGTTGGAAGTCTTCGGCAAGGTAGGTGTTGGAAATGAGCTTTACGCCTGGACGGTAAGCCAGGTGGAGTGCGCTCGGGGCGTCGATAACCGCTAGGTCAGCTCGCATGCCTGGCTTAATTGAGCCAATGTCACCTCTGCGCAGTGCCTTGGCGCCACCCATGGTTGCCGACCAAATCGCTTGTTCCACGGTGAAGTGCATGTCGCGAACGGCCACGGCAATGCAGAACGGCATCGACGTGGTGTAACTGGAGCCAGGGTTGCAGTCGGTGGCCAGAGCCACGGTTACTCCGGCATTCCACAGTTTGCGGGCATCCGGATAGGTGGCCCGTGTGGAGAACTCGGCGCCTGGCAGCAAAGTTGCCACGGTGTTCGATCCAGCGAGAGCGTCGATGTCTTTTGAATCGAAGTGAGTGCAGTGGTCGGCCGAGGCGCAGTCGAGTTCAACAGCGAGTTGAATGCCGCCACCCTGCTGCAACTGGTTGGCGTGAATTCTTGGCTGAAGCCCAGCAGTTTTTCCGGCAAGCAAGATCTCGCGAGCCTGTTCCACGGTGAATGCTCCACGGTCACAGAACACATCAATCCACTTTGCAGAATCGGCAACCTGGTTCAGCATTTCGCCCGTGACCAGAGCAACATACTCATCTGCACGGCCTTCGTACTCGGCTGGAACCACATGAGCACCAAGGTAAGTAGTTTCGGTGGTGTGCTTCGACGCAATCCGGAGCGAACGTGCCTCATCCTGGACCGAAAGTCCGTAACCGCTCTTGGTCTCGAAAGTTGTAATTCCGCTAGCACGCAACTCCGAAGTTAATCGAACCAGATTCGCTTCCAGCTCTTCATCGCTAGCTGCGCGAGTGGCGGCCACGGTGGTTTTGATGCCACCGGCCGAGTAGCTCTCCCCAGCCATTCGTGCAGCAAATTCAGTTGCTCGATCACCGGCGAACATAAGGTGAGCGTGCGAGTCTACGAAGCCAGGGATTACCGTTTTTCCATCTACCGAAATTTGTTCGTCGGTGTCTGGCAAGTTAGCCGTGGTACCAACCCAAGCAACTGTGCCGTCTTCTACAACGATTGCGGCATTTCGCAGTTCGCCGAGGAACCCCAACTCAAGGCTCTGGTCGTTGGTGATCAGAGACCCGATGTTGGTTATAGCGACGCTGCGCACGTATCGACCCTACTCGGTATCGAGCATTGGCACGTGAACGTGCTTGTGGCGAGCTACATCCTTGGCGATGTCGTAGCCAGAGTCAACGTGACGGATAACACCCATACCTGGGTCGTTAGTAAGGACTCGACGGATCTTCTCACCGGCGAGAGCGGTACCATCAGCAACCGTTACCTGACCTGCGTGAATCGAACGACCCATACCAACGCCACCACCGTGGTGAAGCGAAACCCAAGAGGCACCCGATGCCACGTTCAGCATGGCGTTCAGGATTGGCCAGTCTGCGATTGCGTCCGAGCCATCGAGCATTGCTTCGGTCTCACGGTAAGGCGACGCCACCGAACCACAGTCGAGGTGGTCACGGCCGATTACGATCGGTGCAGAAACTTCGCCACGAGCCACGAGGTCGTTGAACACCTCACCAGCCTTGTCGCGTTCTCCATAGCCCAACCAGCAGATACGAGCTGGTAGACCCTGGAACTCGATACGCTCTTGAGCCATCTTCATCCAGCGCTGTAGGTGCTTGTTCTCAGGGAACAGTTCCATCACTGCCTGGTCGGTACGGTAGATGTCTTTCTTGTCTCCGCTCAGGGCAACCCAACGGAATGGGCCCTTTCCTTCACAAAACAGTGGACGAATGTAGGCAGGCACGAAACCTGGGAAAGCGAAGGCGTCGTTGAACCCGCCCTTTCGAGCCTCGTCACGAATCGAGTTACCGTAGTCGAAAACCTCACAACCCTTGGCCATGAAGCCAACCATTGCGGCAACCTGCTTGGCCATGGAAGCCTGGGCGCGCTTGGTGAACTCCTCCGGGTTGGTGTTTGCATAGGCACGGGCCTCGCTGAACTCAACACCCTCAGGGATGTAGTACAGAGGGTCGTGTGCCGAAGTCTGGTCGGTCACGATGTCGATTGGAACATCGCGCTTTAGTAGCTCATCGAATACCGTTGCGGCGTTACCAACCACACCAATCGAGATTGCCTTCTTCGCATTCTTGGCAGAAACCGCGCGGTCGATTGCGTCGTCGAGGTTGTCTGCGATCTCGTCGAGGTAGCGAGTTTCGAGGCGCTTGCGAAGGCGGCTCTCGTCGATGTCAACAATCAGACAGGTTCCCTCGTTCATGGTTACCGCTAGCGGCTGGGCTCCACCCATGCCACCGCAACCACCGGTCAAGGTTAGGGTTCCAGCCAAAGTTCCGCCGTAGCGCTTGTCGGCAATCGCCGCGAAAGTCTCGTAGGTTCCCTGAACGATTCCTTGCGAACCGATGTAGATCCAGGAACCGGCGGTCATCTGACCGTACATGGTTAGACCCATTGCCTCGAGGCGACGGAATTCAGGCCAGGTGGCCCAGTCGCCAACCAGGTTCGAGTTGGCGAGCAACACACGCGGTGCCCACTCGTGAGTCTGGAACACCCCAACCGGCTTGCCTGACTGAACCAGCATGGTCTCGTCGTTCTTCAGGTTGGTCAAAGTCTTTACGATTGCGTCGAAGCTCTGCCAGTTGCGGGCGGCCTTGCCGTTGCCTCCGTAAACAATGAGCTCTTCCGGGTGCTCGGCCACTGCCGGGTCGAGGTTGTTGTGAAGCATGCGGATGGCTGCTTCCTGGCCCCAGCCCTTGGCGGTCAGGGTCGATCCGGTTGCAGCGTGCAGGTTGGTTCGTGCATTCTCGTTCATGATGCAATTCAACTCCTGCGTTAGCCCTGTTTCCATAAGGTTTTTGCTGGTATTGTCTGAAATACCAGACAACTAGGACGACATGCCGACCAAAGTACCCGCAGCCAGCAGAACCGTTGCGCTACTCAGTAATCTAGCCAAGGCATCGGCGCCGGTTACCGCCGTTCAGCTCAGCCGTCAGATCGGCGCACCAAGGTCTTCCACCTACCAACTCCTGCAAGTTTTGGAAGCCGAAGGTTTTGTAATTCACTACCCCGAGACTTCGCGCTGGGGTCTGGGGCTAGCCGCGTTCGAACTCGGCACCGCCTATCTTCGCCATGACCCGATCGAGCGTCTGGCACGACCAATCCTGCATCGAATCGTCCTGGAATTGGATCGACTTGGCCTCTATTCCACCGCCCAGGTGGGAATCCTCGACGGCTCAGAGCTGCTCTACCTACTCAAAGAGAACCCACGCTTCTCGGCTCCGGTGGTAACCGAGGTTGGCGTGAGACTCCCTGCTCACCTCACCGCCAGCGGTCGTTCGATGCTCGCACTCCTTCCGCAAAATCAACTTCGCACTCTTTACCCAGCGAATGCCCAAGTTTCGAAGCGAACCGAAAAGGGTCCCGGTACAACCAAGGAATTACAAAAACTCCTAGGTGAAGAAAAGGCCCAAGGTTTCAGTGTCGAAAGTGGTCACGTGCAAGAAGGTCTCAACACCATTGCCGCCGCTGCCACCAACCACCTTCAACTTCCCACCGCCGCGTTCGCTGTAACCTTTAGAACAGAGGACGCCAACGCGGAACTGATTGACCGACTATCTAACCTGGTTATCAATTCGGCCGGCGAACTATCGAGAAGACTCGGAGCACAGCAGAAATGACCGCACTCAAAGAAGATGCGAAATGGCCTAGAGCCGCTCACTGGCTAAAGCCTTACACCGATGGCGAATCGGTCGACCTCGCCGTCTACGGAGTGCGCGCCAGCCAAACCTCGATCTCACCGACCGGTGCTCACACCACACCAGACGCCATTCGCCAAGCGCTGCTTCGCTACTCAACCTGGAGCTGGAGCCACGAGCTAGACCTCAGCCAACTAACGGCCCGCGACCTCGGAAACTCCGAATCACCAGATAGCCCAGAGGGTGAAGAAGTAACCAAGGCGCTGGCCAAGAAGGCAACCGACAACTCGCAACTTTCCATCGCCCTCGGCGGAGACAACTCGGTAACTTTTGCAACCATGGCCGGTGGCATGGACCTAAAGACCTCCGGTCTTATTACCTTCGACGCCCATCACGACCTTCGCGACGGCGTTAGTAACGGATCACCGGTAAGACGGCTTGTGGAAGCCGGTCTTGCTGGAAACAAGATCGTTCAGATTGGCATCAACGACTTCTCGAATTCTCCGGAATACGCACGTCTCGCCAAGGAACTCGGAATTCTTGTAATTACCCGTGCTCAGCTTCGCCACCAAACGCCTGAGGAAATCTGGCTTCGCACCATCGGCCACCTCGGAAACGTTGAAAACATCCACGTTGACATCGACGTGGACGTCTGCGACCGAAGCGTTGTGCCAGCCTGCCCTGCCGCAGCGCCTGGCGGAATCAGCGCCGACGAACTGCGCCAGTTCGCCCTGCTCGCCGGACGTACCAACAAGGTGAAGACCATCGACATCACCGAGATCGATGCCACTGCCGATAGCCAGGATCAGCGAACCATTCGCCTGGCGGCACTACTGATTCTCGAAGCCGCCACTGGCCTAGCTCTACGCTAAATGGCAAAGGCACTTTCCGCTCTCAGCCACCACAACTACAAGGTGCTCTATCCGGCCACCTTCCTAAGCAACATCGGCACCTGGGCGCAACGTGTTGCCCAGGACTGGTTGGTTCTCGAACTCACTCACTCCGCTGCAGCACTTGGAATCGTGACTGCCCTGCAGTTTGCTCCGGCACTTTTCTTCTCCATGGCCGGAGGCGT
>JBEGPG010000052.1:0-23607 GCA_041181585.1 Actinomycetota bacterium
AGGAACTCCGGCCAGCCCAATGCGATTCCAAGTGGGAACCAAAGCACGGCGAAGCTGAAAGTAACCCAGCCGAGCTTGGTGACCGTCTCCAGCACCCATTCGACTCCGATACTGATGTACTTTCTAGCGTTTTCGAACAGGTCGCCTAAGTTTTGAACTACAAAACCAGCGCGCGCCAAACCAGTGTCCGAACCTTTGGTAATGGTTTCGGTAGCCTGGGTGCGAGTAGCGTCAGCAGTCGAGGATTCTGCTTGGCTACTGTGGCGGGCTGGCTTTGGGGTCACTTAGAGAAGTCTCCCTTTGGAGCAGTTACATCGGCGAGGATCGCTGCCATGACGCGCTCAGCAGTCACACCATCGAACTTCGATTCGTTCTTTAGCACGAGTCGGTGAGCCAATACCGCGGTTGCAAGTTCCTTGACATCGTCTGGTTCAACGTGTGAACGGCCGAGCTTCAAGGCCCAGGTCTTGGCTAGCTTGGTTAGGTTCTTGGCACCACGTACCGACGAACCGAACTCAATGTCCTTGGCCTGTCTAGTGGCTTCAACGATGTCCACGATGTAGTTGAGCACCAGAGGGTGAGCAAATACTGCGCGCGAAAGAGAAGCCATTTCGAGAATGCTGGTTCCAGCGATACCGCGAACAGCGTTCAGCTTCGATGCAGGATTAGCGGTTCCCTCCAGAATCTGCACGGTGATCGCCTTGTCGGTGTAGCCGATGCTGGTCTTGATCATGAAACGGTCAAGCTGTGCTTCTGGAAGCGAGTTGGTACCGGCCTGCTCAATAGGGTTCTGGGTCGCAATAACCAAGAATGGTTTGGATACCGAGCGAGTCACGTTACCAGAAGTAACCTGACCCTCTTCCATAACCTCAAGCAATGCCGACTGAGTCTTTGGCGATGCACGGTTAATTTCATCCGCAAGGATGATGTTCGAGAAGATTGGACCACCCTGGAACTGGAACTGTTCCTTCTTGGCATTCCAAATGTCCACACCGATGATGTCCGAAGGCAGGAGGTCTGCGGTGAACTGAATACGGTTGGTTGAGATCGCAATCGATTCCGCCAACGAACGAGCTAGCGCAGTCTTACCGGTTCCTGGAACGTCTTCCAGAAGCACGTGACCATCACTGACCATTGTTGCCAGAACCAGTTCAACCTGATGTCTCTTACCAAAGAGCGCCTGCTCGATGTTGTCGACAATGGAGTTGAACGAACGCTGAAAATTCGCAACGTCCTTTTCATTTACTGCCATTTACTTACCTTTCCTCGATTTGTGATGCAAAAACTTACTGACATCTGTAGGTCACCTCATAAACGCCGGTGAGACCTTGAACATGTCTGGTCGAGTTCGAATCGCGACCTTGGAACCTGAGCTTTAGCGAGCTAACTCGGGTAATTTCCGGCAACTGCCAGCCATTAGTCACGGTCTCGAACAAGAATGAACCAGAAGGGTTGATGACCTCGGAATCTGAAGCCAGCTGCCAAAGCCTGGTTCCTCCAGCGCTCTGCAAGCCGCTTCCGTTCAGGTCGAAGTCGAGAATCATTCCAGCCGCACAAGGCTTGGTGGCAAAGCGAGTGTCATTGCTAGGGTTCAAGAGTTTCGCGAGACCAGTGATTTTCATCTGCCAAGATCTACTCGAGTCGGAAGCTGTGACACGGCGTTCACCAGAACTACAGGCCTTCGGACTGGAAGTTGTGCAGTAACGAACTCGAATTACAGGATCCTTGCCGAACGAGGTCGAATAAATCGTAGTCTTCCAAGCAGATTCAGCATCTGAATCTGAACCATTGAACTCCGGTACCACGCCAGGGCTTGTAACTGAGTGCGAAAGATCAACTAACCAAGCACCGTTTACCGGATCCGAGTTCACAACATACGTGAATTCACGAGCCTTAGGGTCGGAAAGCGTGGATACCGTGGCACCTGTGCCGGCAGCCCTACCGAAACCATTGGCGAAACAAACCAGTGGCGTGTAAGAGCTGTTATCCGAAGACAGCGAGAAACTCTTCGAGGTATAGGTCTTGGTACCGCCACCAGAGTTCGGAGCCTTTATTTCCTTGGATACCAAAGCGGTTGCCGCAGCACTGCCACCAATCACAACATCTGATCCATCTGCGGTTACCGAGCAGGTAGGTGCTGTCGAACCACTGTAAAGCACGAACGCCATGTTCACGTTTTTCTCGCTGTAGTTGGCATCTACATCCGCAACCTCAACCTTGGCCGACCAACCGTTGCCATCTGGCTCAATCGAAGCCGAGACCGAACCCATTCGAGGGATCGATGAGATCACGCCGGTGGCACTCGCTGCCGTTGAGTTATCGGTGACCGTTCCCACAGGTGGCTTAACCGAACCAACAGCGGAAACTCGGATGGTGCTCTTGGTTCCCGGTTTTGCCTGAACATTTTCAAAAACAAG
Source organism: Actinomycetota bacterium (assembly GCA_041181585.1). GTDB lineage: Bacteria > Actinomycetota > Actinomycetes > Actinomycetales > Microbacteriaceae > Rhodoluna. Next base: position 2,418 of record JBEGPG010000052.1, read on the forward strand.
CGGGGTTGAAAGATCGGTAATCGACTTTTGTTGCGAGCTGTTTTGAACGTCGCTCCAAACGGTATAACTCTTGATCGATGCATCAGCTACTGGGTAGATGGTGACCTTGGCGTAACCCGTAGCAGGCGATGTGGCCGCTGGGTTGTAGACCGTGGTAAATCGGATGTTATTCGACTTCAATTGCTTCGGTGCGCGGTAGGCGTAGGCCTCGTCCAAGACAAATTGTTTGTTCGAAACACCTTCGGAGTTCTTGGCACGAATCGAGTACTTGTGCTTTTCGAAGGCTTTCAGGCCTTCAATCAGACACTTGTGAACGCTGTCTTCTGGATTGAAGTCACATTCGAAGGTCTTGCCATTTCCTTCGTCCTTAATCACGAAAGCTTCGATTTCAGGGAAGGAATTCTCTGGCGGGTTGACCAATAGAGTGATCGAGTCGGCAGAGTAGTCAACCTGAGTCGCAGACCTCACTGCTCCCGGAACACCCTTGAAGTTGATTGTCAAAGTACCCTTACCCAAACGGTCAAGGCCGTCTAGTACCTGATAGGTAATTACGCAACGCGAACCTGGCGCCATGTTGCCTGGTGTCTTATTCCACTTGCTTTCGATAGAAGTGGCACTTGCCTTGAGCGTTACCGATCCACACTGCGGAGACGAGCCGGTTCCATAGTTCACAACGCCCGAGGTGTAACCGAACGGCGCGAAACGCAGATCACCCTTGTTGGCTTCGTTCTGGTAGCCAGGACCCGAGTTGATTTCCGCTTGGCTAACCATACAATCGGCGAAGTTATCATTCACCGAGCATTCCTTGGTGATATCTGGTCCTGCCGGCCGGGCTACATCTAGCTCCTTGACAGTGATTTCGATGTCGACCGGCTCGGTCTGGTATTTGGAATCTACGGAAACCTGGATTTTTCTAACCGAGTCTTTAGGCGCATTGCCCTTGAGCGTGATGGTCAGTATGTGGTTCTTCTGTTCTACATTGAACAGGTCTTCGCCACCAGAGGTCGAGTAGTTCAAGCCCTTCTTGTCGGCCTCGTTCTTACCTTCCCAGGTGGTCATGCTTTCTAGATCTACTTGTAGCGGATCTCCGCCAGGAAGATAGTCGTACTTTCTAGGAGTAAGAACTGGATCAGGATCGAGTGGAATGATCTTGATTGGCACCAGGATGTTCGTGAAGTCATCGTTAGATCCTGCGATTTTCACCTGCACGTCACAGAAGTCTCGCCACGGGGCTCCTGCGCCCGCCGTGTATTCGATTGTGGTGCCCGAAGTTACCTTACAGTTTGCTGCTTCACGAAGACCATGAGCTTTCACCTTACCGATGGTCAGGTTCGCCTGATCAATAAAGTTCGGATCGGTTAGGTCAAAGGTCTTAGACGCATTTTCCTTTACAGAGACCAAGGCCTTCGCCGGATCAAAAGTAATCTTTGGCTGGGTGCCAGGCAAGTGCATGAAGCCATAGCTCTCAACTTCTTTGCCGTAGAAGTTGGTTCCCGAAAGCTTGAAAATCACCAAGCCCGCCTGCTTAGGGATGTTTGCACTTGTGATGTAACTGTTGTTGATTACCTTGAATCCATCAAGGCCACCCCAAACGGAGAGAGTTAGCTTCGCGGTGTCTCCCGAGGTCCAGATCACCTTGTTGCTGATAACGTCAATACCCTTTTGGCTGAGCTTGTTAGCTTGATCATTCTGAGACACGTAGGTGTCGGTGATATCAGGAGCATCCTGAACTGCATCCCCAACCACACGCACGGTGATGTATCCGAAGGCCTGGCTGCCGCTCGAGCTCTTTGCCGTGTAGACAAAACGCATGGTAACCGGCTCGCTATCCGAGTCGATGGTGATCTTGTTACTGGTTTTGTCGACGTGAAGGTGCTTCGCCCAAAGTTCGTAGTTCTTGGACGTTGGTGGAAGTTTAGGTTTCACCGAGTCGGGGATTAGCGAAATCGGGTTTTTGGAGTCCGGCTGTGGGTCGAAGTCATTGGAAACCGGGTCGAGCACTACCTTGTTGGTTGCACCAACGCGAACTTCTGCGTAGTCATTCATCGTTACCGGAGCGGTGTCTGGGTCGGTGTCGATGATTGCAATCTTGACTACCGCCGGTAGCGAGACTCCCGCCTTGGAGTCAACCAGGGTGTATGTGAAGGAATCTTGCCCGCTGGCCCCGGCAACCGCCGAGTACTGGAGAGATGCTCCATCTGGGCTTACGTAGGCCGCACCCTTAACGCCCTTTACTCCTCCGAGGGCCTTTACCGAAACCGTGTCACCGTCGGCGTCCACGCCTGCAGCGGGAACCGGAATGTTCACAGTCTCACCGGCACGTACTCGTGCATAAAGGTTGTTGGCAACCGGGACCTGGTTGCTTTCGTCGTTGGCACGAACGCGAATCTGCAGGGTGGCAACGGCCTTCACAGATGGGTTATTGGCTGGATAGATGCTGTAGTTACAGGTATAGAGACCCTGAGTCTTTGGAGCTACTACACGAACCTTGCCTCCGGCGGCAAAAACGAGACCGCCTTCGATGCAATTGGTTTTTGATTTTTGAATAAAAGACTTGGAATCGATTGTGAGCGGAACGCCTGGTTCACCGAGATCGTTGGCTAGGACATCAACCTCGGCAACATCGCCGGCACGCACAATTACCGAGTCGCGCCTTGCAACCGGAGCCTTGGCAATTGGATCAGGCATCTCATAAACAAACGCTTGACCAGTAGCTGTGTAAGTATCGGTTCCCGAACCATCGGAAATCTTGTAATTCACAACGCCGATAAAGCCCGCGGTGTCGTTGGCGGTGTTACCTCGAATACGAATGAATCCGCCCTTGATTTTGTCTGCAGTTAGCGAGGCGCCTTCTTGAGAAGACGTGCTGATAGAGCTCACCACGAGCGCTCGATTACCGGGGTTGTGAGCAGCTTTGAATAGATCTAGAGAGGTGTCTAATCCTGGGCTCACTAATACCGTGACGGGTGAAGTGGCCAAGGTTGCTACATCCGGCGAAACGAAGTTCACTCGTATGGTTTGAGTGACCTTCTTGGTTTCGGATAGCGATGCGGTCAAATCAAGAATTGTCGATTCGGCGGTTTGGCTCGTCAATTTAAACTTGGTGGCGTCCTCTTGAACGATGTTGATGCCGTCATTGCGGTTCGACTTTGCTGGAACCAGAGATTGGATAGAGATCGAGCCAAGGGCTCCATTTACGTAGTCTGAGAAATCAACGCTGAGTGGCTCCCCGCTGGTTCCGACCAAAACCGGAACGTCCAGTGCTGCCGACATATCTGGGTTCACGTTGATCTGTAGAGTTTCGATTCGATCGGCACCCTTGACATCGGAAACCACCACCCGAACGTCTACGGTAGAGCCTTTTTTAGAGCCGGTGCTTTGGTTCTGGTAAACGAGTTCGCCCGAGCCAGAGAAGGCTAGGTTTCCCTCACCATTCGTGATTGTGGCCTCGGAGATGAAGAAGCGGTCGCCCTCTGGGTCTACCCATGCGTTTAGGAATGGGATTGTGATTTCTGTGCCAGGTGCCAGTGATACTCGCGGCTTTTCCTGGATACAGGTACTAACTACCTGAGTGCACCAGCCCGGTGCCGAATTCTTGTTATTCGGCTTGACCGTAAGGGTTACAGTTGCAGACTCGGATATTTTCGAAATTCCGTCTGAGATTTGATACTTGAATCGTCCAAATCCTCGGGCCGAGCTCTTTACGGCAACCGTTAACATTTGTTGGTTTGAGCTAACTCGCACTTCCCCAAAATTAGGATCTAGACCCTTGATTGACTCTGGCACGATGGTGATGATATCGCCAGCGTTGGTGTCGCTGTCATTGATAAGCACCGGAAGTGAAATCAGTTGACCAGCACGCACACCAAAGGTGTCATCCACAGGTCGAGGAGGCTCCTGCTTGGTCTTGCAAGACTCCGGTGAATCGGCACAATCGCCACGCTTACCCGGATCCCCGTCCCAGTCTTGGCTTCCTTGAACGAGTGTTCCGTTAGGGAGCGACCATGCCCAACCTGAATAGGTTTCGTTGATTACCGCTGACTCGCCATTCGCTGAAAGCACGAGGTCGTGCTCTGGGCTTTGAAGTCTCTTGGCGTCCAAGATCTTCTTGTTGTAGTCGAGCTCTTTCATCTCGTTGGTGGCCGAAGAGAACATCCAGCCCTGATCGGAGCCGAGAAAAGCGCCGTAGACAATTCCACCAAATTCCACCGGACGCGCGGTCTCCAGCGCTCCAGCCACAGACACCGAGGTGACTTCGCGCTTACTTACTTTAGTAATACCAGCAAGAGAGGCCAGATAAACGGTTGCCTGGGCTTCTGAGGATTGTTGAAGGAAAGAGTTTGGTTGCACCGAGATGCTGTTTGAGTCGCCTTCGAGCCAAAGCTTTCCACCTGCGGTGTCTAATAGCGCCCATTTACCCGCAACTACGGCCATCTGAATCGTGGTTGAGTCGATACCGTTCAGCGAGTCGGCACGACTCGTCCACTCTTCCTTGATCAGGTCATATTGGCGAACCTTGTTGTCGTTAGAAGAGTATGCGTAAGCCGATCCGTCATTTCCAAGCGTCACCGAATCGAAGCCAAAACCCTTTGCCGCATCCTTGGGGAGTTGAACCTCTCGTGGAGTTGGATACTTCGATCCGTCGAAGGTCGAGACTCTGAGAACTCGCGACTGGTCAACCAGTGCAACGTACGAAGGATTCGAGTCAATTACCAGCGGGCTTGCGGTGAGAGTGATGGCGTCCTCACTGTTAGCCAAGAAATTCGCAGGCTGCGCAGTTGAGATGTTTACGAAGGCTTCTTGGTTGAAGAGAACCGAGCCGGCTGCGGTCTGAAACAAGGCACTTGGCTTGTCGACGTCGGTGGTTAAACCAATCTCATTGAGGTTTGTGTTGACCTTGGCATAGCGGCCACTGGCCTTGGTTTCCTGATTCGGATTTGGGTTGTTCTTCTGCAGAATCCAGATGTTGTTGTCTTGAAGGTTCACCTTCTTTACATCGAAGCCATCGGAAAAAACCGCTGCGGCGATAAGTGCTGCGATTGAAACCACGGCAATTGCAAGCTGAAGGACACGGCTTGAACCAAGACGCGTACTGCCAGACCTGCTAAAGAAACTCAAAACCTAGAAACCCCCGTTTACCGCCAAATAGCCTGCCGTGGCAATGAAACCCACTGCAATTGCGGCAACGATTATCAAGACTAGCGGATTGATTTTCTTGCGATTTCGAATTACTTGTGGTGCTTGATTGCAAATTGGACACTTACTGGTGTCGAGGGTCTCGGTTTGTGCGCCACCGCGACGTTTTGAGCCAGTTTCTACCTTTACACCCCGGTCGAGACCTTCCATGGAAATCTTCGGATGTCCGCACTCGTAGCGAGGTGTGTTGTCGGCAACTCTCGTTACTGGAATCGAGAGGTTGGTTACGTTGAAAGCCAGTTGGGCTTGCACTTCGTTTAGGTGCATGGCTAATTCCTGCATTGAGCCATGACGTAGGTGTGGCTCCTTAAACATGGCCTTGATAAGAACCTCTTCAACGATTCGAGGGATTCCACCCCTAGGAATCGGGGTGTAAATTCCCCTCACGATACGAGACTTCAGCTTTTCAGGACCATTCTGTTTCGAGTCATCTACTTCGAATGGAGTTCGGCCGGCAAGCAGCGAATAAAGAGTCGCGCCAAGAGAGAAGACATCGGTGGCAACCGAGCCGCTGGTCTGCAAGTTTACAATTTCCGGTGCGCTCCAAGGCAACGACATTGCAACCTGATCCGACATCTGGCTGTTCACATCGGTGGCGATACCGAAGTCGGCCAAGACCGGGGTACCAAATTCGTTGATAAGTATGTTGGAAGGCTTGATGTCGCGGTGGATCAACTTTGCTCGGTGGGCAGTCTCTAGGGCGCAGGCGATCTGAACACCGATGTCAAGCACCTGCTCTAGCGACATTGGTTGGGTGCGCCAGTTCTTACCCAGCGAAGATGGGCAATACTCCATAGAGATATAAGGGTTGCCATTACGGGATATGTTTGCGTCCCAAATGTTCACAATATTCGGGTGCGCCCCCAGCTTCGCAAGAGCGTTGGCTTCACGAATGAAGTCCGCTGCGAATACCGAACTGGAATCAAACTTTTTCAGAAAGACCTTCACCGCAACCTGACGTTGTGGCATGGACTGGCGGTAGAGGAAGACGTCGGCGAATCCACCGCTGCCGAGCGGCGAGGTGTAAGTTAACCCGCTAATCTCAGGCGGACTGATCGGAAGGCGGTTTGCCATTATTTCTCCCTCTTCAAAGGCCAGAAGTTTTCGGAACCAGGGGTTAGGTCAAGAGCTAGCCAGATACCACCGGCGCGAACGGCGTGAATGTTGCCATTGCATTCGAAACTCCAAGCGATGGTCGCCGAGGCGTTGTCTACGCCCTGAACACAGGCCCTTGTTTCATCGGACTTATCTTTGCGAGTTAGCGAGGCGACCTTGCCCTTCTCGGCTTGCTTCACGATCTCTTCACGGTCTGGTTCGTCTACCAAGATCGAGAATGCATCGGTGGCTCCATCCACACGAACGCGCTTTCCAGCAATCTTCATTGGTTCTGACTCGGAACCAGTTATGAGATCAAGCAAAGAGAAAGTCTTGGTATCGAGCTTGTACTTTTTATATAGATAGACAGCCAAGCGATTACCCGCAGTGCTTCTGGCGATCTCAAATCGCTCTTGTGAAATCTTGGTCTTCCAAAGCTGGCCGCCATCGTGAGGGTTCACGAGTGAAACGTATTGCTGGTGCTTGCCGCTTAGGGTGAGCAGGTTGCTGAACCAGTTTCGATTCGATGGATTGGTAAACGAATCATTTCTAGCAATGGCATAGCCGCGCGCTTCAAGTGTCCATTTGGTGTTGCCACGATTGTCGATTCCATTGATGGTGATGTCTTTGCCATCAATTCCACCCTGAGACTCTATGTTTGTGGCTTTCTCTGCAACACCGTCGCCAAGAATCTCAACGGCATCGGCGCCAATTTGATAAACCTTCGATGCGGCTGAGCCGTGCCAAGCCACGAATTTACCAGACGAGATCTTGATTGCCTTCGGGTGATCACCCTTCTTGCGCCCAAGCACTAACTTGTCACCGATGATCTGGGTTCCACCCACTGGGCGCAGGTCGGACTCGGTAGACCAACGCGGTGAACTAAAACGCTTCGAGCGGTACTTGGCGTAACGGAAATCCTTCTTGGCGCCGTTCGTCATAACCAGAACATTCTTGAGATTTCCTGGAATGGCCATGACCTCGAGCACCGGAGCCTGCATGATCGGCTGGGAGTTGCTCTTGGCAATTACAGGGTCAGGGATTCGACCATTCAGACGGTTGTAGGGAACAATCGTCTTCATCTTGCGATCATCGCCCTTGTCCACGGAAACCACGTTTCCACCGGCGTCGCTACCGTTGATGTCGATGTACTTAATCAGCACCTCGTCTAGACCTGGAACCTCAACCAGCTGTTTCTTCCACTTCTCGGTCCAGTCGAGTTCGGAGGCCAGGTCGATCTTCCAGTCGGCGATACCGGTGTTCAGATCCACTAGAGCAAGTGTGCTTGGAACGTCTTTTAGATCCTTGCAATCATCCTTTGAGAGATCATTTTGAGTTAGCACTGCAACCTTGTGTTGCTCAACGGTTCCAAACTGGTACTGCACGCAGTTGCTGTGTGACTTTGAGCTGAGGTCGTACGTCCACGCAGGTGTGTTATCAACGCCGTCTAGGGTTTGCATGTTGATCACACCTACCGGTGGTCGGTGAGAATCGAGATACTGAACGCCAAGATAGATTCCAGCCAAAAGCATTGACGGAATGATCAGCATTCCAATGGTTCTAACAAAACGACCGTAGCGCTTGCGCCCACGAGCTTTTTGTTTCTTTGGTTTAGCCGATACCGTTTTTGCTGGTTTCAAAGTCACCGTCGGGTTTGCTGTAGTGGCAGCGCCATCGAAGGCGCGGCTCTGCTCCTGCACCTGAGCCTTTTGGATCCAACTCTTAAGTTCCGCCGAGACTGTAGGGTTTGCCAGAAGTTCTGGCCAGCACTCTGGGTAACTGTTGGCAAGACGCCCGAGCACGCCTGCAGAGGTATTGGTGTCACTCGCGAGCGCTTTGGCTTGCGAAACCGACATTCCACGATTGGTGCTCATCGGTCGTACCTCGATTCGAGGCGCATGCGCGAGAGCGTAATCAAAACTATGGTGGTTGCCAGCAGAATGGCCGCATCGGTGCCCCAGGTTGCCAGGTCGTGAGCCCACCAGTTGTCCTCGTCGAGGCTCGGTGAAATGGCGGCTAGGTTTACACTGCTAGCAGCCATGGCAAATCCCCATCGAGCAATTACTCCATAGGCGATCGTGCTTATGAAGCTCTGAGCTTCGATTGGAAGCAGGCCGCCATTCAAGACCAACTGAGCCATCAGGAAGACAACAAACAGTGGCATAACCTGCTCACTTGATTTCACCAAGGACGAAAGAAGCAGACCGGTAACCATGGCCGCCATCGAGGTCAGGCCAAGAGCGAGGAAGAGTTCGAGGACCGGTGATGAGAAGAACACCGACTGAATTGGAGCAGGTTTGGCAACCAGGGTCACATAGGTGAGCATTCCCGCCATGAACCACGAGAACAAGCCGAAGATAAAGAGTTTCGAAGCAAGATACGCGGATATGGAAAGCCCCACTGCGCGTTCACGAAGATAAACTGGTCGCTCACCCACAAGGTCACGTATGGAGATCGAAGCACCCATAAATGCTGAACCAATCACGAGCATTGCCAACAGCTGGCTAGGTTCGGCTGGCGAAGTATTGCTGGCAGCAGAGAGACCGGCTGAACCAGGTACAACCACAATTAGTAGACCCACAATGACCGGAAGGATGAGCAAGAAGAGCAAATACCCAATGTCGGCAAAGATCAGGCTTATTTGCCGAGATGCCATTGTTGCAAACTGACTAAACCAAGGCGCGCTAACGCGTTTGGCGGTAGCTACGGTTGTAGCGACCTCGGCTGGTTCTTCAATCTTTTTCGGGTTCTGCTGCTGGTAGCGCTGGTACGCCGCTTCCGGGTCTTCTTTGATAACCGCAAAGATATCGGCCCAATCAGTGGTTCCGAAGTAGGCGGCTATTCCACGAGGAGGTCCGTAGTAGGCGGGCATACCACCAGGTGCAAGCACGAGTACGTCATCGCATAGGTCCAGCTGCGCCACCGAGTGGGTAACCACCAGGACGGCACGATCATCGGTTGCCAATTCACGCAGGGTTTTCATGACCTGCCGATCCATTGCTGGGTCAAGACCCGAGGTCGGCTCATCGAGAATCAGAAGTGATGGCTCGGTCAATAGTTCTAGTGCCACCGAAGCACGTTTACGCTGGCCACCGGAGAGCTTGTTGATTGTGGTTGCTTGGTTAGAACCAAGTTCCAAGCGTTCAATGACTCGATCTACTTGTGCCTGACGCTCGGTCGCTCCCCCATCAACCCGAAGTCGAAGGCGAGCCGCGTAGTTCAGAGCTGTTTTCAATTTAAGGGTGGTGTGCAGAACGTCGTCCTGTGGAACCATTCCAATACGAGAAGAAACCACATCGAAGTTCTCATAAACGCTAAATCCATCGAAGGTCACGGTTCCAGCGGTTGGCTTGGTAACACCGGCGATTGCCTTTAGGAAAGTTGATTTACCAGCACCAGACGGTCCGATAACGGCCGTTAAGGTGCCAGGAGCCAAGCGAACATCAATTCCGCGAAGAAGCTTGCGCCCACCTTTAATCGCAAACTCGAGGTTGTTAGCGTAAAGACCACCAGACTTTTCTGACTGACTGCGTAGGTAGTCGAGTTTGCCTTCGCGAATCGTTAGGTCGGTGTTACCAATGGTGATCACATCACCTTCGCGAACCGGCGAAGTCTTGATTAACTTACCGTTTACGAAGGTTCCGTTGGTTGATCCGAGGTCTTCAATAATGAAACCGGTGTCGAGGTTGATTAACCTCGCATGGCTGCGGCTAGCCAGAACATCGGTAACGATGAAATCCGCCTCAGCAGACTTACCGATAACCTGGTCACTGGCGCTAACCACCGAGCCTTTGGTGGTTACCTTCGGTTCATCATTGGTTGGTGAAATTGTTAACAGCGCTGCTAGTTCGTTGTCTCCCAGGCGCACATTTAGCTCAGAAATCACCTGAACCGAATTGATCTTAACTCCGTTTACGTAGCAACCATTCGCGCTGTTGTTATCGGAGAAAACCCAGACAGCATGCGTGTTGTCGTAGACCAGACGAGCGTGGATTCTAGAGATCGAACTGTCTTCCACACGAAGCACGGCATCGAGAGAACGACCAATGGTTACTTCGATGTCGTTACCGAAAACCTGCGACTTTCCCGCGTACTTTATTTCAATCTGGCTCATAGAATCGCCCTCAAGAATAGCGGGTTAATCGATGCAGCCGCAGCCACATTTACCGAAGTAATCGCTGTCTTGGTGGCGCTCCCAAAATCGTTGGTAGCAGTGACTGCGAGCATCAACTTCTTGTTCAAGGCATTAGCAGGAACAACCAGTGCCACCGAGTCATACATCGAAATCGGGGTGCATTCGCTAGGGAGAGTTGCATTGGTAGCGGTAGCCGCACAAATGTACCAACGGTAGGCATAGCTGTAGTTCGTTGGGAATCCAGACCAGGCACCCATGCCAGCCGTGATGGTCTGACCGACTCGAAGGGTTCCTATGAACGTAGGTGCAGCGGTGTTGATTGGAGCCGAGTTAATCGGACCGATGGAATCGGTATAAGTGCTTGCCGTATCGGTTGCGCTGAGGTTGGTAGTGGTCACCACGGTCACCTTGGCAACCAAGTAACTTCCGAACACTGCAGAAGAGAGTGCAAACGAACTGCTGGTGCCAGCGGCTTGAACAATTGTGCAACCAGTTGGCGCGGACGAACTCGCGCTCTTCACATCGGAGCACTTGTACCAGGTGTAACTGAATGTACCGTTAGTTGGCGCAGGGTTACCCGACCAGGTTCCCTTGCTAACTGACACTGTTCCACCAGCCACATATGTGGTTGAACCAGAAATGGTTGGAGAAGTCACCAAGACTGGAGAAGAAGTAACCACGGCAGTACTTGCCGATGATTTGGAAACCGAACCCTGGTTATTGCTCGAGGTCATAACCACCACAATGCGATCGCCAATATCGCCTGAGGTGATCGTGTACGAGGACGAAGTCGCACCATCGATGGCTACACAACTTCCGGAAACGTCGGTGGTACCGGCGCTCACCGCAGCAGAGCAGTTCCACCACTGGTAAGTGTTGGTTGGAGCCTCAAATCCGGTAGCGGTTCCCGCACTGTACTGAAGGCTCGAGCCCAAGTGGGCCGTTCCAGAAATGCTAGGGCTCAAAGTGATTTGCGGACGGTTCTTGACCGCAGCACTCGAGCGAGTGTAAATCACGATTGGAGCGTCCGTTGAAAGGTTCGATCGAACCGAAGCGGTTACCTTGGCAAGAATGAACTTTCCGGCATTGCCATCTACTGGGAAGTAAGACTGGGAGGTTGCTCCAGCGATCAAGGTACAGCCATTTGGCAAGGAATTTGGAACCGAAGTAATTTCGTTCGAACACTGGTACCAGGCATAACTGAAGCTACCGGCACTGGTTGCGGGTGCACTACTCCAGGTACCAGGACTTACCAAAAGCGGGCTCAGCGAACCAACCGTTGGCTCCCCGCTTAGAGTTGCACCGGTTAGGTTACTTAGGCTTTGAGTCACGTCGATTGAGGCAGACGAAGTCTTCACCGCGGTGTTGGTGTTACCACCGAAGCTGTTCGAGTTCGTTACTACCAAACCGATGAATCGTCCAGCCAAGTCCTCGCTTATCACTAAGTCATCATTGCCGGCGTTCGGAATGAGTACACAGTTGGCAGGCAAAGCACTGGCAGGGTTTGGAACGGCGCTGGAACATGACATCCACTCATAGGTCGATGCATTCTCTGGGTAGGCAGTGACCGAAGGAACATTCGCGGTTAGCGTTTGACCAACGTGAACAACTCCATCAAAGCTTGGGTTCGCGTTGAATGTAGGAGCCATGTTAATCGGTCCAAGCGAAGTGGAGACACGCTTGTTAGTACCGGCGCCTGCCTTATTAACCGGGCTGCTTGTGGCGGTTTCTTGAGCAACCACATACTTGCCGCGATATTCGGCCTTTAGGGTGAGTGTCTTGCCCGACAACGCGGCACCATTGGATCCGGTTACAACTAGACAGTCGCTACCTACTGTTGCCGAGGCTGCAACCTTTTCAGTGTCACAGAGGTACCACTGATAGGAAAGCGTTGGTGCAGGAGCACCCGTCCACGAACCGGCAGTGGCAATGATTGCATTGGTTCCCGAAACTTCGGTGGCACCAGCGATGGTCACCGAGCTAACCAGGCTTGGAGTCTGGGTGACCTTCAAGTTTCCGGTAACCGCATAGCGAGTTACCTGGTTGCTAGTTCCACCGATGGTGTTCGAAGCAATCACCTTCACGGTGATGTACTTGTCGGCTTGCAAAGCACCAAGCACAAAGGTGTTTCCAGTGGCTCCGGAAATGTCAGTACAAGAAGCAGGCGCGGACGAAGTCGCTGCGCTAACTGCCGAAGTACACTGCATCCACTGAATTGAGGTCGAAGGAGTCGGGTAACCGCTCACATTACCGGTGTCGGCGGTAAGCGTCTCACCAACGTGTCGCGTTCCAGTGATCGAAGGTTCCGTGTCAAATAGCGGTACGGCATTAATCACCGAAGTAGACGCACTGAAGTAGGTGGCAGTCTTCGACGAAGGCGTTGATGGGAAGTTGTTCGAAGGCTGAGTCACGCTCTCTTGCAGAACGATGGTCGACCCCGCATAGGCGCGTAGCAACGACAAGGCAACAGGGCTGCTTGTGGCAGCAGAGATCGGACTTGCAGCACAACCCACCGGCTTGGTTGCGGAGGCATCAGATACACCCGAGCAGAGATACCAGGCGTAGGTCTTAGACGAGGTGGCTGGGAACGACTTCCAAGTTCCAATTACCGCCGAAACGCTTCCGCCGGCAACCAGCACCGGAGTCGAACCGTTAGCTACTGGAGCCGAGACAATCGTCGGAGTATTGGTTACGTAGGCAACCGACTGCCCTGTAAGAACCTTAGTAATCGAGTTAGCACGTGTGGTGACGGTGTTTCCATTGATCACGTTGCTCGAGGTTGCAAATACATAGATGTAGGTACCAGCCAAGTCGGCAGTCAAACGAATCGAAGGATCGTTGGTGTTACCAACCTTGTTACAGCCAGCCTGAACAATCGGCAACGCAGGATCACTGTAGGACTTGTCACAGGAATACCACTCAAAGTCGGTAGTCACCTGTGCCGGGTACGCGGTCACGCTCGGCATCGTCACTGTCAGAATCTGACCAACATGGCGGTCACCCGAAATGGTAATTTCCGAAGCGAATTTCGGAGCCATCATGATCTGAGCGGTCGTTGCCGAGTATTGGCGAACGGTTACCGATGGCGAACCTACCGGGTTGATGTCGTTGTGGGCACTCGAACTAAACAGCAAGTACTTTCCACGCACCGATTCCATGATTGTGTAGGTTGCAGGAGCGTTCTGAAGAAGAACGCTGCAACTTGAATCAACCGTCAAAGACGCACTTGCAACAGGGTTGTTGCAGACGTACCAGGTGTATAGCGAAGTATCTAGAATTGGCTTCTTGAAACCATCGAAGGTGCCTGGGTTTCCAGTAATCCTGTCGCCAACCATCGGAACCGAGTTTGTGGTAACGCTGGCTTCTCCGGTTACATAGGCCTTCTCACCAACCGGATCTGAGGTCTTGGTATTTGCGTAGCCAACACCAATTCCGCTTGTAGCTTTCACAAGTCCTACAACTCGCTTACCAACATCATTCTTGGTGAGTGTGTAGCGATCAGTAATCTGCCCATCAATCACGGCACATGAGTAGTCATTTAGGAATTGCGATGTACGTAGCTGGCCGCTAATTGGTAGTTGACAGGTGTACCAGCTGTAATCGAACGTGAGACCGCTCACACCAATTGGCGATCCAAACCACTTGTCCTGACCGTTGATGATTCGCATGGTTTCGCCAACGTTGGTCTTTAGATCTGGCGTGGTGTCGGTGGTGTAATCGACCGGGTTTATGGAGCCAAAGTATGGAAGTTCCTGAAGCTCAACACTTCTCGTACCCTCATACGTTGACGCATTCACTGTTGGAGTGCTGAGGTAAGGCTTGTTTGTAGCGACGACCTGAGCCACAAGTACCTTGTGCAAGTTACGCCCATTGAGAGTAGGGATCGTGACGCTCGCCGAGGTAGCGTTTGCAATCTTGGTACAACCACTTGGTTCGGTTGTTCCGCGATACTGCTCCGCACCCGATTGAGTGGTGTCACACAAGAACCAACGGTACGAGAACGTGGCGGACGGTTCAGCCAACCAACTACCCGTGGAGACCGAAGCGGTTTCCTGGGTGTACGCCACCTGGTTCAAGGCAGGTCCCTGGCCGCTGACCAGAGTTGGAACCATGTTGGTTTTCTCACTGGTCTTGGTCCAAATTTCGTAAGAACCGGCAGAGTTGGTGGCGAGAATTGCAACACCAATAAACTTTCGAATCTCATTCGCAGTAGGAGTGAAACTCTCGGAGGTTGCACCAGCTACATAGTCACATCCGCTTGGAAGAGAAAGAGACAGGGCAGCAACCTTGCTCGTGCAGCTGAACCAACGGTAGCTAAAGGTTCCAGGTGACGTTCCAACACCTCGCCAAGTAATTGGGCTAACAACGTTTCTGGAGGTATCCGAAGTATCGCCTTGCCAGGTTTGAACGTGACTTACCGACATGGCGGCACCAACGAGTGATGCAGTGGTGACGCTCGGTTCCTTGTAGTCCGAAACTTCAAGAGCATTCAGGTGGTCGGTCCAAAGGGTTGGAGCGATCTGAATCTTGGTGGTAGACGCGCTTATGTGAAGTCCTCGCACCTTTTGACCATCGTAGGTGTTTGCATTCCAAGGCATTGGGTAGAGGAACTCCACCGAAGCGATGTAGAAACCTGCAACCTGGGTCGCCATGTCGAGAGTTAGGGTCAGCGATTGGTCCTGAGCGTTTATGGTTCCAGTCTTTGGAATTGGGAAAATTCCTGAGCAACCCGCAGGAATCGACGATTGGTCGGTTTCCACCGGTGAGGTGCATCGGTACCAGCGGTGAAGAAGCACCACGTTGTTCGCTGGAGAACCTCCTAGAGTCCAAGTTCCAGGGGTAGCGGTAATGGTGACTGGGTTCGATGGTGATACCGCGGTTGAGCCGTATGCCAACGAAACCTTGGTTGTTCCTTCAACATATGGTGCAGCGATCGGAATATCTAGGCTTCTACTAAACACTGTTTGCGAACCAGCCGCGTTAGTACCGGTCACCGACACCAGGATGTACTTGGACAGATACTGCTCTTGAACCACATATGTTGACGAATTTTCATTCGGAATTAATGTACAGCTCTGATCCAAGATCGAGTCTGGTTCAGCTACCTGTTGAGTACACGAGTACCACTTGTAACTCTTTAGTGGAATTGGGGATCCGGTCCAAGTGTCATCCGTTGCAGAAAGCGTCTTTCCAACCAGGTACGAATCCGCAGAAATCTCTGGTGGGTTGGTGTTTACGGGAGCCTGTGAAACAGCCTCGGTAACTGCGACCGCGTAAGACGTGGTGGCTTTGTTAACTCGGCCACTTACAACCACCGTGATGTACTTACTTGGCAAGAGCTTGCCCTTGGAATCACGAGGGTTAGCATCCTGGGGTGCAATCTTGTAAGTGCTTTCGGTACCGCGCTCCACACAGTTTGGAACGTTAGTTGTGGTTACCAAAATCGGAGCATCACAGGCAATCCACGAGTAACTAATTGTGATTAGGTTCGAAGGCTTGTTCCAGGTTCCTGGGTCTGCTGTGAGAACACTTCCCACGATGTAACTTCCAGTCACACTAGGAACTGGGTCTGCTAGCGGTGTAGTACCAACCGGCTGTTCTGTGGTGTTCGTGTATTGGGTCGTAACGCCTGCGGCATTTGTGCCCGTTACTGCTACAAGGAAGAACTTATCCTGATCTTCTACACGGACCTTGTAGGTCTTCGAGATGGCATCGCCAATTTCAGCGCAACCCTCTGGTATGTCGATAATTGCCTGGTTGGCGGTGTCAACCATAGAGTCACAGCGGTACCACTTGAACGATTCGTCTGGCTTCTGAACATTGGTCCATTCAACGTCTACGGTCCAGTCCGTTCCAACCGAAGGGGCTTCGCCAGTAACCCAATCCCGTGGGCCTACCAGCTCAGGCTTGGAACCAAAGGTTGGGCTTTGAGCAATTGCTTCAGTGGACTTTGCATAGTAAACCACTGGCTTCTTCACGAGACTGTTGCTCACCGAAACCATGAAGGTTATGTACTTACCGATGTAACGTTCGGCAATCGGGTAGGTTTTTTCGTCCTGAGGAACACCAATCTTGGTGCACTTCGTTCCCGTAGGAATCTTGACCACAGCGTCTGCAATTGGCTTATCGCAGGCGTACCAGAAACTGACGGCTGTGTACGACTTCTTGCCATCCCAACCACGCCACTCTCCGATGGAACCAGTGAGGTTTGTTTCAACGCGAGGAATACCGGCAATGGAAGGAACAACGACGTTACGAACTTCTTCGAGAATCAGCGCGGTTGAAGCCGAGAAATAGGTGCTGCTTAGCTGTTCACCGTTGACCGTGTTAGTGCCGGTCACCCCGAGAACCAGGGCCTTACCCGAGTCAAACTCCCCAAGCGTGTGGTTTGGAGTGTTCTCTCCCGCGAGCGCGATACAACTTGGGTCTAGCTCGTCATCGGCCAGAGACGTCACATTGCATCGGTACCACTGGTAAGTGAGAGTTACCGAGGCGGGAGACCAGGTCCCGTCGGTTCCTGAAACCTTGCTTTCGGCATTGATGTTGAACTTCTTGGAACCCGATAGAACTGGCGGCTTTTCATTAACCGGTCCAGGTTTCACGGCACCGGAGGTGGCAGAGAAGTATTCGTAGCTTCCCGCCTTGTTGGTGGCCTTGATCTTTACGCGAATGAAGGTACCGGTTGGGGTTTCAACCGGAATCTTCCACTTGGACGCGGCGGCTCCAGCCACAGGGGTACAACCTGCTGGAAGCGTGGTCTCAATTGAAGCCGAGGCATCGGAACACTGGTACCACTGGTAGGTCTTGTCGGTGGCTACTAACTCAGGGAAAGCCTTCCAAGTATCCTGCTTGGCCTTTAGGAACAGTTTGTTGAATGGAGTTCCCCAAGGTACAACCGGAGTAACTGCAACCGGAGCCATCCAAACCACTGTGGTGCTCGACGAATAGAAGTCATCTTCACCGTGGATGTTGCGAGCATGGATGTGAGCAACCAGAAACTTGCCTCGGGTGTCTTCATTAGGAACGATGGTTGAGGAAGTTTCGCCCTCGAGCCTGGCACACTTGTCGGCTTCAACCGGAGCGGTGGCCTTGCCCACGAAGGCAACATCACAGACGAACCACTCATAGCTCTTATCTGGGGTTGGAACACCCTTCCAGATACCGCCGTCGGTGCTCAAATTCTGACCAACGATTGGGTTTAGCCTGGTCGCTGGATAGGTGAAGGTTGGTGCTGTCTTCAATACCGGACCCGATACAACTTCACTAGTCGATGCCGACCAAACGGTTTGAGTACCAACGATGTTGGTGGCTACCACTCGCTGAACCAGGAACTTGCCAAGTAGATCATCGGTTGGGGTAAAAGTGGCCTTGGTCGCCTTCGATATCGGAGTACAACCGGCTGGTTCAACACGGCTCGAGATCAACTGCTGGCTATCACAGGCAAGCCACTGACGAGCAAAGATGTCGGCTTCATTAGTTGGGTAAGGGAAGGCTTCCCAGGTTCCAAGATCCGCGGTCAGCTCGCGGCCAACGAACGCGGCACCAACAATGAATGGCGGAGTGAGGTTGTTAGGTGGCTGGTTGATCACATCGGACGACGCGGTGTAGACCACCGAAGCTCCAACCGAGTTCGAATAACGCACCGCACCAACTAGATACTTGCCAACATCGGCAGCAACCGGACGATAGTTGCGTTCGTAGGCGTTATCCGCAATGAGCACACAGGATGGATCGATTAGATCGGTGGCCGCAGTGGTCTTGGCTGGGCAGCGATACCAGTTGTACTGATCGAAAACAGGATCTGGAGTTCCCACCCAGTCGCCTGCAGCGGCTTCCGAAATCTGAAGGTCAGAAATGGTGCTTGCATAGGTTGCTCCAACCACGCTTACCTTTGGAGGAATCAGGTTCACGGCACCGGTCACCAACTGGTCGGTGCTGGCTGTCCACATCTTGCTGGTACCCGCAGTGTTGGTTGAGCTGATTTGAACAGTTAGGTATTTACCCTCTTGGGAAGGCAAGACCGTGTAGGTAGGCGTCTTTACGTCTAGAGAAGTACATCCAGCTGGCTGGGTGGTGGTTGCCGAAGGCACTACCTGGTCACAGATCCACCAAACCTGCGCTTGAGTTGGCTTAGGCGTTGCCTCCCAAGTTCCCTCATTCATCTTTACCGTTGCCTTGACGTAGTTAAAGACCGAGGTGATTCTCGGCGGAGTTACGTTTACCGGCGGCGAGACGACTGGCTTATCGGTGGTCGGAGTGAAGATGAAGTCGCTGTAGACACTCTTATACGTTCCGGTGATTTGAACACCGAGATACTTACCGATTTGCGCGGAAGTTACGTTAAACACCGACGAGGTCGCGTCGAAGATTTCGAAACAGCCATCCGGAAGAACCTTGGATTCCAGCTTGACCTGATTGTCGCAGCGATACCACTGATAGGTATAGGTAGGAACCGGGAAACCTTGCCAACTACCGATACCGGCATCCACCTGATAGCCAACACGTGGTGAGCCGTCGGATGCGGCTTGACCGGCTGCAAACACCGGCTTTGCAGTCTTAGTGGTGTACTTAGGCGGAATGTAGATTCGGTCGGTAGTGATCGAGAATCGGCTGGTGGTTTGAAGTACCTTAGCCTTCTTTAGACCGTTGTTAGCGGTGACTAGGAACCCGATGTACTTGCCCGCGTCTTTTCCAAGCGCCTGGTAGGTCGACTTGCCATCGGTTGCGGCAGAGACCGCAGTACAGTCTGGCCATGGCACCGGAGCGATGGTGGTGTGCTTGGTGAGACAGACGTACCACTTGTAACTAAAGCCAGTTCCTTCATCCACCGCAGGGGTTGCATCCCAAGTTCCAGGTGAGGCGCTTACCGTGGTGGCGGCACGTACCTCGCCGTCGGGGTCATTGTCGGTGACACGAGGTGGGTTGAGTTCAGTAATCGGCGCACTGTTCGTCATCGCCAAAGCCGGAAGCATGCCGATAGCGGCGGTTGGGGTTGAGTAGGAAACGACCGCACTACCAACACCGTTGTTCGCGGTGATCTTGACACGAATGCTTGAGCTGCGGTCGGCAACAATCAGGTTGTAAAGATTGCCGGTGGCAAGTGGCTGCGACGAATCCTGCGGTGTGGCAGGAAGCGAAATGTCCTGGCAGAAGAATGACGAAATACAGCGCTGCCACTGGATTGTGGTGGTTGGTTCAGGGAATCCAGTTACGGATACGCCAACCGCGGTTAACTGCTCGCCCACCCACTGGTAGCCGTCGACGGCCGAGGTAGGTGCGATCTCAGGTTTCTGCTGAATCTGGCGAGTGCTGGTCGTGTACTTGGTAACCGAACCAACTGCGTTCCAGATTTTCTCCTCAAGCAGTAGGTAGTTGCGAACGTCGGCTTGAACAATCAGGTAGCTCGAGTTGGTTGCGCCAGCAATCTTGGTACATCCGGCTGGAACCGAAGCCGGGGCAGTATCAATCTGACTGGTACAGCGGTACCACTGGAAGTTCTCAATCGGCGTTGGCCAACCCTTGGTGGCGGTTCCGGTTAGCGAAACCGTTTCGTCGCGCACACGCTTGTTGTTCTGCGACGGGCCGCGAATGAACGACGGAACCTCGTAGATGTCTGACGTAGACGGAGTGAAGATGATCGAGTTGCCGTAAAGGTTGTAGCCCTGCACACGAACGATTACGAATTTGCCGGAATCGTCGGAGGTTGGGGTGTAGGTGTCGCCGACCTGATCGTTGATTGCGACACAACCCGCAGGTGCCTCGATGGAACTCTGCGTCTGCTTGGTATCACAGCGGTACCACTGGTAGTGATACTCGGGGGTTGGGTTTCCAACCCAGGTTCCAGAGCGAGCTGTTAGCACTACCCCGGTTTGAGCCGGCGAGGTTGCCGGAGTTGGAGCCAGGGCGACCGTGTTGGCAGGAGCCGAGTTCACCAGGTCTGAACTCGAGGTGAAGCGCTTGGCTGTGCCAAGTTCATTGGTTAGTGTCACCAAAGCCAAGACGTACTTGCCGACGTCTTCGCTGACGAACAGGTAAGAACTCTCGGTGAAACCCTTAATTTCCTTACAAGCCGCAGGGAGCGAAGCCGTGCTCTGAGACACTTCGGAGGTGCATCGATACCATGCGTAAGTGAGGGTTGGATCACTAACACCGCGAATGCCATCCAAAATAACCGTAAGGCGAGGGCCACCCAGCACGTGCTGTGATCCGGTGCTTGGGTTGCCGGTGAAGCTTGGCGTCTCTAAGACCTGATTGCTGGTTGGGCTCCAAATGGAAACCGAATCGTTCGACTGATTTGCAGTTACCTTGACCTCGAGATACTTACCCGAGTCGGCAAGAATTGGCGTGTAAGTCGAGCTGGTGGCCTGTGAGATTGGCGAACAGCCGGTGACTGCCGAATCGGTCTTCGCGGTATTGGCATCGTTACAGCGATACCACTGGTACTGGAACGTTGGAGCTGGGAATCCGGTCCAGGTACCGTTCTGAGCCGAAACCGCTGTACCCAACTGCACCAAACCGTTGGATGAACGAGGTGCAGGAAGTGACACGTTGATAAGCCCGCCAGTTACCTGCGCACTTCCAGCGCTAGTGCGAACCGTAGTGCCAGCCGAGTTCGAAAGAGTCACGCGAGCGACCACATAGGAACCTTCTTGGTCGGAATCCAAAGTGATGCTCGAGCCAGTCTCACCGGCAATGATTTGGCAACCATTTCCAAATGCATTGCCAGCAACCTGAGCCGAAGAACATTTAGCCCAGGCATAGGTT
>JBEGPG010000053.1:0-5319 GCA_041181585.1 Actinomycetota bacterium
CTGGCTGGTGTTGAAACTTGCCCTGAAATACAAGATTTACCCCCAGATCCGCGAGCGCGACGCACATAAGGTGCCAACCCCTCGTCTCGGCGGTATCGCGATGCTCATCGGCCTCCTCGTCGGCACTCTAACCGCCGCATCGTTCGGGTGGTTCCGATCTGTTTTCGACGAACCAATGCCGATCATCGCTGTTTTGGCCTCCGCGGTTTTCATCGCGGTCCTCGGGTTCCTCGATGACCTTTTCGACCTCGACTGGACCCTGAAACTCGCTGGTCAGTTCATCGCCGCCGGTTTCATGGCCTGGCAGGGTGTGCAGATTGTTTCACTGCCAATCGGGGGAGTCACCATCGCCTCGTTCGGTGTCTCGTTTGTGGTCTCCGTTTTCCTAACAGTCCTGATTATGAACGCCGTCAACTTCATCGACGGCCTCGACGGATTAGTGGCAGGTGTGGTTCTGATCGGAACCGGTGTGTTCTTCATCTACACCTACCTCTTGGCCCAACGCACCGACCCGACCAACTACTTCAATCTCGGATCCATGCTGGCTGCGATTGTGATCGGCATGTGCCTCGGCTTCCTGCCACTCAACTGGCACCGAGCCAAAATCTTTATGGGGGACTCAGGCGCTCTTTTGCTTGGACTCCTCATGACCGCCGGAGCGCTATCGGTAACCGGTCAAATCGACCCTGCGACCATCAGTGGCAACCAGGCTGTTCCGGCTCTGCTTCCGCTAATCCTGCCGCTGGCAATCCTTGTCGTGCCGTTGCTCGACTTCACGCTCGCGGTGGTTCGTCGCCTGCGAGCAGGGAAATCGCCGTTCACCGCCGACCGCAAACACCTTCACCACCGGCTTCAAGACTTCGGTCACGGCCATCTAGGAACTGTGTTGGTTTTCTACTCGTGGACGGGATTGATTTCGGTTTCTTGCCTGTTGTTCTTCTTTGTGTCGGCCAAGTGGGTCGCCGTGTTCTTCGTCCTAGGTTTCATAGCTTGCATGGGCTACACCCTGCTGCCCCTACTTCGCCGAAAGGTAGCTAAATGAAGTTCGATTCCGCAGGAACAATCTTCAAACGCGTACTTACTCAAGGGTCAATTCTGATTGCTGGCATAGCCGCGATCGGTAGCCTCGTTGGGGCATTGACCGCGGGCATGCCAGGTCTCTTCAGCGCACTCGTCGGAGCCGGCATGACGTTCATCTTTGTCAGCCTCACCGCCTTGAGCGTCTGGCTCGGTGGGCGACTCGGAATCACCGGTTTTTTCGCCGTTGTGATGGGCGCTTGGATCCTGAAGCTGGTTCTATTTATCGTGCTGGTCAAGGTCCTTCTTGGAGTACCGCAGATCAACGGTCCTGTGCTGTTTTTCACCCTGATTGCCTCGATTTTTGGCACTTTGGCTCTCGATGCGATCGCAGTGACAAAAGCACGCATTCCAATCGTCGAAAACTAACCAAAAGCGACAAAGAGGAAGTCTTTTTCTTGTTAGGATTGACCTAATCTTGCCTCGCCCCGAACTAGGAGCCCGCGCTGTTCACTAATGCTTTGAATCTCGTCGCTGCAGCGACCGGCTTCCGCACGACCGTTGAGGCATGCCAGGAGCCAGTTCACTCTTCGGGCTTCCACGCTCCGTCGATTTGCGAGTTCTACCCAGCAGCGCTTCTATTCGAAGGCACACCGTTTGAGCTGAACCGAATCATGGCAATCCGCCTACTGATCATGGTTCTGCTCCTCGTCATCTTCAGCCTCTGGACGGCCAAGTTCAAGAACGCTTACAAGAACCAGCAGCACGTGCCAAGCCGCTTCCAGCTAATGGGCGAGATTTCGCTCAACTTTGTTCGCAAGAGCATTGCTCACGAGCAACTAGGCGAGAAGGACGGTGACCGATTCCTCCCGCTCCTGGCCACGATCTTCTTCATGGTGCTGGGCATGAACATTACCGGCATCATCCCTGGCCTAAACATCGCGGCTTCGTCGCTCATTGGTTTGCCTGTAGTTCTGGCCCTCGCCGCCTACGTAACCTTCATCTACGCCGGAATCAAGAAGCACGGTCTGACTTTCTTCAAGTTGGCAACCATTCCTTCAGGTGTTCCAGCTCCATTTATCCCTCTGGTTTTCATCATCGAGCTTCTCTCGACTTTCATCCTTCGCCCGGTCACTCTGGCTCTTCGTTTGACCATGAACATGATTGCTGGCCACCTCCTCCTAGTGCTGTGCTTCTCGGCAACTCAGTTCTTCTTCTTCGACAGCGCGGTTCAGGGATTCACCAAGCTATTCGGTGCGGGAACATTCTTGTTCGGCTTCGCGTTTACGCTCTTCGAAATCCTCGTAGCCTTCCTGCAGGCTTACGTCTTCACACTTCTGACCACGGTTTACATCCAACTTGCCATGGCAGATGATCACTAAGGGTTTTAGCAACCGCTAAAGCTCAAACTCGGAAGGGAAACAAAATGAACGGCACTATCGAACTAGCCGGTAACCTCGCAACCATTGGTTACGGTCTTGCAGCAGTTGGTCCTGGTATCGGTGTAGGTCTCGTTGTATCGAAGACCATCGAATCGATCGCTCGCCAGCCTGAGCTTGCTAGCCGCCTACAGGTCACCATGTGGCTTGGTATCGCCTTCACCGAAGCACTTGCGCTTATCGGTTTGGCAACCCCATTCATCTTCAACTAACCCAGACGGGATCTAATCCATGATCTCTTGGATCATTCGCACCAGCGAGCAGGTAGCTGCCGCCGCCGAAGGCGGAGAGGGTGAGCTACCCAACCCGCTGATTCCTATGCCTTACGACATCATTTGGTCGTCGGTCGTTTTCGTGATCCTCCTAACCTTCTTCTGGTTCAAGGTTCTGCCTAACTTCAAGAAGACTCTGGACGCACGTGCCGACGCCATCGAGGGTCGCCTGGCCGAAGCGGAGCGCGTCTCTGCCGAAGCTGCCAAGCAGACCGCCGAGATGGCCGCAGCCCAAGAGAACACTCGCGCAGAGGCTTCGGCCGTTCGCGAGCAGGCACGCGCCGAAGGCGTTGCCATCTTGGCTGAAATGAAGGAACAGGCCAACGCTGAAGCCGCTCGAATCACCGCGACCGCTAAGGCGCAGATCGAAGCAGAACGTCAGGCCGCCCTTGTTTCGCTGCGCGCCGAGGTAGGCACGTTGGCTATCGACCTCGCATCGCGGGTCGTCGGGGCAAGCCTCAAGAACGACAAGATTGCTACCACCGTGGTTGACGAGTTCATCGCCGACCTCGAGGGAGGCAAGAAGAAGTAATGGCAAGCTCCACCAGACAGGCACTTCAGGCCGCAACAGCAGCGCTAACCCCGCTACTGAAAAAGGCTGACCTGAAGTTTGCCGAAGAGCTCTTCTCGATCGGAGTCGCACTTTCGACCTCGGTTCAGCTTCGCAACATCCTCTCGGACCCTTCCGGAGCAGATAAAGCGAAGCAGGGTGCTCTTACGGCTGTGTTCGGCAAGCACGTCTCGAAGGACGTCCTTTCGTTCGCTCAGTCGCTGTCTGGTTTCCGTTGGTCGAAGGGTGGCGACCTAGTTGCCGCCTTCGAGCAGCTTGGAGTCTTCACCGTTGCAGCAATCGCGTCGGGTGAGAAGAAGTTGGAAACCCTCGAAGCCGAACTGTTCAGCGTTCAGCAGCTAATCGACTCAGACGAAGACCTTCAGCAAGCATTTAGCTCGCGCCAGGCATCAACCGAAGCGAAGCTAGCTCTGATCAAGTCGCTAACCGGCAAGAAGGTTTCGGCTCACACCGAGCTGCTTCTGCGCTTCGCAGTCGAAGGTGCGCGTCACCGTCGCTTGAGCCTTGTGCTCGAGGGCTTCGGCAAGCAGGTTTCGGCATTCGCCGAACGCCTGGTAGCCACCGTCACCGTCGCAGCACCGCTGGCTCCAGCCCAGCTCGAGCGCCTCGAAAAGGTGCTCGCCAAGACCTACGGTCAGGACCTAAACCTGAACGTGGAAATCGACCCGAACGTCATTGGTGGCGTAAAGGTTCAGGTTTCCGGAGAGATCATCGACGGCAGCATTGCTAACCGTCTAAACCAAGCAAGGATGCAGCTCGCTTAGGGCTGCCTCAAAGAAAAAGAGGAAGAACGAGATGGCAGATCTAAAGATTAGCCCGAACGAGATTCGCGACGCACTCAAGGACTTCGTAGGTTCATACGAAGCCGAGAAGGCGAGCCGCACCGAGGTCGGTCACGTTATCGACGCTGGTGACGGCATCGCACACGTCGAAGGCCTGCCTAGCGCAATGGCCAACGAGCTTCTCAAGTTCGCCGACGGCACCCTGGGTCTAGCGCTAAACCTAGACGAGCGTGAGATCGGTACCGTTGTCCTCGGAAACTTCGAAGGCATCGAAGAGGGCATGGAAGTCCACCGCACCGGTGAGGTTCTCTCGGTTCCGGTCGGCGACAAGTTCCTCGGTCGCGTAGTTGACCCACTGGGTAACCCAATCGACGGCCAGGGCGACATCAAGGCAGAAGGCCGCCGCGCACTCGAACTTCAGGCTCCAGGCGTTATGGCCCGTAAGTCGGTTCACGAGCCGCTACAGACCGGTATCAAGGCCATCGACGCCATGATCCCTGTAGGCCGCGGACAGCGTCAGCTCATCATTGGTGACCGTCAGACCGGTAAGACCGCTATCGCGGTTGACACCATCATCAACCAGAAGGCCAACTGGGAGTCGGGCGACCCAACCAAGCAGGTTCGTTGCATCTACGTAGCAATCGGCCAGAAGGGTTCGACCATTGCCGCTGTAAAGGGCGCTCTGGAAGAAGCCGGCGCGATGGAGTACACCACCATCGTTGCTTCGCCTGCATCAGACCCAGCAGGCTTCAAGTACCTAGCCCCTTACACCGGTTCGGCCATCGGTCAGCACTGGATGTACGGCGGCAAGCACGTCCTCATCATCTTCGATGACCTTTCGAAGCAGGCAGAGGCCTACCGTGCCGTTTCGCTTCTACTCCGTCGTCCACCAGGCCGCGAGGCTTACCCAGGTGACGTCTTCTACCTACACTCGCGTCTACTCGAGCGTTGTGCAAAGCTGAACGACGAGCTTGGCGGCGGTTCGATGACCGGTCTTCCAATCATCGAGACCAAGGCAAACGACGTCTCTGCATACATCCCGACCAACGTGATTTCGATCACCGACGGTCAGATCTTCTTGCAGTCCGACCTCTTCAACTCGAACCAGCGCCCTGCTATCGACGTAGGTATCTCGGTTTCGCGTGTCGGTGGTGCCGCTCAGGTTAAGGGCATCAAGAAGGTTTCGGGAACCCTGAAGCTCGAACTAGCCCAGTACCGCTCGCTAGAAGCCTTCGCGA
>JBEGPG010000054.1:0-5144 GCA_041181585.1 Actinomycetota bacterium
GACGTATCCGGTGAGGGAGTGCAGCAGGCGCTGCTAAAGATTCTTGAGGGAACCGTGGCTTCGATTCCTCCTCAGGGTGGCCGTAAGCACCCGCAGCAGGAGTTCATTCAGCTGGACACCACGAATGTGCTGTTTATCGTTGCTGGAGCCTTTGCCGGGCTTGAGGAGATCATTGCTTCTCGCGCTGGTAAGAAGGGAATTGGCTTTGGTTCGCCAATTGCTAACAAGGCAGAGACCAAAGACATCTTCGCCGATGTTCAGCCTGAAGACCTCCGTAAGTTTGGTCTGATTCCTGAATTCATTGGTCGTTTGCCGGTTATTGCAAACGTGACTGAATTGGACAAGTCGGCTCTGCTAGAGATCTTGACTGCTCCAAAGAACGCTTTGGTCAAGCAGTACCAGCGCATGTTCGAGTTGGATGGCTTCGAACTTGAGTTTGAGAAGTCGGCGCTTGAGGCGATTGCCGATCTAGCGATTGAACGTTCAACCGGTGCTCGTGGTCTTCGCGCAATCATGGAAGAGATTCTTGGCCCAGTGATGTTCGAACTTCCTGGCTCGCCGGTGCACGGACGCGTGGTTATTACTCGCGACGTCGTGATGAACAAGGTTGAACCAAAGGTTATCCCTTCACGCGGCGCCTCGGAGAAGTCGGCTTAAGTTGTCGGCGAAAGCGCCAATTCTTGCCGGTGCGGTATCGGCGATCACCGGAGTAGCAGCTTCAACCGGTGTGGTCCTCGCGGCCATGAAGGGTCTAGGAGCTAGCGATGGGCAAATTCTTTCCATCGTATTTGTGGCCACCTTCGTTTATGGTCTTCTGGCAATCGCCCTGTCGATGCGTTTCAAGATGCCACTTTCCATTGTTTGGTCCACTCCTGGTGCAGCGATGCTCGTGGCAGCAGGAACCCTAAAGCTGGGTTTTCCGGTTGCGGTTGGGTCATTCATCATTTCCGGCGCTCTGCTGACCCTAACGGGGCTTTGGCCAGCGCTCGGTCGTTTGGTGTCGTCGATCCCTAAACCGATTGCTTCGGCGATGTTGGCCGGTGTGATCTTCTCGTTCTGCATCAGCCCATTCCAGATGATTGGGGCTCACCCCTGGGTGGTGCTTCCGGCGTTGGCAATTTGGGTGGTGCTCTACCGTTTTGCGACAATCTGGGCGGCACCCGCGGCAATCGCGGCCATGGGAGTTGCGATTGCCATTACCGTTCCGATTCCAACCAGTAGTTTTAGCCTGATTCCGCACATCGAGTTCACCATGCCGGAATTCACCTTCACCGGGTTGGTATCTATTGCCATTCCGCTGTATCTGGTGACCATGGCGTCTCAAAACATTCCGGGCTTGGCGATCATGAAGTCGTATGACTACGAGGTGCCATTTCGCCCGGTCATGATTACCACCGGATTGTCGTCGATGGTTTCGGCGCCATTTGGAGGATTCGCGTTCAACCTAGCTGCCATTACGGCGGCAATTAACGCCAACGAGCATGCCCACCCGCAAAAGGAGAAGCGCTATCTGGCTTCCGTTTACGGAGGAGTGATCTACATTGTGATCGCGATTTTGGTGGTGCCGTTCCTCGCATTTGTTTTGAATGTGCCACACGAGTTGATTCTGGCCATGGCCGGAGTTGCGTTATTTGCAACGATTACCTCAGCTTTGACCGTAGCAACGGAAGACGCCGACACCAGATTGGCTGCCGTGGTTACATTCCTAATAGGAGCGTCCGGATTTTCGGTATGGGGAATCGGCGCGGCTTTCTGGGCACTGCTTTCCGGTGTGGTCGTCTGGCAGTTACTAAAAAAGCGTTCTTAGGCTTCTTCGGTAGGTGCTAGGACGACATCCTTGACCGAGAACTCTTCGCCCTCTTCGAACGATAGAACGGCAATCTTTCCAACGGCCTTGAAGTCGGCTTCCAGTTTTCGTAGCTCGGTGAGAACGGTAGCTGGCGAGACCAGGGTGGCAGATTCAACTTCCGCCTTCATGGATACTTGAGCGTCGCTCTTGGACTTGCGGAGACCGAACAGGGCCTCTTTCGAGAGCTCGAGAAGCGCGAGGTTACCTCCGTCTAGCCCCTCAGTCAGTTCATCGGCGGTTGGCCAGGCGGCACGGTGAATCGAGCCGGTGTTCTGCCACCAGGCCCAAACCTCATCGGTGGCAAAAGGCAGGAATGGGGCAAACAGGCGCAGCATGGTGTGTAGCGCCTTACGCAAGGCAAGAGCGGCACTCGACTGTTCGGCGTCGGTGTAGTTTCCGTGACCGTAGGCACGTTCCTTCACAAGCTCGAGGTAGTTGTCGGTGAAGTTCCAGAAGAACTGCTCGGTAACTTCGAGCGCCTTCGTGTGATCGTATGACTCAAACGCACGACTGGCTTCACGAACTACTTCAGCCAGGTTGAGTAGAAGCGACTGATCGATCGCCTCAGTGACTCCGGCGGTCTTGTCGCTCGGTTCGAAGCTCAGGGCAAACTTGCTGGCGTTTAGTAACTTGATGGCTAGGCGGCGGCCAATCTTCATCATGCCCTCGTCGAAGGCGGCGTCGGTGCCTAAGCGAGCGGAGGCTGCCCAGTAACGAACGGCGTCTGCTCCGTGGTTGTCGATTGGCTCGGCTGGAACGACAACGTTGCCCTTCGACTTCGACATCTTCTTGCGGTCTGGGTCGAGGATCCAGCCAGAGATGGCGGCGTTACTCCAGGGGAGCTGACCGTGTTCCTGGTGGCTTCGAAGCAGCGTTGAGAACAGCCAGGTGCGAATGATGTCCTGGCCCTGTGGGCGAAGATCGAATGGGAAAACCTTTTCGAACTTCTCAGGGTCTGAGATCCAGCCACCGGCGAGTTGTGGGGTGAGCGATGACGTGGCCCAGGTGTCCATGATGTCCACTTCGCCAATGAAGCCGTTCGGCTTTCCACGCTGGTCTTCCGTGTAGCCGGCAGGGGACTGGCTCGAAGGGTCTATCGGAAGGAGGTCGTGACTAGGGGTTAGCACGCGGTCGTAGTCCGGGTTGCCGTCGGCATCCAGTGCATACCAGACCGGGATTGGAACGCCAAAGAAACGCTGACGTGAAATCAGCCAGTCGCCGGTTAGTCCGTTTACCCAGTTCTCGTAGCGCACGCGCATGAAGTCTGGATGGAAAGCTAGGTCCTTGCCCTTTGCGATTAGTTCATTGCGTAGTGATTCGTCACGGCCACCGTTGCGAATGTACCACTGGCGAGTCGAAACGATTTCGAGTGGCTTGTCGCCCTTTTCGAAGAACTTAACCGGGTGGGTGATTGGCTTGGCGTCTCCAACCATGTCGCCGGATTCCTGAAGCAGTTCAACGATTCGCTGCTTTGCCGAGAAGGTGGTCTTGCCAGCTAGTTCGGCAAAGATTTCTTTGCCCTTTTCACTGGTGATGGCTTCTGGTGCTTCGGAGATGATGCGGCCGTCCCAGCCGATGATGGCTCGGTTTGGGAGGTCTAGTTCGCGCCACCAGATCACATCGGTGACGTCACCGAAGGTGCAGATCATGGCAATGCCGGAACCCTTTTCCTGGCTGGCTAGGCGGTGGGCTACAACTGGAACCTCAACATCAAACAGTGGCGTGCGAACGGTTTTACCAAATAGCGGCTGGTAACGTTCGTCGTCTGGGTGAGCAACCAAAGCAACACAGGCTGGAAGCAGTTCAGGGCGAGTGGTCTCGATGAAGATTTTGCCTTCAGGCCCGTTGAAACCCAGGCGGTGGTAGGCGCCAGGCTGCTCACGGTCTTCAAGTTCGGCCTGAGCTACCGCGGTGCGGAAGGTGACGTCCCAGAGGGTTGGCGCCATCGACTGGTAGGCCTCGCCGCGGGACAGATTGTTGAGGAAGGCCTTCTGGCTTACCGCAACGGCGTCGGGGGAGATGGTCTGGTAGGTCTGCTTCCAGTCAACGCTGAGGCCAAGACGGCGCCAAAGTGCCTGGAACTGCTTCTCATCTTCGGCGGTTAGTCTCTCGCAAAGTTCGATGAAGTTTCGACGGCTGATTGGAATCTGGTCGGCGGCCTTCGATGACTTGTTGTCGCCGCCTTCGAACGGTGGCACAAAGTTCTCAACATAAGGCAGGGTCGGGTCGCAGCGAACGCCAAAGTAGTTCTGAACTCTACGTTCGGTTGGAAGACCGTTGTCATCCCAGCCCATTGGGTAATAGACCTCACGCCCGCACATGCGCTGGAAACGAGCGACCACGTCGGTGTGAGTGTACGAGAAAACGTGACCAACGTGAAGCGATCCGGACACGGTTGGAGGAGGAGTGTCGATCGAGTAGATGTTCGACTTATCCGCGGTGCGATCGAAGGCGAAAACGCCCTGTACGTCCCAGTTTTTCGCCCACTTGTCTTCAAGCCCTTCGAGGCTTACCTTCTCAGGTGGGTTCGCTGGCGCGAGGAAATGCATGTCAGTCACGGGGAAGTCTCCAAAATCAATGTCTAAATAAGGTTAACATTTACTTAGAAAACCTTTCGCTAGTAGCTAGAAAGCCTTTGAATGTATCCCAAGAGCAACAACTCTGTCACGCCCGCAGGTAACGGTGTAAACCCGAGCCCAAGCTTCCCAGAGGTTGAGAAGGGTATTTTGGCTTTTTGGAAGGGCGATTCCACTTTCCAGGCCTCGCTAGACCAGCACTCTAACGCGGAAGAGTTCGTTTTCTACGACGGCCCTCCATTTGCCAACGGACTTCCTCATTACGGCCACCTACTGACCGGTTACGCGAAGGACATGGTTCCTCGCTACAAGACCATGCGCGGCTTCCGCGTTGAGCGTCGCTTCGGTTGGGACACTCACGGTCTACCGGCCGAGGTTGAGGCCGAGCGTCAGCTCAAGATTTCCGGCCGCCCAGAGATCGAGAAGTTTGGTATCGCCAAGTTCAACGACACCTGCAAGACCTCGGTTTTGAAGTACACCGAGGACTGGCGCGAGTACGTTACCCGTCAGGCTCGCTGGGTTGACTTCGACAACGACTACAAGACTCTCGACAAAGACTTCACCGAGAGCGTGCTCTGGGCTTTCAAGACCATCTACGACAAGGGTTTGATTTACGAGGGCTTTAAGGTTTTGGCATACTGCTGGCGTTGTGAAACCCCGCTTTCAAACCACGAACTTCGCATGGACGACGAGGTTTACAAGAACCGCCAGGACCAGAC
>JBEGPG010000055.1:0-2646 GCA_041181585.1 Actinomycetota bacterium
TGTTTATTAGTAAGCCCGTCGGCAACGCGCTGAGCCACTTCGGCCGTGGTTAGGCCAGTGCTCAGGAAGTTCGACATACCTCAAGGCTAACGGGCTAAGCGTGTAGCGTGGAACTCGTCCTAGGAGGTGCCAATGTTTTACGCCCAACTAACTGCAATCGGTTTCTATCTGATTTGCCTTTTTCAGTTGGCACTAGTTTTCGGAGCCCCTTGGGGTGAATACACCCAAGGCGGTGGCACAAAGGGCAAGCTTGGCCGAGCGGGGCGAATCGGTGCCGCGGTGTCCATCGTGATTCTCTTGATAATGTCGCAGGCAATCCTCGCCACGCGAGGTCAGGGGCTTTTCATTGGTCTTCCCGGGTGGTTATTGGAAACCCTGAAATGGGCAACTTTCGTTTATTCGGTGCTCGGTGTGATTATGAACTGGGCCTCGCGCTCACCTAAGGAACGAATGGTTTGGGGTCCCATTGCTAGCGTCCTAGCGGTGTTGATTCCACTTGCGATTTTTAGCTAAGCGAAATAAACGGTAATCACTAAGGGTTTAGTTAGTGGTAGCGAGAAAATAGAAGTCCACCCGAAAAACTCCAGGAGAAGATATGTCCTTTTCATTCGACCGTAAAACCTTTCTAAAGACCGCACTTACCGCAGCCGTTGCCGCGAGCGTTCTATTGGTAAGCGCTTGTGCGCCAGCCAAGACCGAAGAGGTTGAGAACACCGCACTGCCAACCATCACCTCTGGCAAGCTAACCATTGCTACCGGTAACCCTGCTTACGAGCCATGGGTTGTTGGCGACAAGCCAGAAAGTGGCGAAGGTTACGAAGCCGCCGTGGCTTACGCAGTTGCCGAAGAACTTGGTTTCGACAAGGAAGACGTGGTATGGGTTCGCACCACCTTCGATGAGGCAATCGCCCCCGGAGTGAAGAACTTCGACTTCAACCTTCAGCAGTACTCGATCACCGACGACCGCAAGAAGAACGTAGATTTCTCGAGCCCTTACTATGAGACCGCTCAGACCGTGATCACCATCAAGGGCTCGAAGGCTGCTTCGGCCAAGACTCTAGCCGACCTCAAGGGGCTGAACATTGGTGCCGCAACCGGAACCACCAGCTTCGACGCAATCGAGCAGGTCATCAAGCCAACCAACCCAGCATCGGCTTTCAACAGCAACGACGACGCCAAGGCCGCACTAGCCGCTGGCCAGGTTGACGCCATCGTGGTTGACCTTCCAACCGCTTTCTACCTAACCGCAGTTGAACTAGACGGTGGAATAATCGTGGGTCAGCTGGCTGGTGCCACCGTGGGTGACACCTTCGGTTTGGTGCTCGATAAGGGCAGCAAGCTAACCGCGAAGGTTTCGGCTGCTGTGGATGCCCTCAAGGCAAACGGCACCCTGCAGAAGCTACAGGACAAGTGGCTAGCCGGTTACGCTGGAGCGCCAGTACTCAAGTAGTCTGACCTCTATGAGTCAGAGCGAAATTTCGCAAGCGCAGCACGCCAGGGAAACCTGGCGTGTTTCGCGCAAGCGCCGATCTACTCTCACCGCCATTGCCAGCACAGTGGCATTTGCTCTGATCGCATGGATGCTACTGGTGAGCACTCCAGGGTGGGAACGTGTTCAGGCTTCGTTCTTCGACTGGGATACCGCGGTAAAGGCGTTTCCTCGTGTGGTGGATGGTCTTTGGTTAAACCTTCGGGTCTTGGTTTTTGCATCTGTCTCGGTCTTGGTCTTTGCGCTCGTCCTGGCTCTGCTCACGACCTTGCGAAACCCGGTACTGACACCGCTGCGACTCTTGGCAAAGGGTTACATCGATCTTTTCCGCGGGCTTCCGCTAATCATCACTCTGTACCTGGTTGGCTTTGGAATTCCTGGTCTTCGCATTGAGGGGCTAGGTCGCATCGCCCCGGAGATTCTCGGCACCATCGCGCTCACTCTCACCTATTCGGCGTATGTGGCCGAGGTATTCCGCGCCGGTATTGAGTCGATTCACCCGTCACAGCGATTGGCGGCACGTTCGCTTGGCCTTACCTATGGTCAGTCGATTCGTTTGGTTGTCTTGCCGCAGGCCGTGCGCAAGGTAGTGCCACCGTTGATGAACGACTTTGTGGCCCTGCAAAAAGACGTTGGGCTAATTTCGGTGCTCGGTGCCGTGGACGCGGTTCGTGGTGCACAGATCGAGGTGGCTCACTTTGCCAACTTCACGCCTTACATTTTGGCGGGTCTATTCTTCGTGCTTCTGGCAATTCCAACCGTTCGTCTAACCGACTGGTTGGCTGCGCGTATGACCAAGCGTGAGCAGATGGGAACGGTGCTATGACCGAGATCGACTGGTCGAAACCGCGCCTGCTTGCCAAGAACATTCGCAAGAACTTCGACGACCGCCAGGTGCTCAAGGGTGTTGATCTTGAGGTTTACCCTGGGCAGATTGTTGCTCTAATTGGCTCGAGTGGTTCTGGTAAGTCAACGATGTTGCGCTGCCTAAACCTGGTCGAAGAACTCAGCGATGGTCAGATTTGGTTAGATGGCGACGAGATCAGCCGCCCTGGTGTGAACGAGGACGAGGTGCGTGCCAACATTGGGCTGGTGTTCCAGAGTTACAACCTGTTTGCCCACCTAAGCATTCTCGACAACGTGAAGCTTGCCCTCAA
>JBEGPG010000056.1:0-8509 GCA_041181585.1 Actinomycetota bacterium
ATCGACGGTATTTCGTTGACCGTGAACGATGTGACTTCAGACACCGTCTCGTTTTCTCTGATTCCGGAGACCTTGCGTTTGACCACGCTTGGTTCGAAGGGCGTTGGAGACAAGGTCAATGTTGAGGTTGACATCATGGCCAAGCACATTGAAAAACTAATGGAAAGCAGGAACAACTAATGCCGCTGAACACGATTGATGAGGCGCTCGAGGCGCTTCGGGCTGGTAAGCCGGTGTTGGTTGCCGACGACGAGAACCGCGAGAACGAGGGCGATGCCATCATCGCGGCCGAGTTTGCCACCGAAGAATGGATGGCATGGATTGTGCGCAACACCACCGGGTTTCTCTGTGCTCCGATGGAAGAGGCTCGCGCGAACGAGCTAGAGCTTCCTCAGATGATCCTGAACAACCAGGACCCTCACGGAACCAACTACACGGTTTCGGTGGATGCCACTACCCGCCAGTCGACCGGTGTTTCGGCCTATGACCGCGCGTTGACCGCACGTGTTTTGGCCGACCCGTCTTCGACCGCGGCTTCGCTAATTCGCCCAGGTCACCTGATTCCGCTTCGCGCGCACCGTCAGGGTGTTCTGGGTCGCCCGGGTCACACCGAGGCAACCGTAGATCTCATGAAGCTTGCTGGCTTGCAGCCGGTTGGTGTGATTGGTGAGATGGTTTCGGCCGATGGTTCGATGATGCGTCTTCCTGAGTTGATGGAAGTTGGCGCTCGCGAGGGCTTGCCGGTGATCACCATCGAGCAGTTGATTGCTCACATCCAGACTCACGAGGTTGACCACACTCACAACCCAACCAACCGCATTCGCTTTGAAGCCGAGGCAAACGTGCCAACCACTCACGGAAACTTCCGCCTGCGCGGTTACTACGACCTAAAGACCACCGCCGACCACGTGGCGATCATTGCTGGTAACCCAACCGGCGACGACGTGCTGGTTCGCATGCACTCGGAGTGCATCACCGGTGAAGCTTTCGGATCGTTGAAGTGTGAATGTGGTCCGCAGCTTGACTTCGCTCTCGACAAGATTGCGAACGACCCTAAGGGTGGTGTTGTGATCTACCTGCGCGGTCAGGAGGGTCGCGGTATCGGCCTTTTGAACAAGCTCAAGGCCTACGCTCTTCAAGAGCAGGGTCTCGACACCGTTGAGGCAAACCTCGCACTGGGTCTTCCTTCGGAGAACCGAGAGTACGGCGCAGCCGTTTCGATCCTGCGCGACCTTGGTGTTACCTCGGTTCGTCTGATGACCAACAACCCAGCCAAGAGCAGCTATCTGAACGAGGCCGGCATTCCAGTGAACGAGTACGTTCCTGTGATCACCGGATTGGCTTCTGAGAACCTGGGTTACCTAGAGACCAAGCGCGAGAAGATGGGTCACATCATCCCCGACGAAGTAAAGGCAGGCATCTAATGAGCGGCGCAGGAGCACCAAAAATCCAAATCGACGCGTCTGGTCTGGCGGTAACCATTGTGGTCACCTCTTGGCACACCGAGATCACCGAAGGTCTATTGGCAGGAGCTGAGCGCGCTCTGAAAGCCGCCGGCAACGATGTCTACTCAATCATGCGAGTTCCTGGAGCGTTCGAGCTTCCGTTGGCTGCGCAGTATGCGATTGAAGATGGCGCCGAGGTTGTCATTGCTCTGGGTGTTGTGATTCGCGGCGGAACCCCGCACTTCGAATACGTTTGCAACGCCGCCACCGACGGCCTGACCCGCGTTCAGCTAGACACCGGCATCCCGATCGGCTTTGGTCTACTAACCGTGGACACCGAACAGCAGGCTCTCGACCGCGCTGGACTAAAAAACAGCAAGGAAGACAAGGGCGCCGAAGCCGTTGAAGCAGCAATCACCATGGCTAGACTGAAAGCATGAAAACACTTAACGACGTATTTCTAGTTCTCCACATCATTGGTGTTGGAGCACTACTTTCTGGTTTCTTCTACCAGCTCAAAGACTGGGGCAACGGCATGAAGGTTAACGCCGGAATCATCCACGGCGCCTGGCTAATGCTGGTCACCGGTTTCGCAATGGCAGGAATTCTGCCAATTGCTGAACCAGATGCAAAGATCAACAACATTGTGCTTGGCGCGAAGAGCATCGTGATCACCGCGATCTTCTTTATTGCTTACTCTTTCAACAAGAAAGAGAAGACTCCGAAGTGGGTTGTTCCAGTTATCGCTCTACTAACCACCACGAACGTAGCTCTAGCAGTGCTAGGCCCAATCGTCGAAGGTTAACGCAAGAACAAAGCAGTTAGTCGGCGGGTTGTGAAGAACAGCCCGCCGATTATCATTACCGCGAAGTAGGC
This sequence comes from Actinomycetota bacterium, assembly GCA_041181585.1. Classification (GTDB taxonomy): domain Bacteria; phylum Actinomycetota; class Actinomycetes; order Actinomycetales; family Microbacteriaceae; genus Rhodoluna. The sequence goes on from JBEGPG010000056.1 coordinate 2,322, forward strand.
AAAGTGGCCGGCGAGTGCCCAGGTGAGGTTGAGGTGCATGCAATCACGAACGAGTTCGATTGCTTGGCGTAGGGGTAGCGCCTGGATCAGGACCTGAACCCAGTCTGGGAAGAGACTAAGTGGGAACAGGGTTCCCGAGAAGAGGAACATCGGGAGCAGGAAGAACGTGACCATGTCGAGCTGTTGGAAACTCTTCACATAGCTGGTGATTCCCATACCAACTGAGGCGAAGCCGAAGGCCACGATGGCGGCGGCGAGGATGGCTAGTAGCGCTCCCCCGATTGATGGAATTAGACCGAGTAGTCCAACCACGAGTACGAAGCTCGATGCGTAGATGGCGCCACGGAACATGGCCCATCCGATTTCACCGAGGGCTACGTCCAAGGTTCCAAGGCTGGTTGCCAGCATGGCGTTATAGAGCTTGGCGAACTGCATCTTGAAATAGACGTTCCAGGTGGAATCGAAGATGGCGCCGTTCATGGCACTAGTGGCAAGCAGCGCAGGCATGATGTAGGAAACGTAAGAGTAGGTGTTGCCGTTGGCGTCGGTGATGTTGCCAACCATTCCACCAACTCCGTAGCCGAAGGCAATCAGGATGAGCACCGGCTCCACGAAGCCGGCCGCGAACATGATTCCGCTCGACGATTTCAGCGTGCGAAGGTTACGCTCGGCGATGGCACCTGGGCGACCGGCGAAGATACTGGCTCCAAGTTTGCCAACGCGGCGTTCGGCAATGGCTACTGCGGTGTAAACGAAACTCAACTTGATAGCCTCCGCTTGAACTGAGGGTAGACGAAGGATGCGCCGGTTACTGCCATGGCGATCAGGATGAGCCAGTGCCAGAGCATGTATGGGTCGGGAGAGCCGTATGACCAGTTTCTGGCGAGTTCGGTTACATGCCAGAGTGGTGATGCCCAGGCAAGGTTCTGAACAACCTCAGGCATGTTTTCCATTTGGTAGAAGGTGCCGGAGAACATGAACATCGGGGCAATCACCATGCGCATGATGAGCACCAGCCAGTCGCCTTCTTCTTTGATGAAGCTAGCGTAAGCGAGCATTGGGTAGCCCCAGGCTAGTCCAATAACAATTGCGAGGAAGACTTGACCGGGAACCGCCTGCCAGGTGAGGGCTCCGAAGAACACCAGGATGATTGCGTAGACCAGCGAGTTCCACATCACGCGGAAGATTGCGTATAGCATGAGCCCGTTGGCTACTTGACCCGAATTGATGGCGGTTTGGGCCATTGAGTAGAAGCCTCGTTCCCAGCTGAATCCTTGAAGGACCACGAACGAGGTTTCGTCCACGGCGGCTTGCAGGGCCGCGGTAAGAAGCAGTGCCGGCGCGAGGAACTTTAGGTAGGCAACGCCATCGACGAGGCCCATGTTTTTGGAAACCAGAGTTCCAACGCCGATTCCGATGCTCATCAGGTAGAGAATTGGGTGACCAATGCCGTAGGCGATCATCGGCATCCACCACTTAAATGATTCGCGACCTCGCGCGAAGGCTACGTAGAACGAGCCCCAGCGAGCGGGTTTGCGAGGGTCGACCAGAGTGGCCGCGCCCTGCCAGTTAGCGAAGACGTCTGCCATTTAGTCGACCAGGGTTCTTCCGGTGAGTCTCAGGAATACGTCTTCGAGGGAACTGCGGCGTACCAACGAGGTGATTGGGTTAAGACCCTTCTTGGTGATCTTTTCGAGAGCCTTTTCGCCGTTCTCGGTGTAAACGAGGATGCGGTCGGGCAGTACTTCCAGGCGGTCGCCGATTCCTTCTAGTTGCTTGGCCGCGTCGGCGTTTCCGGAGGAGCCGAAGCGAACCTCGAGCACTTCCTTGCTGGAGTACTCTTTGATGAGATCGGCAGGCGCTCCCTCGGCCATGATTCGGCCTTTATCCATCACAATTAGGCGGTCGCAGAGCTGCTCGGCTTCGTCCATGTAGTGAGTGGTTAGAACCAGGGTCACGCCCAGTTCCTTGAGGCGGAACAGGCGGTCCCAGAGAACGTGGCGGGCCTGAGGGTCGAGACCGGTGGTTGGCTCGTCGAGCAGCAAAATCTCAGGTTCGTTCACGAGGCCACGGGCGATGGTTAGGCGGCGCTTCATACCGCCCGAAAGCTCTTCGCTCTTCACATTGCGCTTGTCTTCCAGCTGGGCAAAGGCCAGAAGTTCTTCGATCTTGGTCTTGAGGAACTTGCGGCTGAGACCGAAGTAGCGGCCGTAGACCAAGATGTTTTCCCAAACGGTTAGCTGGCGGTCTAGGTTATCGGCCTGTGGCACAACGCCGAGGTGGGCGCGAATCTCCGGGCCGGCCTTGTCGGGGTCTTTACCAAGAATCTCTAGTTCACCAGCTGTGCGCTGAAGGGTGGAGGTAATCATGCGCATGGTGGTGGACTTGCCGGCGCCATTAGGGCCTAGCAAACCGAAGGCTTCGCCTCGTGAAACCTCGAAATCGATGCCATCCACGGCCACAAAATCACCGTAGGTTTTGCGAAGTCCCTTCGCGCGAATAACGTATTCAGGCTGATTTGATTTGGTCACGATATCTCCTACCTTGCTAGCCTAGATACATGCCACAAAAGAGCCAAACACCAACGCGAGCCAAACTTGGCAACCGCAGGGTAACTGGCAAAGAGCAGTACTACACGCCGAGAGATCTCGCCGACAAACTAGTGCTGAAAGTTAAAGCGCTAATTCCCGATTTTTCTTCCCGAACCGTGCTGGAGCCGGCCGGAGGCACGGGAGCATTCGTTGATGCCGCCAAAGCTGCTGGAGCCAAGCGAGTGCTGAGTGTGGACATCGAGCCGAAGCATGCCGAGGTTGGCAAGGGTGACTACCTGGAGACCGAAGTTGGACTTACCGATGCGGTGACCATCTCGAACCCGCCGTTTGGTCGCAACAACAGCCTGAGCATTCCGTTCTTCAACCGCGCGGCCGAACACAGTGAATATATCGCGTTCATCGTGCCACGCTCATGGCGCAAGTGGTCGGTGATAAACCGGCTAAACCGAAACTTCCACCTAATCCACGACGAAGACCTCACCATCGACTACGTGGACGACACCCACACCCTGATTTCCCAGAAGAACCTTCTGAAGACCTGCTTCCAGGTTTGGAAGCGAACGGAAACCTTGCGAGAAATCGTCCGAGTTGAAGACAAGGGGTTTGTGACCAAGGTGAAGCCGGACGAAGCCGACATCGCGCTGACCGTGTTTGGTTACTCCTGCGGCAAGGTGAATGAGGATTTCGAGCGCAAGCCGAACACCACTCGAATGTTCCTGAAGCTAAACCATCCGAAGGCGCTCAAAGCACTGCAGACCATGGATTACCAGCGCTTCTCGAAGAACACCGCGTACACTGACGCGCTCTCGTTCCAAGAGATCAACTACCTGCTAAACGAAGCAATCAAGAAATAAGAACCGAAATCAGAAGGTTAGAAAAACCATGAGCATGATGGGCAGAGGCCGCCGTGGCGCGCCAGGCGGAAATCCGAAAGACGACGGACCAAAGGCTAAGTTCAGCCAACTTTGGCCGTACCTCATGGAGCACAAGCCGGCTCTCTGGCTAGCGGTAATCCTGAGCATCATCGGGGCCGTGGTGAACCTCGGCCAGCCAATAATCGTTGGAAAACTCATCGACGCCGTGCAGAACAAGCAGGATGTCACCGGCTGGGCAATCGGTCTGGTCACCGTGCTTCTCGGCACCGCGGTTACCGGCGGATTGATGTACTACATTCTCTCCAAAGCCGGTGAAGGTGTAGTTCTTTCGGCTCGCACCAAGCTAGCCAATCGCCTGCTTCGCCTTCCTATAAAGGAATATGATCTTCGCCGGACTGGAGACTTGGTTTCCCGCGTTGGCTCCGACACCACCCTGCTGCGTGCAGTGCTTACGCAGGGTTTCGTGGACGCCGCCGGTGGTGTGTTGATCTTTGTTGGTTCCATCGTGGCCATGGCCGTGATCGATCCGCTGTTGCTAGGAATCACCCTTGCAGTAATCGCAATTGCCATAGCCGCGGTTGCTTTCACCTCACGCAAGATTAAGGCCGCTACTACGAAGGCCCAGAGTCGCGTGGGAGACATGGCTGCGAGCGTTGAACGTGCGCTGAGCGCAGTGCGAACCATTCGTGCTGCCCGTGCTGAAGAGCGCGAATCACAAGAAATCACTCGCAACTCGAAAGAAGCCTATGAGCAGGGGGTGAAAATCGCCAAGCTAAATGCTGCTGTTACCCCGATTGCCGGGCTTGCCTTCCAGGGCGCCTTCATCGCCGTCCTAGGTGTTGGTGGCTACCGAGTTGCCAACGGCGACACCACCATTGCAAACCTGATCACCTTCGTGCTCCTGATGTTCACCATGAGCCGCCCGCTCGGCCAAGCCTTCGGTGCCTACTCGAGCATACAGAGCGCTCTTGGCGCACTTGCCAGAATCCAGGAGGTCCTCGACGTTGAACTCGAAGAGACCAACGAAGAGGTCGAGCACCAGGAAAAGCGTAAGGGCAAGAATTCCACCGCTATCGAGTTCAAGAAGGTGAACTTTGGCTATGGGGATGCTGAAGTGCTGAGCAAGGTTAGCTTCAAGATTGAACGCGGAACTCGCGTGGCTATCGTTGGCCCATCGGGCTCGGGCAAGTCCACCACCTTCTCACTTATCGAGCGCTTCTACGAGCCAACCGAAGGTGAAATCCTCCTCGACGGCCAGCCGGTTACCCACATTTCACGAAACGACCTTCGTGCCCAGATTGGCTATGTTGAGCAGGACGCTCCCGTTCTCGCGGGTTCGCTTCGTGACAACCTACTAATCGGCAAGCCAGACGCGACCGACGCTGAACTAAAGAAGGTTCTAAAAGAGGTAAACCTCACCGACGTTCTCAAGCGCGACAAGCGCGGGCTCGAAGCCGAGGTTGGCGAAAACGGCATCATGCTTTCCGGTGGTGAGCGTCAGCGCTTGGCTATCGCTAGAGCGCTCTTGGCAGCACCACCGATTTTGCTTCTCGATGAGAGCACCGCAAGCCTGGATGGCCTCAACGAACAGCGCATGCGTGAAGCGCTCGATGCCGTAGCGAAGAACCGCACGGTAATCGTGATTGCTCACCGCTTGTCTACCGTGGTCGACTCCGACCAGATCATCGTGATGCAATCGGGTAAGGTAATCGGCACCGGCACACACAAGCAACTCCTCAAGAGCACCCCGCTCTACAAGGAACTTGCCGCAACTCAAATGCTTGACTAACTCCAAAGCCGTAGGCTATTCCTATGTTCAATGGAGACGCTACCGACCGTAAAACGGCTGAAAACCTAGATGCTACCGACCCACTAGCTCACTACAAGAGTCAGTTCGTGATCAAGGATCCTGAGGTTTGCTACCTCGATGGAAACTCGCTCGGGCGTCTACCTAAAGCCACCAAAGACGCCATCAACGACTTCCTCGATGAGTGGGGAACCGAACTCGTCGACGGCTGGAGCCACTGGATCGATGAAGCTCAGCCAACCGGAGACCTACTTGGTCGCGCAGCACTTGGTGCAGCCCCTGGTCAGGTGCTCGCCATCGACACCACCAGCGTGAACTTCTTCCAGCTTTGCTCGGCAGCCATCATGGCAAGACCAAACCGCAAGAAGATCATCATCGACTCGAGCAACTTCCCTACCGACCGCTACATCCTCGAAGGAATTGCCAGAGACCGAAACCTTGAACTCATCACTCTCGACAACGATGGCGCGGGAGGCCCAGGAGCCCAAGCGATTCATAACAAGAAAGAACTCATCACTGCCGAGGCGCTTGAGCCATTTCTAAGCGAAGACGTAGCTCTAGTCACGCTTCAAGCCATCCATTACCGTTCCGGCTCCCGCCCGAACATCAAGGCCATCACCGACCTCTGCCGTAAGTACGGCATCCTCGTGGTCTGGGACTGTTCTCACGCCGTCGGTGCTATCGAACTTAACCTCGATGCTAATGGCGTGGACCTTGCCGTTGGCTGCACCTACAAATACGGTAATGCTGGCCCTGGTGGAACCGCCTGGCTCTATGTGAACAAGAGCATTCAGAATGAACTTCGCCTTCCAATCCAGGGTTGGTTCTCTCAGAAAGACCAGTTCGCAATGGGTCCGTTCTTCGAACCAGCCGAAGGCATCCGTCGCTTCCAAATCGCATCCCCAAGCATCATGGGTCTTCGTGCCGTGCAGGCCAGCTTCAGGATGATCGAAG
>JBEGPG010000057.1:0-16439 GCA_041181585.1 Actinomycetota bacterium
AGCCAAAGATTGACGACACTCAGTCCATTTACCTGCCGGTCTCTTCCGGCTTCCCGGTGATCCAAGAAACCAAGCCAACCATGCGCGGCTGGTTACACGCAGGAATCTTGCCGATCGTGATCGCCGGAGGCGTTTTGCTCATCGTGTTCGGTCAAGGTGCCGCAGCCAAAGTAGCAGGCTCGATCTTCTTCGCGTCTTCGTTCCTGCTGTTTGGTAACTCGGCGCTGTACCACCGTTTCAACTGGAAGCCTCGCACCAAACTCCTACTCAAGCGCATCGATCATGCCAACATCTTCCTGCTGATTGCGGGTAGTTACACACCGATTACCATGCTGGCTCTGCCTTTTGAGAAGGGTTTGTGGCTGCTGGTGGCAATCTGGTCCATGACCATTGTCGGCATCGGTTTCCGCGTGCTCTGGATTTCGGCCCCGCGCTGGTTATATGTGCCAATCTACGTTGGCATGGGTTGGGGAGCTTTTATTTACCTAGACGACTTCATGAAGGCAAACATGCCGATGATGGTTTTAATTCTGTCGGGTGGACTCGCCTACACGATCGGCGCCTTGGTTTACGGTTTCAAGTGGCCAAATCCGAGTGTCAAACACTTTGGATTCCACGAGATTTTCCACGCACTCACTGTGGCGGCATTTGGCTGCCACTGGACTGCGGCACTACTTATTGGACTTAGTCCGCTTCCCGGCAGTTTCGCTGGCTAGCTTTTCCTGAATCTCACTGCGATAGCGAACGCGACGCACACGGCGAACCATGTCTAGCACCAAGAAAGTGGCGGCAAGCATGAGCAAGAACACCGCGATAAAGCCAACCACGCCAGGGCTGTAATACAACTTGTTCGGGTCGGTTAGCGGGTCGACAACCTCGCTGTTTAGGTGTCCGATTACCTGGGCGCTAAGAGACTTCATGCTTAAAGAATAGCGAGTAGCCTTGAACGTATGAGCCAATCACAAGACCTTATGGAGTCGCGCTACGGTCGCAAGACCACTAAGCGCAGTCCTTTGGTAATCGGTATTGTTTCGTTGATTAGCGCCATCTTCTTTAGCTTTGCCATCTACGCAAGTTTTGTCGGAAAACCTTTGGCAAGCGTTGAACTCACCAGCTACGAAGCTATTGATGCCGGGCACATTCGTGGCAACTTCTTTGCTCTCACTGGCGACCAGGCGGCATCTTGCGTGTTCAAGGCTTACAACACGGCAGGCGCCATCGTCGGCTACACCGAGGTTCTGGTTCCCGCGCACAACGACGACACCAAGCCCATGTCCACACTGCTGAAAACGGTCGTTCAGGCGTCGGTACTGAAAGCCGATGGCTGTTCCGTCAAATAGAATTGTCGAATGTCTGAAGAACCAACCTGGCTAACACAAGAGGCGTTTGATCGCCTCGCTGCAGAACTAGAACACCTGCTGACTTTCGCGCGCGCCGACATTGCCAAGCGCATCGGTGAAGCACGCGATGAAGGCGACCTCAAGGAAAACGGTGGTTACCACGCTGCAAAGGAAGAGCAGGGCAAGATTGAGGCTCGCATCTACCGCCTCGAGCAGATTCTCGCCAGCGCCGTAGTTGGTGAGCCACCAGCATCCCACGGCGTTGTAGAACAAGGCATGTGGATCACCGTTGAACTAAACGGAAATGAAACCAGCTTCCTACTTGGCTCGGCTGAAATCGCCGAAGACCACATCACCGTCTACTCGCCAGAATCGCCAATTGGTCACGCCATCATTGGAAAGAAAATCGGCGACGAAGCCAGCTACAAGACTCCGATGGGCAAGACCATCACCGTAAAGGTTCTGAAGGTCGAAACCTTCGCTGGTTAGTTGTTTGCCTTAGGTTTCAAACCGGCATCCTTGAGCGCCTTGAATACCTGCTCGCGATGCGCGTGCCCAGAAGTCTCTACCGATAGACGAAGCTCAACTTCGCTGATCTCAAGCCCCTTGCCATTTCGGGTGTGAAGCACTTCAACCACGTTTCCGTGCACGCTTGCGATTGCCTCTGCGGTCTTAACCAACTGACCAGGGCGATCCGGAAGCATCACCGAAACATCGGTGTATCGCTCAGCGGCCACCAAACCATGGCTAATTACCTTGGTCAGGAGTAGCGGGTCAATGTTTCCTCCGGAAAGCACTACAACTGTCTTACCCTTCGGCTTGATGGCGCCGGAAAGCAGTGCGGCAACCGGAGCTGCCCCGGCTGGCTCAACAACCACCTTGGCTCGCTCAAGGAGAAGCAGAATTGCCTTCGATATGTCTTCGTCGCTTACCGCGACAACCTTGTCGATGTTCTTCTTGATAAGTTCGAATGGAATCTTGCCAGGCAAGCTCACCGAAATTCCGTCGGCGATGGTTCGAGTGGCTTCGATCTTTACCGGCTTACCAGCCTTCAACGAAGGGATGTAAGCCGCGGTATTTTCCGACTGCACACCGAAAACCTTGATCTTGCGCTTGTGCTTGGCAGCCCAAAGCTTGGCGGCGGTGGCAACACCAGCTGCTAGGCCTCCACCACCGATCGCTACGATGATGTTTTCCACGTCTGGTACCTGGTCCAAGATCTCAAGACCAACTGTTCCCTGTCCAAGCACCACATCGAGGTGGTCGTATGGCGGGATAAAGATTGCGCCTTTTTTAGCCGCATAAGCCTGCGCCGCAGCCAAGGTCTCGGCAAACACGGCTCCCTCGAGCACTACGTCTGCGCCATACTTCTTAGTGGCTTCAAACTTAGGCAACGAAGCGCCTACCGGCATAAAGATGGTTGCCTTTATGCCCAACTTCTTGGCCGCGAGAGCCACACCCTGAGCGTGGTTTCCCGCCGATGCGGCAACCACACCCTTCTTACGCTCGGCAGCAGTTAGTTTGCTCATGCGGTGGAAGGCGCCACGAAGCTTATAGGCGCCCGTGCGCTGCAGGTTCTCGGCCTTCAACACAACATCAACACCGGTGAGGTCGGTGAGCGCTTGGCTCGCAAAAACCGGAGTCACATTGGCAACCTGACGCACAATAATCTCAGCGTGCTCGAAGTCTTCGAGTACGGGCACTGAGAATGCAGCTTGCTTGGTCATGAGTTCCTCACGGGTTTTGTTTAGTTAGAGTTTAGTTTGTGAACCAAGTGATTACCCTTTCCAATAGCGAAGCCAAGGCGATTGCGCTAACTGCGCTCGGTTTCACCGATCCAACTCCAAACACTGTTCTAGACGTTTTCGACCACCTGAACTTGCTGCAGGTGGACTCGGTCAACGTTTTCGAACGTGCACACTACATGCCGTTGTTTTCACGTTTAGGAAACTACGACAAAGCCGAGCTCGACTCGCTAATGGGCGGTTTTGACCCGAAGCTCATTGAGTACTGGAGCCACGAGGCATCGATCATAAAAACCGACGAACTCCCACTGTTCCACTGGCGAATGAACGACAACGATTATCGAAACTGGGACGCCAAGCTTGGAAACTGGATCATTCAGGAACTAAAGACTCGAGGACCACTAACAACCAGCGACCTCGAACACCCAGACCATCAGCGAAAAGGTTCATGGTGGGGTTGGAGCGATGTTAAGCGAACCCTTGAGCGAATGTTCTTCTGTGGCGCCCTGGTTTCCGGAGGTCGCCAGAACTTCAAGCGCATTTACGCTCTACCCGAACAGGTACTGCCTAGTGCACTCATGGAAAACCCACCGAGCAAGCACGAGGCTCAGAAACTTCTTCTGGAGAAGGCAGCCAGGTCCTTGGGTATTGGAACTCAAAAGGATCTAACGGATTACTTCCGTTTGCGCTATCCATCCAAGGCCACTCCCCTAATTCACGAACTAGTAGAAGAAGGACGCCTGCTGAAGGCAGAGGTCGCCCAGTGGCAAGCCGAGGCATACGTTCACCCAGAAACCAATTTGAGCGCTCCGGAGCACAAAGGCACCACGGTTCTTAGCCCCTTCGACCCAGCCTGCTGGAATCGTGAGCGCACCAGTCGAATTTTCGGCTTCGAGTACAAGATTGAAATTTACGTACCGGAACCACAAAGGAAGTTCGGTTATTACTCCTTGCCACTTCTACACAATGGGAACTTGATCGCACGGCTCGACCTAAAGAGCGACCGCCAAAACGGCCGGCTACTTGTGCAATCGAGTTGGGCCGAGGAAGCTCGGGTTTCGAAGTTCCCCGTTGCGGCTACAGTAAAGCATCTTCAGCAGGTGGCCAAGTGGCAGAAGTTGCAAAGCATCGAAGTGGTTACCAAAGGCAACGTTGCTCTAGAACTTGGTGCCAATCTGCTTTAGTCGCTCGATTCGCTTTGGGATCGGTGGGTGTGTTGAGAACACTCGCTCCACAAATCCAGGCTTCATTGGGTCGGCGATGTACATGTGAGCCATTGCCGAACTCTTGCGACGCATTGGGCGTCCATACTCACCCAGCTTCTTCAGAGCAGAAGCCAAGCCGTCCGGGTAACGAGTGATCTCCGCACTCGTGGCATCTGCGAGATACTCGCGCTGGCGCGAAACGGCAGCGCTAATCAGTGGGCCAATCAAGAACGCCACAATGCTTCCGACTAAACCGACCAAGAGTAGAGCAGCACCCAGACCATTGTCGCGGTCATCACGGCGACCCATGTTGGACCAGAAGGCCATACGCATGGCGAAGTCGGCCAAGATTCCGATAGCCGAAATCAAACCGAAAACGATGGTGGAAACCAGGATGTCGTAGTTCTTTACATGGCCCATCTCGTGAGCCATAACGCCTTCGAGCTCCTTGTCATCCATGATTGCCAGAAGACCGCTGGTGGCCGCCACAACAGAGTTCTGGGGGTTTCTACCCGTTGCAAATGCGTTTGGTGCTTCATCAGGAATTATGTAGACCTTAGGCATTGGCATACCCTGGGCGATCGAGATGTTCTCAACCGTGCGCCAGAGTCGAGGGTTGTCTTCCTTGCGAATTGGTACCGCTCCAGACATCGCCACCGCAATGGATGAGGCGGCGAAGTACTGGAAGACGGTGTAACCAATTACAAAGAGGATGATTGGGATCACGCTCGATCCGTTGCCGGAATACTGGCCCCAGGCGTAAGCCAAACCACCTAGCAGGGCTACGAAGCCCAGAATGATGAATATGGTGTTGCGCTTGTTGGCAGCGATAGCCCGATACATCTATGCCTCTACTAGAACTTGACCTGAGGTGGTTCCTGGATGGTAGCCGAGTCGGCAACCTCGAAGAACTCGCGTGCCTTGAAGCCAAGTGCACCAACGAACAACACCTGTGGGAACTGCTTAATCTTGATGTTTAGCTCACGAACGCCACCGTTGTAGAAGCGACGAGCCGCCATGATCTTGTCTTCGGTGTCGGTGAGCTCCTGCTGCAAGGCAAGGAAGTTCTGGTTAGCCTGCAACTGAGGGTAAGCCTCGGCTACGGCAAATAGGCTCTTTAGGGTGCCCTGCAGCTCACCTTCGGCCTTGGCAGCCTTGGCTGGGTCGGCTAGAACATCCGGTGAAACGGTGGCTGCACGAGCCTTGGTTACATTCTCAAAGACCTCTTTCTCGTGAGTGGCATAGCCCTTCACGGTTTCGATGAGGTTTGGAATCAGGTCGGCTCGGCGCTTGAGCTGAATGGTGATGTCGCTCCAGGCTTCATCAACTCGAGTGTTTAGGGTGATTAAGCCGTTATAGGTGGCCCAAAGGTAAAGACCGATCAGTACAACAATTACAAGTACGATCCAGATGGCATCCATGTTTCTCCTTTTGATGCAATTTGCATCACGCAATAATGCTAAGCATTACCAAAGACATCTAATTCCAGTTTTCAGCACGCTCTCAGCGAACTTCCAAACTATTGCTTGACCTTGGCCACCAGGTAGCCAACCAGCTTCTTGTTCCACTTGTCATCGCACTCGACCCATGGCTCGGTAACCGAGAAACCAATGCCGGGTACATAGCCGCTAATGCTGCAACTAGTGCCGCCTTCAATCGTGCCTGCGTCTTGGCGCCAAACCTCGGCATCGGCAATGCCAGATTCCCATTTCTTGTAACCTTCAGAAGCCAACTTCTTGGTCTGGGCTAGCCATTGTTCCCGGGAACGAATCGAGTAACCGAAGAAGATTCCTACATCACTATTTGCTACACCGATGGCGCAGTCTCGAGAATCTTCCACACCATCTTCGGTCTTATCGAGTACCTCAAAGGACGGATCCAGTGCAACGAGCTCCTGGATGTTGCAGTCGGTTGGCAAAATATAGGCGACTGGCTTCGTATTGACCGGGGCCTCCGAACAGCCGGTTAGCAGCAGTGCGGTGGCACCAAGCACAAGTAGCTTTTTCATGTGCCCCTTGTGGGACTCGAACCCACACTGTGACGATTTTAAGTCGTCTGCCTCTGCCATTGGGCTAAAGGGGCGAGACCCGAGCGAGGCACCAGACTCGCTGGTCGAAGCCTCGCCAGGCGTGGAGCAACTTTTAAAGCTACTTCTTTGCTGGCTTCGAAGCGAAGGTCTCGAAAGCCACGCGAGGAGTTTTCATGGCGGAGATGCCAACGATGTCGCGACGTAGCAAGAAGTTCCAGATCCAACCTGCGAATACGCGAATCTTGCGCTCCCACATTGGAATGGCTAGACCATGGTAACCGCGGTGCATGAACCAGGCGATTAGACCCTTGATGGCAAGACCCTTCCACTGGTAAACACCAACACCGATACCAAGACCGGCAACGGCACCAAGTGGCTTGTGGAAATACTCCTTCACACCTTCGCCACGAAGGTTAGCCACGATGTTCTTAGCCAAAAGCTTGGCCTGGCGAACAGCGTGCTGAGCGTTAGGGACACAGAAACCACCAACGCCGAAGCCCGATAGGTCTGGCACTGCAGAAACGTCTCCAGCGGTCCAGGCTCCTGCAACAACTTCTTCGCCATTTACGATCTGAAGAGTTGGCTTGGCAGTGATGCGGCCGCGCTCGTCTAGTGGGAAGTCGGTGTTGCGAACGTATGGGTGAGCCATAACGCCAGCGGTCCAGACGATTACGTCCGACTCAAAGCTCTCACCGGTCGAAAGCTGAATCTTGCCCTTCTCGGCAGACTGCAGCTGGGTGTTCAGGTGAATCTGAGCGCCACGACGGTCAAGGTTCGCGATTACCCATTCCGAGGTCTTCTGCGAAACCTCAGGCATGATGCGACCCATGGCCTCAATGAGGTGGAAGTGCACGTCAGAGAAGGTGAGGGTTGGGTAGTAACGAAGTAGGTACGATGCGAGCGAACGCATTTCGGCGAAGCACTCGATACCGGCAAATCCACCACCGACAACAACGAAGGTTAGTAGACGGTCGCGCTCTGGACCAGCTGGTAGGTTGGCGGCCTTGTCGAAGTTTCCAAGAATGCGGTTACGAACCTCAATCGCTTCTTCGATGTTCTTGAGACCGATTGCGTTCTCGGCAACACCAGGAATTGGGAAGGTGCGGCTAACCGCACCGGCGGTCATAACGATCTCGTCGTATTCAAACTTCTGAGCCTTGGCAACACCTGCGAACTCAACGGTTGCAACCTTCTTGGCGTGGTCAACGTTGGTGACCTTTCCGGCAACAATGTTGGTATTGCGAAGATGACGTCGGTGGGAAACCACAGCGTGACGAGCCTCGATTGATCCAGCTACAACCTCAGGAAGGAACGGCTGGTAAGTCATGTATGGAAGCGGGTCGATAAGCGTCACTTCGGCTTCGCCCTTTGCTAGGTGCTTTTCTAGTTTCTTAGCAGTGTAGAAACCGGCGTAACCGCCACCAACAATCAGAATCTTCTTAGGCATGGGGCTCTCTATAAAAAGTTGTAAATAGGCTTTGTCTCAAGTCTAAACGCTCCAAGTAACTACAAGTTACAAGGGCACTTAGATAGTTGGATTACAGGCGCACTTCGACTGCTTCCAAGTGCAAGCTTCGAGTGCGATGTCGCCAATCGGATTCACACCAGGACCTGCCGAAAGCGAATGACCGGCTAGTGCGTGCAAGCACTTCACGCGGACCGGCATACCGCCTGCAGAAATGCCGTCGATTTCCTCAACCTCGCCATACTTCGCGCGATCGGCTAGGTAGGCCTCGTGCGCCTTCTCGTAGCCTGCTTTCAGTTCGGGTTCGTTGGCCAGGCGCTCTTGCAACTGAGCCATGAACCCCGACGCCTCCAGCGCCGAAAGCGCTGCGGTAGCTGCAGGAAGACTCAGGTAGTAGAACGTTGGAAAGGGTGAACCATCGGAAAGTCTTGGCTTCGTGACCACCACGATTGGGTTTCCGCAAACACAGCGAGCGCCGATACCGACCACGTCACGCATTGGGCGCCCAAGCTGTTTTTCCAGTGAAGCAATATCGACTTCGGTTGCCTCGGTAAGTGGCATTAGTTGTCCTTTGGCTGAACCAAGCCGGCACGAACCACGGTGTCGACCAGGTTCGCCGTCCAGTTGCTCTTGGTCGAAGAAACCTTCTTTGAGAAGTCGGTCGAGTTGCGGGCCTTGGCCAAAGCCGTTCCAACGGTTCCGCTCACATCGGTCTTATTGACCTTGTCGGAATCCATGACCAGGAATGAAATCTCACCCGGCATTACGTAGTAAAGACGATTGCGTGCCTGAGCGCGAACATAAGCTGGGTCATCCCAGCGCTTTAGGTCGTCCTTCATCTGAGTCAGCTGGTTACGAGTCGCCTCGTTCTGAGCCTTCAAATCGGCAATGGTCACCTGCTGCTGGTACCAGATCTGAACTTCAGGAGCCAGCGAAAAGATTCCAAAAACAACAACTCCCGCCAAAACAAAGGCCTGGGTGTTCAGGTTCAAACGCCCGAGTAGCTGGGCGCGAGGCGAAGAAACCCGGCTGGAGCCTGAACCTTTTTGGGTTGGACGCTTCATCCGGGTTACTTCTTTCGCTTACTTACTAGTTCTTGAAGCGAGGGAATGCGCTACGACCTGCGTAAACCGCAGCGTCCATTAGCGACTCCTCGATACGAAGTAGCTGGTTGTACTTGGCCACGCGCTCCGAACGAGCAGGAGCACCGGTCTTGATCTGACCTGCGTTGGTAGCAACAGCTAGATCTGCGATGAAGGTATCTTCGGTCTCGCCCGAACGGTGCGAGATGATTGCCTTCATTCCGTGGGTCTGAGCCAGTGAAACTGCGTCCAGAGTCTCGGTAAGAGTACCAATCTGGTTTACCTTCACAAGAATGGCATTTCCAGCCTTCTCGTCGATACCCTTCTGCAGACGTGCGGGGTTGGTTACGTATAGGTCATCGCCAACTAGCTGAACCTTCTCACCCAACTCGGCAGTGATCTTGGTCCAACCGGCCCAATCATCCTCGGCTAGTGGGTCTTCGATCGAAACCAGTGGGTACTTGGCAACTAGGTCTGCATAGTACGCAATCATTTCATCTGACGAGCGCTCTTTACCTTCGAAGGTGTACTTGCCGGTCTTTTCGTCGAAGAACTCGGTCGAGGCAACGTCTAGAGCCAAGGCGAAGTCCGAGCCCAGCTTGTAGCCAGCCTTGTCGATGGCCTCAGAGATTAGGTCTAGAGCGGCAGCATTGGTTGGAAGCTCAGGTGCAAAACCACCTTCGTCACCTAGGCCGGTTGACAGGCCCTTGCTGTGAAGCAGGCTCTTTAGCGAGTGGTAAACCTCAGCACCCCACCGTACTGCCTCAGCAAAGGTTGGAGCACCGATTGGAAGAATCATGAATTCCTGGATGTCAACACCGGTGTCTGCGTGAGCACCACCGTTGATGATGTTCATTAGAGGAACTGGTAGAACGTGTGCGTTTGGCCCACCGAGGTAACGGTAAAGTTCCTGGCCGGTCGCCTCTGCAGCAGCGCGGGCGTTGGCTAGCGACACACCAAGGATGGCGTTAGCCCCAAGGTTTGACTTGGTATCGGTTCCGTCTAGGGCTAGCAGTGCTCCGTCAATCAAACGCTGGTCAAGGGCGTCGAAGCCTGCGAGACCTTCGTCAATGGTGGTTAGAACGGCTTCAACTGCCTTAAGAACACCCTTGCCACCGTAGCGACCCTTGTCGCCATCGCGCATCTCGTGCGCTTCGAACGCACCGGTAGATGCCCCCGAAGGAACTGCAGCCTGGCCAACGCTGTCGTCATCCAGTAGAACTTCAACCTCTACGGTTGGGTTTCCGCGGCTGTCTAGGATCTCGCGAGCGCCGATTGCTTCAATAATGGACAAGGGTTTCTCCTATATTTTGGGATTTATAAAACTGACGAAATTCCGTCAAACACACACCTTTGTAATGTGTCTAGTCTACCGAGATTGCAGCTTTTTAGGTTTCATAAAGCTAGTCGAAGTAGTCGGCATCGATGTAGCCAACCGGAACCCATTCGCGAACCCAGTCGCTAAATTTATCAGCGCGACCTGCGGCAAATTCGTCTTTAAGAAACTGCCAAGCTTCCCCAGTTGCGCCGTTGAGCTTGGCATACGCTTCCAGGTGTGAAAACTTCGAATCGTAAATACATTCCGAACCGCCGAGATACCTGGAAATAGATACCTTTGAAGGACTTTCGAAATACACCGATAGTTCGTCTTTGTCGTGGTTGTATTTGTAACTCAAGTGCTCGCCCATTGCTGCCCCTTTCATCGCGGACAACTTCAGGTTATTGAGCAGCTAAGACAATTTCCTAACACTAAACCTCAATTGAGATATCGAAGGTAATTACGCGGCGCTCCGGCAGGTGATAGAAGTAGCGAGGCGTGGTTGCATTTCGGTGCAACGCCGCGAAAATAACTTCTTCGGCCGCGTTGAGGCTGGTCTTGTCCGATGGGCGGAGCGTTCGATCGGTCACGAAGTAGATTCCTTCGCGCTCGTCAAAGTGTTCTGCAAGGTGTTTCGCACGAAGAGCTCGCGGAATGTTTCGCTGCTCCATGAATCCGCAGTAGAGGGTAACCATGGAGAGATAGTCGTTTACCTGCTCGAAGGTCGGCTGCTTGTGTGTGTATGGAGTATCGACGGCTTCCACGGTGACCACGATTATGCGCTTCGGCATGCTGCCCATAACTCGCACCTGCTCTTCGAGAGCCTTAGGGACCACTCCAGCTACTGCCGAAGGGTAAATACCAAGCGAATCTATTACTGCAATTCCCTTCTTGCGAAGTTTGCCAATCTGGTCCCAAGTCATCGAAGTCTTGTTCAACTGCTTGTTTAGCTCCAAACGGCCCTTGCGCCAAATCCACATCATCGAAGCCAAGCAGAAACCAACCACCAACGGTAGCCAAGCGCCCGTGAGTAGTTTGTTTGCGCTCGAGATGAAGAGTGTTAGATCTAGCAGTAGGAACACAGTGAAGATCGGAGTAAGGAACCAGCGCTGAGCTTGCCACTTCCCGGTCGTAAGGATAAGCAACCCAACAGTGGTTACCAACATGGTTCCGGCAATGGAAAAGCTATAGGCTCCTGCCAACGCAGTTGAGCTTTTCATAATCACTACTAGCGCAATTGCCCCGATACCAACGATTGTGTTTACGAACGGCACATAAATCTGACCGCGTTCTTCTCGGTTAGTGTGCTTGATTCGAATACGTGGCAGGTAGCCAAGTTGAACCGCCTGGCTGGTGAGCGATGCAACAGCACTAATCAATGCCTGGGAGGCAATGATTGTCGCCATTGCGGTAATCAGCAGCAATAGCAAGGCTGGAAGCCCAGGCCCAACCATTCCGAAGAAGCTATTACCAACGGCTTCGGGGTTGCGGAGAATAAGCGCACCCTGCCCAAAGTAGTTCAGAGGCAGTGCCAATCCAGCTAATCCAAACCAACCAAGACGAATCGGCCCCTTACCGAAGTGTCCGAGGTCTGAGAACAATGCCTCAGCACCAGTAACCGCAAGAATTACAGAAGACATTACGAAGAGGGTGTTTAGCCCGTGATGCTGAACAAATTCGAAGGCATAGGCAGGATTTAGTGCTACGAGTGATTTTGGATTTTGAAGGATCTGGAATGTACCGATAGACGCGATACTGAGGAACCAGACAATCATGACCGGACCAAAAATCGCACCAATCTTATGAGTTCCCTTGAACTGGAAAATAAACAAGACCGCGAGAATCAAAACCGTCACCGGAACAACTAGGAACTCTAGGTCTGGGTTTACGGTCTTTAGACCTTCAACCGCCGATAGCACCGAAATCGCAGGGGTCAGAATGCCGTCGGAGAATTCGAGCGCAGCTGCCAATAGAAAAATGAATACCGTAAAACCGAAGATTCCTTTTCTGCCCTCTTTGATGCGCGTAGAAAGCTGAGAGAAAAGCGCGAGAGTTCCACCTTCGCCCTTGTTGTCTGCGTTCAAAACAAAGACTAGGTACTTGATTGAAACAACTATGGTTAGGGTCCAGAAGACTAACGAGAGAACTCCGAGAATTGCCTCACTGGTGTGCCCACCGGCATGGACCGCTTCGTTGAATGCATAGATTGGGCTGGTACCGATGTCTCCATAGACGATGCCCAAGGCTCCGAGGGTAAGGGCCGAGGTGCGCTTAAAGCCAGAACCTTTTTTTGTTTTGTTCACTACTGGTCTCTCTGATTGTCCTTGTTAGATAGTAATACCGAGAGGTAAACCGAGAGTTAGTTGGCTGAAATCTGGCGCAATTCGAGCGCCTCTGTGGCTTCGTCCAGGATTGCGAAGTGCGTGAAACCGTTAGCCGCCATCGATTCCAGAAGGTTGTTCAACTTCTTGGGGCGGTTCTCAAAGCGAACTCGATACCCTTGCGCAATTAGCGAATCACGAATCTCGATGGCCTTTGCCAGCACTTCGCCTTCGAGCACCAACACCACAGCATCCGACGCGGAGGCCAGCGCGGAAACATCCACGAGATCCATCACACGCTCGAATCCGAGCGATATACCAACGGCAGGAACCTCTTGACCAAGCCACTTTCCGACCATGCCATCGTAGCGACCGCCACCACCGATTGAAGAACCAGAGCCAGGGTGTTCAATCTCAAAGATCGGGCCTGTGTAGTAACCCATTCCGCGAACCAGAGTCGGGTCATACTTCAAACGCGAAGCATCGATGACCGAGAAGATTGTCGATAACTCTGCCGGAATCACCGAAACATCGAGAGCGGCAATCCAGGTACTGAAGGCTGAGCCAACCCCAAATCGTTCTTCAAGTTCGGCAGCAACACCATCGGCGCCAATCTTGTCTAGCTTGTCGATCGTGATCATGGCCGAAGCGTGAGACTCGGTTGGAACACCAAGCGAATCCAATAGCGATACCAATAGCGAGCGGTGGTTCACACGAATCACTGCATCGGAAAGCCCAAGGGCATCCAATGCGGCCAACGACGACGACAGCAAATCGATCTCAGCCAACTCCGACGAGTCACCAATGATGTCGATGTCACACTGCACGAATTGACGGTAACGACCCTTCTGTGGTCGCTCGGCTCGCCAAACCGGTCCTGTCTGTATGGCCTTGAACACGGAAGGAAGCGAAGTTCGGTTGGTGGCGTAATAACGAGTCAGTGGAACTGTCAGGTCATAGCGAAGACCAAGATCGGCCAACTCACCTTGCGAAGCGAGTGCTTCATCCAACTCGGCTCCGCGCTTCATTACTCGGAATGCAAGCTTCTCGTTGTCGCCACCCTGACCCGAAGTTAGTCGAGCCAAATCCTCGAGCGCCGGAGTCTCAATCTCCTGGTAACCACGAGCCGCGTAGGTAGAACGAATCTTCCCGAGCACAAGATCGCGAGCGCGCTTGTCTTCTGGAAGGAAGTCGCGCATGCCGCGAGGAGGGTTTACTTGGTTAGCCACGTATCAAGTTTGCCAGAGCCTAGAGCTCCTTGGCGATAACCCCGGCGTCGGATGCCTCGAGAACTTCAAACTTACGAATGTCCGACATGAGGTCGGTTACGCTCTTTCGAAGCGCCATTTCAGGATCGATACCGTTGGCTCGGGCAGCGGACACGATGGTAAGAAGCAGCGTGCCGAGTTGTTCTTCGGTGTCGATGGCAAGTGGGCTCTGGCCGCTTTCAAGTACTCCGAGCTTTTCGGCTTTGCCGATCACCTTGTTGGCAAGGGCTAAGGAAGGCAGGGTTAGCGGCATGCCATCGAGAACGGATTCACGCTCCGGCTTCTCCTTCTTCTTATGGTTGTCCCAGCTCTTCATTACGTCTTCACCAGTTTTGGCTGCGAATTCTTGCTTTTCGTCTTCGGTGCCGAAGACGTGTGGATGGCGAGACTTCATTTTGTCTTCCATGTACTTGGCAACGTCTTGAATATTGAATTCACCGTTGGCCTCGGCGATGTCGGAATGGAAGATCACGTTATAGAGAACGTCGCCGAGTTCTTCTTTGATGGCTTGTGGGTCTTTGCTTTGGACCGCGTCGATGAGTTCATAGGTCTCTTCAAGAAGGTAGGTGAGGAGAGATTCGTGGGTCTGCTCGGCATCCCATGGGCAGCCACCGGGGGTGCGTAGTTTGTGGGCGGTCGCGATCAGATCGTCGAGGTTGGTCACTTCAGTGCCTCCAACTGGTTTGGCTTAACTACAACAAATAGCACCAGAATTCCGAATGCCATGAAGCCGAACTGGGTAAGTCCGATTCCGATTGCCGAAGTGTGATCGATGATGGCGTAGTAACCACCGGCGATGGTGGTAGCAAGGGTTCCAGAAACTGCGATGACGGCGTTCGCGGTGCCCGCTTCCTCTGGGTGCGAGGAGACGGCCAGGCCGATCAATGGCGTGATGGTAATTCCAAATCCTAGGGTGAAGATTGCGAGTGCCGAAGTGAAGATCACGAAGTCGAGCTTGAATAGTGCAGTTGCGATTAGAACTAGCCCAGCGATTGCGCCAACGATTAGGCCAGTTAGAAGCACATACTGGGGCTTGAATCTCTGGCTGAAGCGCGATCCTAGTTGGGCTCCGGTGTAGGCGCCAACCGAGTTGAGGGCCATGAACAAACCGACCTGGGTTGCCCCAACGCCGTAAGGGTTGCCGTACACGAATGGGCTTACGCTCAGGTAAGCAAAGAGCGAAACGCTAATGGTTACCTGAACCACGACCAACCCAAGAAACACGCGGTCTTTGAGCAGGTGAAGAAATCTAGACGAAACTTCCCTCGCGGTTGATTTGGTGCGATCTTCGGCGCTCATGGTGTCGGGGAGTTTCCAGAGAATGAGCGCAAACAGGAAGGCCGCCAGAATGCTCAGCTGGAAGCCAAGGCCGCGCCAGTTTGTGAAGTACTGCAACACCGAACCATAGGCGGGACCAAGGAACCAGGTGCTGGCCATTAGCGCCATGGATAGACCTAGAGCTCGGATTAGCTGAAGCCCCGAATGTAGGTCACGAAGCATGGCATTCGAGACCACGAGGCACGATGCAGCGAAGAATCCCTGAAGCACGCGGCCGGTGAAGAACAGTTCCACGTTGGTGGCAGTTGCCGATAGCAGAGCGGCACCGATGTAGCCGATCAGGGCGAACAGAATTGGGCGTCGACGACCGATGGCGTCGCTGAGCGGGCCGGCAACAGCCGTTCCGATTGAAATGCCTAGCGTAAGAAAAGTCAGGTTTTGCTGGATGAGCGATTCTGCTACCTTGAGGTCGCTCGCGATGCTGGCGATGTTTGGAAGGTATGGGTCTAGAGAAAGAGGTTGAAGCACTCCGAGCGCGCCGATTAGCAAAATCAGTGATGTGCGAAGTTTGGAATCGGTCATGGGTTCAAGGCTAACTGATGTATCTTTCTTGAGTGACCGAACAGAAAAAGCGTGGCACTTATGCCAAGGGGGACGCCAAGCGTGAAGAGGTTTTGCTTCACGCGATAGATGTTTTCGGTCGCTTGGGTTACCACGCCACGTCGATGCGCGAAATCGCCAGAGAGTGCGGGTTGTCGCAGGCGGGGCTGCTGCACCACTTCCCTACCAAACAAGCATTGTTGTTAGCACTTGTAGAGAGCCGAGAAGAAAACCAGACGCTGAACCAGGCGTTGGAAACCAAGCTTTGGACCGAAGCTTTCTATGAGCAGATGCTGGAGAACCTTGAGGCCGAGCCTTTGACTAGACTTTGGGCAAACCTGGTTGGCGAAGCAACCGACCGTTCACATCCGGCGCATCAGTATTTTCTGCAGCGCTACTCGCGGATTCGTGAATCGTTTGCCATGACGCTCGCTCAGGGCGATTTGCGAAAGACCGTTACCCACGAGGATCGAATTCGAGCTTCGATCCTGATTGCACTTTGGGATGGATTGCAGACACAGTGGCTGCTAGATGATGACTTCGACATGTGTGAGCCATTCGAATACGCAATGAAGTTGTTATCTCAAAAACCAATCAAGCGATAGGTTTTCTGGTAAATTTTCTAGCATGACTAGCCTGCCTGCAGAAATCACCTCACTTGTTTCCAAACTGACTCTCGCCGAAAAGGCTCGCGTTGTTTCCGGCGAAACCATGTGGAAGACGTACGCTATTCCATCAATCGGGCTTCGCTCGATGACGCTTTCTGATGGTCCGAGCGGTGTTCGCGG